>QKAX01000085.1 GCA_003246255.1 Demequina lutea
CAGACACGGTTTGTGCCCGGCGCAGCGCCGCGGGTTCCCCTGGCCGATGCCGCATCGGGCGCCCTTCCCTGGGAGCCGTCCGCGCAGGCGGGCGCGTGGGCCGCCACGACCGTCAGCGCCCCCGCCGCCGCGCGGCCCCGACGGGTGGGGACCGGCGTGCGATGGCTTGCTGGCCTCACCCTTGTCGTGGTGTTGTGGGCGGGCTATGCGGGCGTGCTGCCCGGCTGGGTGCCATGGCCAGAGACCCTCACGGCGCAGCCGCCCTCGGGACCGTCAGTCGACTATCCGGTCTTTGGCTCCAACGAGACTGTGCAGTACCTGGCGCGCAGCATGGTGGCGCAGGAGGAGTCGATCAGCCTTGGCTTTAGCCCTGGACTCTCGGCGAGCGCCGCATCCGACGCCGTGATGGAGGCAGTGACCCAGAACCCTCACATCTTTGTGCGCGAGTGGTCGGTGAGGTCGAGCGCAGCAGGCGTCACCGTGAGGCCCGTGTACCTCTACAGCGACGACGAAGCCGAGGAGCGCCGCCGCGCGACAGCCGAGGCGGTACAGGCGCTGGTGCTGGACTCGGGCGCCCTCACTGTCAGCACCGGGGCCGAGCAGGTGCGGCTGCTGCACGATGCGATCGCGAACTGGGCCCACTACGACTGGGAGGCGGCCGATGCGATCGCGGCGGGGGTGCAGGACGGAGAGCGTGTCAACACCTCGCAAGAGGCGTACGGGATTCTCGTGGAACGTACAGCCGTCTGCACCGGGTACGCGGAGGCACTGCAGCTCGCGGCCCACACTGTGGGCATCGACTCCGTGGTGGTGACGGGCGTGGCCACCTCTGGCGTCACTACAGGCGGTCATGCGTGGAATCTGGTGCAGGTGGACGGCGCGTGGCTGGTGGTGGACGCGACGTGGGATGACGCCTCGGTGGGCGAGCGCGGCGCTGAGGCGCTGCGGCACGACTACCTGCTGATCGCCCAGGACAGCCCCCTGCTCGACACGCGCGCCAAGGACGTCGACTGGATCGTCGACGGCAACGAGGTGTTGTACGGGGCGGCGCCCTGGCCGGGCTAAAGCACCACTCGACGCTGGCCCACCGCGGCGGGCGCCCCCGCCACCTCGCGCTGCCCATTCGCGGGGATGGCGCGCTCGAGCCCCCACTGGCGAATCTGCGCGACGTCCTCGGGATTTGTCTTGCTGTAGGGCACCACGTTGGCAAAGGCCTCCAACACCAGACGCTCATCGAGCGGGCCGGCATCGTTGCGGTCGCGGCGATCCCAGGCCACCTCTTGGATCGTGGCCTCGAGATCCGCTCCCGCGAAGCCCTCGGAGGCTGTCACGAGCGCCTGCTGTAGCTCCGGCCCCGGTACCTGGCCGGTGTACATCCCAAAGTAGAGGTTGATGATCTCGCCGCGCTCAGTGGGATCGGGGAGATCCACAAAGAACAGTTCGTCGAAGCGACCCTTGCGCAGCAATTCGGGGGGCAGCTTGCGCACATCGTTCGCGGTGGCCACTGTGAACACCTTGCTCTGCGACTCCTGCAGCCAGTACAGGAACTGCCCCACCAGGCGGGTGGTCACGCCAGAGCTGTCGCCACCGGCCCCCGCGAGACCCTTCTCAATCTCGTCGATCCACAGCACACACGGCGCCACGCGGTCGGCGCCGTCGAGCGCCTCGCGCAGTCGCGACTCGGACTGGCCCACGTACATACCCATCACCGCGCCCAGGTCGAGGCGGTAGAGCGGTAGGCCCCAGCGCTGCGCGATGGCCTTGGCTGACAGCGACTTGCCGCACCCGGGCACGCCCACGAGCATGATGCCGCGCGGTGGGCGCAGCAGCGTCTGCGAGAGGTCCTGACGGATGCGGCTCTCGCGTCGCGCCAGCCACGCACGCAGGGCCGTGAGCCCGCCGATCGCCGCGTCGGAGTCCTTGAGCTGCACGCGTTCGATCCCGCTCGCCCCGCCAAAGATCTGATCCTTGAAGGAGGACAGCTCGGTCAGGTCCTGCTCCAGCAGCGACTCCTTTGCCAGCAGCGTGGCAATGATGTTGACGGCCTCGGTCTGCGTCACGCCCGAGAGCGTCTCAGCGGCGCGGCGCATGTCATCGGCCGTCCACCGGATGTCAAAGCGTGGGTTGACGCGGTGATCCTCGACAAGCCCCGTCACCACCTCGTGAAGCTCATCAAAGTCGGGAAGATCCAGCACCACCGTCATGCCAAGGCGGGCGAGCCCCGGCCACACAGTCTTGTCGGTGACCACGGTGATGGAGCCCACCCTGTCCTCGGCCACGCGAGCCACCTCCGCCATGTGGCGCGAGGTGGGCGTCTCGTCGGCAAGATCGTCCACGTCCTGAAACACCATGTTGACGTGGTCGCGCGACTGGAAGGCGCGCGTGGCAAAGTCGAGGGCGCCGGTGAGCGAGCGATCGTCAGTGACCTGCTGCTGCGTGTTCATGTCCAGCAATCCCTTGGCCGAGGAGTGCAGGTAGAACGGCATCGCCTTGTTTGACTGCGCGGCCGAGCGGATCGCCTCGAGAGCGCGCGAGGGCTCCTGCGTGCGCACCACGACCACCGGCACGCGCGCCTTGAAGTAGCGGTCGAGGCGGTCGCGGGTCTGGGCAAGATTGGGCATGGTGAGGCTTTCTCCTGTGTCGAGCTAGGCGCCAAAGATGCGGCGGCTGGGACGCTTGAAGGGCGACGACGTCGGCGCGGGCGGGGCGGCCGATGCGGGTCCCGACGCGCCCACCAACCGGGCGGCCGGGGTCGCGGGCTGCGAGGGTACGCCCAGAGGGGATCCGGCCGGCATGTCCAGGACAGCCGTGAGCGGGTTGGCGCGAAGCAACCTCAGAAAGCGCTCCTGTTCGGAGCGCTGCGTCGAGCCGCGCGAACCCCCCGAGTAGTCGCGCCTCTCCAACTGATCCTGGAGGTTGGCAATCTCCTTCTGCGCCTGGAGCACCAGTTGGTCACGGAACTGCGGCGGGAACTGCTGCATGCGCGCGAGCTCCAGGCGAGCAAGGAGCGGTCCGCGCGCAGCAGTGAGAGCACGTGCGATGTCGTGATCTGTCTGCGCCGCCATCAGCGCGTCGCGCAGGTCAGTGTTCCACCTGTCCATGAGCGCGTTGATCGCCTCGTTGAGGTGCTTGAGGAAGCGTTGCCACGTGTCGGGGTGAAAGGCATCGTCCGAGAGCGCCGGCAGGTGGTGCATGGGCGTGCCGGGGTTCTTGCTCCAGGCGCGCAGCGCCATCACCCAGGTCTCGTAACTGGATGACGAGGGCTGGCTCATCCGTTCACCGGGCGCTGCACCACGAGCTCGCCTGGGGGCAGCGGGGCCCACGGCGGCAGGTCGCCGGCGATCTTGCGCTGGCGCGGCAGCGAGGCGTCCTTGGCACGGGCGCTCTTGACGCCTGTGGACCAGTCGCGGGACACGAGAGGGGCGTCGGCTGTCGTCTCCACCTCGCGCGGGGTGAACGAGATCTTGCGACGCGTGATGCGCACGCCCTCGCTCGGTGCCCCCGGAGCGCTGGGCGGCGACGCGGCCGCCGGGGCCGATGCCGCGGGCGCCGGGGCCGATGCCGCGGGCGAGGGCGCCGGCACTGAGGAAGCCACGGCGGGAGGCGAGTTCACCTGAGCTCCGGGCGGGAGCCCGATCTTGGCACCGGGAGCCGAGACTGGCACGGAGCCGGCCCCGCTCATGGACGCCGCGATGGACGACGCGGCGCTCGCCGCCGCACCACCCGCGGGCTGGCCCTCAGCACCAGCCGCGGGTGATGGGGAGCCTGATCCTGCATCGGCCACGTTGTCGCGATACTCGCCCCACGCGGCGCCGTCGAACCAGCGCAACCTGCCCGAGCCCTCGTCGTACCAGCCGGCGGTGGGGCTCCCGGCGGCGCGTGAGGCGCCCCAGGTGGTGCCGTCGTACCAGCGCTGTTGCCCGTCCCCGGAGTCGTACCAGCCGGGTCGGGTACCCGTCGCGTCGTCGGCCATCAGGCGGGCCACCCCTCCACGAGTGCCAGGAGGTCTCGCTCCTTGGCGTCCTGTTCCTGGTACGCAAGGCGCGCGTCAAGCCACTCGGCGATGGTGGCGCGGTACATGTCCCGCGAGTGCTGCTTGGCGGTCTCGCGGATCTCTTCGGCCTGCGCGACCCGCTTCTCCGCGTCCTTCACCCGCTTGAAGATCATGCCGGCGGCAAAGGCGAGGCCGGCCAGCACCATGATGATCGTGAATCCCACGGCCACCTGCACAAACAGCAGGCCAAAGAGGGCGGCCCCGAGGCCCACGATCACGGGCATGGCCGCCTTGCCAGGCGTGAAGCGCTGCGCGTCGATGTACGCGGACATCGTGCTGTCCCAGTGCTCGGAGAGCTGCTGCTCGGCCGTGGCCTCGTCGACGTCGGAGGTGATGCTCCAGCGGCTAAACCCGTACGTCTGCGCGTGCTGCGTGTGGTGCGGCTCGAGCGCCACCGTGACCGTCGCCGGCCATGCCGCGCGGTAGTCGCGGGCGAAGCGGCCGATGGCGGCCGTGACATCGGGCTTGGACGCGCCAACGGAGACGCGCTGGGTGGCGGTGCTCACGCCAAACAGATCGGGGCGCAGCGCCGTGTGGGTCTGCAGCGAGAGGGCGTCCACCTTTTCGTCCAGCGCGGCGATGTCGGAATCGGCCTGCTGCTGAGCGCGGTCGGCGTCGCCGTCGTGGGCGATGATCGCCTCCTGCACCAGCACCTCGCGGCGCAGCGGAAGCTCCTCGGCGTCGTACTCGGTGACAAGGATGTCCAGCAGGTCATCCAACCTGTCGGCGATCGATGCCGAGAGGTGGGTGGGCGCGTCACGCACCGCCGTGTACTTGTCCAGCACAAAGGCGTGCGCCGAGGCGGCCTCGAGTCCCGCCTCGATGGCCTTCCAATCCGGCGAGCATGCTGACAGGTACTCGAAGTCCTTGGGGTTGACGGTGCCGCGGCTGTTCGCGAGCTCGGTGAGCCACTTGGAGATCTGCTGCTCCACCACCTCGTCCTCGTCGCGCAACAGCTCAGACCAGCGCGCCAAGTGGGTGCCCACGAGTGCGCGACCCACCTCACCAAAGCCGTCCTGCGAGGTGGCCTCCAGCAGCACGGCGAACTCGCGCGTCAGGCCGCGCGGGTCGAGTGCCGTGAAGTAGTGATTGAGCCAGCGGCGCGCCTCGTCGAGGCGATTCTGGCGGCGCAGCACCAGCGCAAAGAACAGGCTCGTCTTCTTGGGATCGCGCGAGAAGGCGGCCTCGATGGACTTCGAGGCGAGCTCCTGATCGTCCTTCGACCACGCGGCAAGACCCACCAGCGCTGGCGCGAGCCAGTAGCGCGGCGTCTGGATCATCAGCTCCTCGCTGATCTCGTGCATCGTCTTCACCCGCACGTTGCCCACGTCGAAGGCCTGCAGGATTCCCACCGAGGTGCGGCGCACCACCGCGTAGTGGCCAAACTCGCGGTCGAGCTCGGCCTTGAGGCCACCCAGGCGCGTCTCGGCAAGCTGAACCAGGCGGTTGCGCTCGTTGCGCTCCAGGAACTGCTCGAACATGTCGCGCAGCTCCTGCAGATCCGTGCGCGTGGCGTCCACGCGGGCGGAGACGAGGCCCACATCGGAGCTCACATCACTCACCTGGCGGCTCAGCACCTCCATGTTGCGCTCGATGGTTCGCACCACGGGGGTGAAGTCGATGGTGATGTCATTCACTGCGGGTTCCTTCCGTTGAACTGCGCTGGGGAGGCGAGCCGCCTACAGCACCGGCTGCCCGTCTTCGCGGATGGGGACCACCGCTCCGTCGGAGTAGACCTCGGTGTACGCGTAGGCGTCGCTGCGGGCGTAGGGACGGGCGGCCGCAAAGGGCCCTGGCGGGGTGTCGGCGGCAGTGAAGTGATCCATGATCATTCCGCCCATCACGTCCAGCCGGTGGTCAATGTACGGGTGGCCCAGGTAGCACCTGCTGAAGATGCCCACCAAGGTGCCGCCGTTGCGCTCCGCGTACTGATCCGCGATCCACTGCATGAGCGCCGCCGCGTAGGCGGGGTCCGTCGCGGTGTCGAGCTTGGCCACCGCCTCCACCAGCGCCTGCGAGCGCCGCTCGGAACGGTTGCGCGCCACCGAGCGCGTGGCCGCCACGTCTACCGTGCGCTGCGCCGCCAATGGATCCGCTGACGTCGTGTGGTCCGCCGAGGCGATGATGCGTCGAACTGCCACCGGTCCCCCCTCTTTCCCACCCTCACTGTGTGCGCCGTTCGTTCATTGAACCGTTTGCGGGGGCACCGGCGGCATCCCCAGTTTTGACTACATGGAGGCTCGGTCTGCCGGACGTATCGGACATACCTCGCAAGGCGCCCGATGCCGTCGCACGTGTCACAACGGAGGGCTTGCGCGGGCGGCGAGGGGCCGCCAAGGTGGCGCACATGCAGTACACGGTGGCCGTTGCGCTGATCCTGTTCCTCGTGTGGGTGGTGACCCGCCTGATCGGCGTCGGGGGGCGGCTGGCCCGCCGCGCGCTCGTGGGCTGCGCTCTGCTGGTGGTGGCGGGCTTCAGCATTGATGCCATGGCGCGGCCGTACGTCCCCACCGAGTACCGGCCCGCGATCCAGTTCGCGGTGATCGCGCTCACGCTGTTCGGCGTGTTCCTGCCCGGGGTCAAGGCAGCCCGCACGGTGCTGCTGGGAGTTGCCGTGGTGGTGCTCGCAGTGCCCCTGCTGTGGGGGCCACTCAGCGGCTGGCTGTGGCAACGGGTCGCGGGGAACCCCACCCAGCAGGTGTCGCCCTACTCCGACGCGGTGGACCTGTGTCCAGACGTGGCCCTGGTGGGAGCCCGCGGCAGCGGGGAGCCGCGCCTCGCGGGCGGCGGATTCGGCGACGTCGTCGGCCCCGTCTTTGCACTGGTGAAGGCCGATGTCGAGGCCTCCGGCGGCACCGTGGGGTACTACCCGGTCGACTACGCGGCGCTTGCGGTGATCGATCCGTACGGCGACCCGGCAGCCGTGGGCAGCATGGAGACGTACATGGAGGGCGCCGTCGCGGGTGCCAATGTCGCCGCCGCGACCATCAACGCAATCGCGTCATGCACCTCAACCGACATCGTGGTGGCCGGCTACTCGCAGGGCGCCATGGTGATGCGCAAGCTGGCGAACGACCCTATCGGCCAGGGACACACGATCGTTTCCGAGCACCTCATCGCGGATCCGTTGAGGGCCGCGGGTCAGGTCGACCCGCGTGGCGGCATCGCGCCTGGCGAGGGCGTCTGGGCCGACCTCGCTCCCGCGGAGCTCGCGCCCGGCGCGTCCTCGTGGTGCGATCCGGGGGACCCCGTATGTGCGTGGGGCGACGGCGACAATACAGTGGCCGTACACACCGAGAACTACAAGGACCCGGACTTTACGCGGCTTGTTGCCGATCGCATCCTGCAGGACCTGGGGCTTGACTGAATCGAGGGGAAGGCCATGACCACCACGCCCGGCGCCGAAGACGAGCCGCGCCCGCCGCGCATCGGCGCCGATGCCGGCCGTGTCGCGGGCGCGATCGTGGGCATGGCGGTGGGCGACGCCCTGGGAGCGCCGTACGAGTTTGGGCCGTCGCCCGGAGTGACGTTTGCGGGCACGGCGGCGGACATGGTGGGCGGCGGCGCGTTCAACTGGGCGCCAGGCGAGTGGACCGACGACACGTCCATGGCTATCCCGCTGCTCCGCGCCTTCGCCGCCGACGATCCCCACCCCGGCGAGCCCACGCGCCTCACGCGCATCGTGCGCGAATGGCGGCAGTGGGCGCTCACGGCCCCCGATGTGGGCGCGCAGACGCGGGCGCTCCTTAGCCAGTGTGGGCCAGACGTCACCGGAGACGAGGCCACGCTCGCGGCGCAGCTCTTGCAT
>QKAX01000136.1 GCA_003246255.1 Demequina lutea
CGCACACCAGCACGCGGCGCAGCTGGCCCACCTCGGAGTGCACTCCGAATGCGGCCGGCGCGGGGGCTTGGCTTGTCATGAGGTGCACGCCTTTCGTCTGGCGGGCCGTACGGGGCGGCCCGTTGCTCTGGACTCGACCCTACCCAGGCGCCGATGCGCGGGGCTGGCCGGAGCGTCGGCGCTAGACGCACCTGAGAGTTTGCGCAGGTTCAGTCTCACGTAAGTTTGCGGCGCTGAGATGGCTCCCATGGCAATCAACTCCCCATCCAGCGCCGCCGTGCGACGCGACCTACAGCCGTTCCTCAACAAGGTGCCCCTCGTCACCGCGACGTTCTGGCTCATCAAGATCCTCTCCACCACCGTTGGCGAAACGTTCGCCGACTACCTGGCCGTGCAGGTGGGCCTCGGCACGCTCGTCACCGACGGCGCGATGGCGCTGGTTCTTGCCGCGCTGCTCACTGCGCAACTGCGCTCGCGCCGCTACGTGCCCGCCCTGTACTGGTCCACCGTGGTGGTCATCAGCATCGTCGGCACGCAGATCACCGACTTCTTCACCGACATCCTCGGCGTGTCCCTCTACATCAGCACTGGCGTCTTTGCCGTGGTGCTCGCCGTGGTCTTTGTGGTGTGGTGGCGTCAGGAACACACGCTCGCCATCACCTCGATCGACACGCCGCGCCGCGAGCGCTACTACTGGGGCGCGATCCTCGTGACGTTCGCTCTCGGCACCGCCGCGGGCGACCTTGCCACCGAGGCCCTGTCGCTCGGCTTCCGCAACGGCGCCATCATCTTCACGGCGCTGATCCTCGCCGCGTGGGGCGCCAAGAAGCTGGGCGCAAGCTCCGTGCTGATGTTCTGGATCGCCTACGTGCTGACCCGCCCGCTCGGCGCGTCGCTCGGCGACCTGCTCTCGCAGGATCGCTCGTACGGTGGAATCGGCCTTGGTGCGGCCACCACGTCGCTCGTCTTTGTGGCCGTCATCATCGCCCTGGTGATCCGCGAGCAGGCAGTCGTGGCGCGGCACGGCGTGCGCACCAAGGGCGAGGGTTCCGCCGTGCACCCCGCCCGCGATGCGTCGTGGGCCGGAGCCGGCGCTGTGGCCGTCATCGCCGCGTCCCTGTTGCTCGCCCCCACCGCCACGGCGTCGGCACCCGCAGCATCGGCCGGTCGCACGGCCATCGAGCAGGACACCGCCTCCCCGCTGGGCGACCTCACAGGCATCGCCACCATCGTGGACGACGTCGCGACGCTTGTGAACAACGGCGACCTCGCCGGCGCCAAGACGCGCGTCAAGGACCTGGAGGTGACGTGGGACAGCTCCGAGGCCTCCATGAAGCCCATGTCCACCGCCGACTGGCACACCATGGACGGGGCGATCGATGGGACACTGACGACATTGCGAGCCACAACCCCTGTGCAGTCCGCCTGCGCAGCGGCCGTCAGCACGCTGCAGTCCACCATTGCCACCATCGAGCAGGGGTCCTGACTCCTCGAAAGGTCCTGATGTGAGGGTCCTTCTGGTCGAAGACGACGCCATGGTGGGCCGCGCGCTCGTAGGCCGCCTCGAGGACGACGCGTACGCCGTGGACTGGGTGCGAGATGCGGCGGCAGCGGCCGCGAGCGTTGACACCCACGAGTACGACGTGGTTCTGCTCGACCTTGGACTCCCCGATTCCGACGGCGCAGCTCTGCTCAAGGAGCTGCGCCGTCGGGGTCTTTCCACCCCAGTGATCGTGGTGACCGCGCGAGACGACACCGGCAGCAGGATCGCCAGCCTCGACGGCGGCGCGGACGACTACATCGTCAAGCCCTTCGAGACCCCCGAGTTGCTGGCCAGGATGCGGGCCGTGATGCGGCGCGCGACGCCCGGCGCCACGGCTTCGGTGCTCGTGGCCGCAGGCTTCACGATCGACCTGAGCTCGCATCGGGCCTCTACGCCGGACGGTCGAGAGGTCGAACTCCCCCGCCGCGAGTTCGCGGTGCTGCGGGCGCTCGCGTCGCAGCCGGGCACCATCCTCTCGCGAGCGGCGCTCGAACAGGCCGTGTACGGGTGGGGCCACGAGGTGGAAAGCAACGCGATCGAGGTGGCGATCCACGGGCTGCGCTCCAAACTGGGGCCTGCGGCGATTCGCAACATTCGCGGCGTGGGCTGGATGGTCGCGCGAGAGGTGCCCGTCCCGTGACCACGCGTTCGCTTGCCACGCGGCTCTCCGCGACGCTCGCATTGATGACACTTGTCGCCGCCGCCGTGGCAGGAGCGTGGTCGTATCGCTCCGCGTACGCCTCGGCAAAGTCCCTGCAGGACGACACGCTGGTGCAGGTGGCAGCGCTCGCCGTCACTGCGGCGGCGTCGGGGTCCTCGGTGCTCAGTACCGATGGCGTCCCCGTCACCGACGCCGACGTCGACATCGACCTGCTGAGCCTCGCCGACGCCGGGCTCGCGTCGGACGCCCCCGCGGGCCTCTCGACGTCCACGATCGACGGCACGCCTCACCGAGTGGCAGTGGCAAGGGCCGGCGACGGCACAGCAGTGGCGGCCGTACAGCCGGTGGCATCGCGGAGCTCGCTGGCGCGCGAATCGGCGATCGCGGCCACCGCGCCGATCCTCGCGCTCATCCCGCTGCTCGCCTTGGGGCTGATCCTCGCGACCCGACGGGCTTTTGCGCCGGTGCGCAGGCTCGCAGAGGAAGTCGCTGCGAACGAGTCGCACACCCCTGCCGTGCTCGATGCCGCGGCCGCGCCGCTCGAGCTTCGCGGCTTTGTGGAGGCGATCAACGATCAGAACGAGCGCCTCGTGCGTGCCGCCGCGGCCGAGCGAGTGTTCATCATGCAGGCAGCGCACGAGCTCCGGGTGCCGCTCACCGCGGTGCAGTTGCAGGTGGAGCGTGCCGCCATGGCGAACGATCCCGATGCCCTGCGCGCCCGCCTCACCGAGCTTGCCGTCGGCGTGCAGCGGTCGCGTCACGTGGTGGAACAGCTGCTCGCGTTGGCGCACGCTCAGGCCGCGCCGCGCGAGGAGGCGGCGCTCGCACCGTTCTCACAGGTACTGCGCGGATCGTTGACCGAGGTGCTCCCGGTCGCGGACGGCGCCGGCGTGGAGCTTGAGGTTGCGGAGGGCGCGGATCTTGCCGTGGAGGTGCCCGTTCAGGCGCTCACGGCGGCACTGCGCAACGCACTCGACAATGCCGTGCGCCACGGCGGGGACGGCGGCCGGGTGGTGGTCACGGCTCGTCTCGCTCCGGGCTCTCTTGAGGTGGCGGTCGAGGACGGCGGGCCAGGCATCGAGGATCCGGAGAACGCGCTGCGCCCCTTTGCTCGCGGTGCCCGCGCCGAGGCCACCGGCAGCGGCCTGGGGTTAGCGATCATCGCGGAACAGATGGCTCGGGTGGGCGGATCCGTCGCGATCCACCCCGCGACCATGTTCCCCACCGGCACCCGCATCGTCCTGAAGCTGCCGCTCGAGTACCGCGACCGTGACTCGTAACCTTCGCGAGTGGGCTTGGATCGTCATATGCCGGTGACGTGGAACGAGGCAGCAGGGCTCGCCCTGCTGCTGGGCGTCGCCGTGACCGCGCTCACGTGGGCGGGAGTGCGGCATCGGCGCGCGGTGCTGACGGCGGCCCTGCGCGCCGTGGTGCAACTGGCGATCGTCGCGCTCGCGCTACGCGGCGTGTTCGCGGCGCCGTGGGCATCGTCCCTGGTGCTCGCCGTAATGTTCGCGGTAGCCACGTGGACGGCGTCCCGACGCCTGGGCGGGGCATCGCTGTGGTCCGTAGCGCTGGCGATCTTCGCCGGGGCGTCGGTGACCATCGGCATCATCGTGGGGCTGCCGACCCTCACCCGCGACACGCGCACGCTGGTGGCGGTCGCGGGCATCGTCATCGGCGGCTCGATGACTGCGGCAACGCTCACCGGTCGCGGGCTCGCGGCGGGACTGCTGGCGCGCAGGGACGAGGTCGAGGCGTGGCTGTCGCTCGGCGCGACGCCGCGCGAGGCCGTGCGGCCCATCGCGCGCGCAGCAGTGCACGAGGCGCTGATCCCGGCGCTGGACCAGACTCGCACGGTGGGCTTGGTGACACTGCCCGGCGCGTTCGCAGGCGCGCTGGTGGGCGGGGCCAGCGTGGTGGACGCCGCGATCTTCCAGGTGGTGGTGCTGGTGGGACTGCTGTGCGCCGAGGCGGTGACGGCGGCCGTGCTCGCGTATCGGCTCGGGGCACCCGTGACGGTGCCGATGCCGGAGCGCGGCTAGAGGTTCAGCCTGGCTGCCGCTGCGGCAAGCGCGCTCCGAGAAGCCGTCTGCTCGGGCTCACAGCAGAATCTCCAAGGCACTTCGAATCGCAGGCTGTGCCTTGGGGAACGATGCCGCCATCGACAGCAGCGAAGCGGGACTGTTTCCGCGCGTGCGGAGCCATCGCTTGAGCGCGTCAAGAGCGAGGTCGCTCCC
>QKAX01000145.1 GCA_003246255.1 Demequina lutea
TCGAGCCAGCCCACGTCCATGCTGCGGTCCTCGCCCTCCAGCGCGATGCGAATCTGCGCTGGCACGTCATCAAGGGGGAGATCCACGTTGCGCGCAAAGAGGTTGCCGGTACCCATGGGCAGGATCGCCATCGGCACCCCGGTGCCGGCCAGTGCCGCCGCGACCGCGCGCACGGTGCCGTCGCCGCCCATGGCGACCACCACGTCGGCGCCCGCCTCGACGGCCTCCTTCGCGGCGCCCCAACCCGGGTCATCCTCGGAGGTCCACAGCCACATCGGCTGGGGGAGGTAGCGGTTGGCGCACGCGCGGATCGCGAGCTCGCGTGCCTCGGAGACTCCCGCCTTGGTGGGGTTGGCGATGAAGGCCACGCGCTGCGTGCCGCGCTCGTGCCCGCCAAAGTCGCCCTGCTGCCCCAGCGGCAGCGTGCGAATACCCAGCACCTTGCGCCAGAACATCGGCACCGCCAGGGGATCGCGAGCGCCCATGCGCTTGGTGACGGTCGCGGCGAGCACAAAGCCTGCCACGCCGAATCCGAGCGCGATCACGTCCAGCACGATCACGATGACATCAAGCATGGCCCGAGCCTACGGCCGCGTAGCCCCGCGCGCGATGCAAAGCCGGCCGCTTACGCCATCGGCGCAGAAAGGGATGCGACGGGAAGATTCGGGCGCCGCCTCGCGTTGGTCGCGCGTCGATAGACTGGCGGGCATGATCGACCTCGCCGTGCTGCGCAATGATCCCGACGTCGTCCGTGCCTCGCAAATTGCTCGCGGAGACGACCCTTCCGTAGTGGACCAGGTGCTTGCCGCCGACGAGCGCCGCCGCTCCGCGCTCACCGAGTTCGAGTCGGCGCGCGCCGAGCAGAAGGCCATGGGCCGCGACGTGGCCAAGGCGCAGGGAGACGAGAAGGCCGCGCTGCTGGCCCGCACCAAGGAGCTCGCCGAGAAGGTCAAGTCGCTGCAGGCCGAGGCCGACGCCGCCGAGACGGCCGCGCGCGAGCTTGTCATGGGCATCGGCAACATCCCCGAGCCGGGCGTGCCCGCCGGCGGCCCCGACGACTTCGCCGTGGTGAAGCACGTGGGCACCCCGCGCGACTTTGCCGCCGAGGGCGTCACGGTGCAGGACCACCTCGCGATCGGCGAGGGCCTGCGCGCGATCGACATGGAGCGCGGCGCGAAGGTCTCCGGCGCGCGGTTCTACTTCCTCACCGGCATTGGCGCTCGTCTTGAGCTGGCGATCCTCAATGCGGCCATGAACCTGGCGCAGGAGCGCGGCTTCTCGCCCATGATCACGCCCACGCTGGTGCGCCCCGAGACGATGCGCGGCACGGGCTTCTTGGGCAAGCACGCGGACGAGATCTATTACCTGGAGAAGGACGAGCTGTACCTCACGGGCACGTCCGAGGTGGCGCTCGCGGGCTACCACACGGACGAGATCCTGGACCTGAGCGACGGCCCGCTGCGTTACGCCGGCTGGAGCGCGTGCTACCGCCGCGAGGCGGGCTCGGCCGGCCGCGACACGCGAGGCATCATCCGCGTGCACCAGTTCCACAAGGTGGAGATGTTCTCGTACGCGCGCCCCGCGGACGCCGCCGCCGAGCACGCCCGCTTTCTGGAGACCGAGGAGGCCATGCTGCAGGCGCTCGAGCTGCCCTACCGCGTGATCGACACGGCCGCGGGAGACCTGGGCTCGAGCGCCGCGCGCAAGTTTGACTGCGAGGCGTGGCTGCCCAGCCAGGAGCGGTGGATGGAGGTCACCTCGACGTCCAACTGCACCACCTTCCAGGCGCGCCGTCTCTCCATCCGCGAGCGCGGAGAGCAGGGCACCAGCCCCGTCGCCACCATCAACGGCACCATCGGCACCACCCGCTGGATTGTCGCGCTACTGGAGAACCACCAGCAGGCCGACGGCTCGGTCTACGTGCCGCCCGTGCTGCGGCCGTACCTGGGCGGGCTCGAGGTGCTCACCCCGGTCGCCTAGGGTCAAGGCATGGCGATCGCACCCGAGGACCTCACGCCCCCGTTGGAGGCCGAGCATTGGCGGCTGCTGGGCTGCGACATCGACGGCACCCTGATGCACTGGGGTGGCGACATCTCGCAGGCCGTGGTGGACGCGATGCAGCAGGTGCGCATGACGCGCAATCACGTGGTGCTTGCGACCGGCCGCAACATCGAGGCGACGCTGCCGGTGGCCGAGCGGCTGGGGATTCGTCGCGGATGGGCCGTGTGCTCCAACGGCGCCGTCACCATCAAGCTCACCCCCGCCAAGCCGGGCGGCTACGAGATCGTCAACACCTTGACGTTTAATCCGCGCGCCGCGCTCGAGCTCATCCGCGAAGAGATGCCCGATGCCTTCTTCGCCGTCGAGGACGGCGGGCTCGACTTCCGGGTCACCAAGGAGTTCCCCATGGGCGAGCTCTCGGCCGAGCAGCGGGTGGTGGACTTCGAGGACCTGTGCCACGACGATGTCACGCGCGTGGTGATCCGGGCGCCAGGCGCTGACGTGGCGCACTTTGACTCGATCGTGCAGCGCATCGGCCTCAACGACGTGACCTATGCGGTGGGGTACTCGGCGTGGCTTGACCTCACGCCGCCCGGCGTGACGAAGGCGTCGGCGCTGGAGGTGCTGCGCGAGCAGCTGGGAGTGCTGCCCGGCCACACCGTGGCGGTGGGCGATGGCAACAACGACATCGAGATGCTGCGGTGGGCCGCTGACTCGTACGCGATGGGCAACGCCCCGGAGCAGGTGGTCGAGGCGGCGCGCACGGCGATTGGCCCGGTGGACGAGGACGGCGTGCTCGACGTGCTGCTGCCCCTCGTAGACCCCGCGCGATCAGCTCTCTAGCCGCCGCGTCGCCGCCGGGGAAGGATGTCCCATGTCAGCGCTGTCATCGGGTCTAGGCTCGTCCCATGACAACGTGGTTTGCTGATGCTGAACACCTCGCCTGGCTCGACTCCGAGGGGGACCGCCTGCTGGAGTTTGGCCGCGCCGCCGCCGTCGACGGCGGGTTCGGCTGGCTGGGCGACGACGGCGCCGTGGACGCGAGCCAGGGTGTGCAGCTGTGGATCACGTGCCGCATGACGCACATCTATGCGCTGGCAGCGATGCGCGGCTGGGACGGCGCGCGCGAGCTCATGGATCACGGGGTCAAGGCGCTGCTGGGCCCCCTGCGCGACCAGGTCAACGACGGCTGGTACTCGATCGTGGGCGGCAATAGCCCAGCGATGGATATCAAGGAGAACTACGCGCACGCGTTCGTGATCCTCGCCTCGGCGTCAGCGACAGCCGCTGGCCATCCCGACGCCAAGGCGCTCATGGACCACGCGATCGCCGTCCACACGGACAAGTTCTGGGACGCCGATGCCGGCATGGCTCGCGAGAGCTACAACGGCGACTGGTCGGTGGGCGAGGACTACCGCGGCGTGAACTCCAACATGCACACGGTGGAGGCCTACCTGGCGGCCGCGGACGTCGCGCAGCGCCCCGACCTGCTGGAGCGGGCCGCCGCCATTGTGGACCGCGTGGTCAACCACTTTGCTCGCGGCAACGACTGGCTGCTGCCCGAGCACTTCAGCGCCACCTGGGACCTCGAGCTCGACTACAACGTCGACGAGCCAGGCCACCCGTTCCGCCCGTACGGCGTCACCATCGGCCACTTGCTGGAGTGGTCGCGACTCGCGCTGGACGCCGAGGCGGGGCTCGAGGCCGCGGGTATGCCCACCCCGGACTGGATCCTGCCGGCCGCCAAGGCCCTGTACGGCACCGCCGTGGCCGACGGCTGGGACGTGGACGGCGCCGAGGGCTTCGTCTACACGATGGACTTTGAGCGCCGGCCCGTGGTGCGCGAGCGCATGCACTGGGTGGCCGCCGAGGCCATCGGCGCCGCCGCTGCGCTGTGGCACCGCACGGGAGACCGGCGCTACGCCGACGAGTACGCCGCGTGGTGGACGTACGCCGTCAACCACCTGATCGATGACGAGAAGGGCTCGTGGTTCCACGAGTTGGACACCGCCAATCGCCCCTCGGCCACTGTGTGGAAGGGCAAGCCCGACCTCTATCACGCGTACCAGGCCACGCTGTTCCCGCGCATGCCGCTCACGCCCGCGCTCGCTCCGGCCCTCTCGCAGGGCATCGAGCCCGCGGCCGAGTAGCGCCGACGGCCGGGGCGGGGAACGCGCCCGACGCCGGGCTACGGCGTCAGCAGCACCTTGCCAAACGCCTCGCCCGAGGCGAGCAGGCGGTGCGCCTCGGCGGCCTCGTCGAGCGGCAGCACCGCGTGCACCACGGGGCGCAGCCCCGCGATCACGTGCGGCCACACGTCCTCTTGAACCTGTGCGACGATCGTGGCGCGCTCGGCGTGCGGCCTTGCCCGCAGCGTCGTGCCAGTGACGGTGGCCCATTTGCTCATGAGCAAGCCC
>QKAX01000153.1 GCA_003246255.1 Demequina lutea
CGGGAGGCGACGCGTACGTCGCCGTCAATGTCTCGCCGCTGCAGCTCGAGGACGAGGCCTTCCCGGAGCTCGTGGCAGGGGCCCTGGACAAGGCGGGACTTGAGCCGCGCCACCTGCTGCTGGAGGTCACGGAGGGTTTGCTGCTCGAGGAGCGTGCCAGGACGGCGCTGCACACGCTGCGGCACCTGGGCGTGCGGGTCGCGATCGACGACTTTGGTACGGGCTACTCGTCGCTGTCGCGCCTGGGCGATCTTCCCATCGACACCCTCAAGATCGACCAGGCGTTCCTGCGGGGCTTGGGGGTTGAGGGCCAGCAGAGCGCCGTGCTGCATGCGGTGATCTCGCTCGCCCACACGCTGCACCTCACCACCATCGCGGAGGGCGTGGAGACCGTTGAACAACTGGCGGCGCTACGCCTCACCTCGTGCGGGCTTGGTCAGGGCTACCTGCTGGCGCGACCGGGGGCCATTGAGGACATCCCCGCGCGGCTCGCGCTCAACGCGGCAGTCAGCTAGGCCGCGCCGCGCCAGTATGCGGAGCCGTCGGGCTCGCGGTGGAGGACACCCAGTTCCACCATGTCACGACGCGCTCCCACCGGATCGTGCGCGAGCGGGCCCATCAGCTCGCGCTCCGTCACCCGCACGGCGGCGGGCGTCACCTGCTCGGCGAGCCACGTGTAGACCGCCACGCGATCGTCGGCCCTGCGCGGCGTGCGCTCGAGCCGGCCGTTCTCGAGGAAGCGTGTCACGTCGCCGGGTGTCATGGACCCAGCGAGCCACAGAGGCGGATGAGGTGGCCGATACGCCGGGTTTTGTCGCTCGCGCCGTGGCGCGAGGGGCGGCCATCCATCTAGGCCCTGGGTTGCCCCAGGGCTCGAGCGGCCTACCCGGATGCTCGGGCGGGCAGCCCTCAAACGCATCCTGTCTGGCCTTGCTCCGGGTGGGGTTTACCGTGCCGCCGATGTCACCACCGGCGCGGTGAGCTCTTACCTCACCCTTTCACCCTTACCCCCGGCCAAAGCCGAAGGCGGTTTGCTTTCTGTGGCACTGTCCCGCACGTCGCCGTGGGTGGCCGTTAGCCACCACCCTGCCCTTCGGAGCCCGGACGTTCCTCGGTACGGTTTCCCGCAACGCGACCGCCTGGCCACCTCATCCGCCCGGCAAGCGTACCGCCCCTGCGCGCGCCCGTCATCGGATGGCAGGGGCCGCAACTACCCTGGTCACCGTGCTGGTGCTGCTTCCTCCGTCCGAGACAAAGACCTCGCCCGACGCCGGTGCCCCCGTAGATCTCGCATCGCTGAGCCATCCCGAGCTGGCCGAGACGCGCCGACGCGTGGGCGACGCCCTGGCCAGGACAAGCGGCACCAAGCGCGCCCTGGAGACGCTCGACGTGGGGCTCTCGCTCGCCGCGGAGGTGGCCCGCAACACGACGCTCTGGGAGAACCCGACCGCGCCCGCGGCCCGGGTGTACACGGGCGTGCTCTACGACGCCGCCCGCATGTCCGAGTGGGACGACGCGATGCTGGAGGCCTCGCGCGACCGCGTCCGCATTGTGTCGGCACTGTGGGGCGCCGTCTCCCCCGCCGACCGCATCCCTGCCTACAGGCTGTCGATGGGGTCGCTGCCCCGCCTCGGATCGCTCGCGGCGCTGTGGAAGCCCCGTCTCGACGATCCGCTCACCGAGCTCGCCGACGGGCGCGTGGTCGTGGATGGCCGCTCGGCCACCTATGCAGCCGCGTGGAGCCCCGCGGGAGTGCCGTGGGTGAGCGTCAAGGTGATGCGCGAGCTCGACGGCAAGCGCGCCGTGGTGAGCCACATGGCCAAGCACACGCGCGGGCTGCTCGCCGCGCACCTCGCGGGTCTCGCCACGCCGCCCGAGACGCCCGACGAGGCGGCCGATGCAGCGCGCGGCCTGGTAGGCGATTCCCTCGTAGACCTGTCGCTCACCTCGGGCAGGGGCAACCGCTACGAGCTCACGCTCGTCATCGCGGGCTAAGCCGGCCGCGCGCCCACAGACGCCCGCCCTTCACCGCCTGACCTAGCGCTCCCGCGGCGCCGTGAACCCAGCGACGAGGTTCCACTGCTCCACCTCGCCCACGGGCAGAATCCACACGTACTCGTTCTTGAGCTTGCGGCCGTCCTCCGCGAACGGGCCTGTGCGGAACGGGTAGCACGCGAACGTCGGCTCGGTGCCATCGGGCGCGGTGCGAATCGCGTTGGAGAAGTCGCCATTTGACTCCCGCAGCGCGTCGATCACCCGCGCGCCGATCGCGGCAGAGTCGGCCCCGTCCACACCCTCGCGCAGCTGAAACGCGAGGTGCAGCTGCCGGTCCCCGCGCGCATCCTCGTACGAGATGAGCCGGTGGTTCTCCACGATCTGCGTGAGATCGGCGTTGGCGAACAGCACATCGCGCACCGCGTCGGGCGCCACGACGGCGCCGTTGAAGTCCACCGACATGTCGGAGCGCCCGTACAAGAACAGCAGCGGCAGGTCCGTCTTTGCCAGGCGCGAGAGGTGCGCGAGGCCGTGCTGATTGAGCACCGGCTCCAGCTGCTTGAGGCGCAGCACGTGGCCGCGGTCGTGGATGTTGTAGCGGATGCGCGGGTTGATGTTGGTGCCGCGGTTGATGGTGACGAGCAGCTCGCCGTTCGCGTTTGTCTCCATGAGGTAGTCGAACGGGTTGAACTGGAACACCATGGGCAGCACGCCGTACTCCGCCTGCTTGGTGAGGGCCTGCAAGAGCCGCGGCTTGGCGGCAATCGCCTGCCGCAGCGCCACCGTGAAGTCGGTCTCGATCGCGATGTTGATCTCAAGATCCGAGGCGCCGTAAGACCCGTAGGCGGCGTGCGCGTTCTTGAGGATCAGGGCACGCATGTTCTCCGAGATGCCCTCGCCGCCAAAGGCCGTCACCACGTCGTACGCGTTCCAGTCGAGTCGGTCGTCCTCAAACAGCGCCTTCAGGAAAGGCGGGTAGCCGGTGATGATGTACGTAAAGTGCGGCCCGAACTCGCGCATCGTGTGGATGACCTTGTCGCGGTCGGGGCCAATCGACTTGATCATGGTGATCTCGGTGAGCGACGCCGAGACGTTCATGCCGGTGGCCCACGCACCCAGTGAAAAGCAGTTGAGCACAAAGGGCTGCTTGGTGAGCTCGTTGGCGGTCTGCGCGAAGCCCATCTGCAGCAACTGGCGGGTGGCGAGGCGCTCGTCTGGGCCGCGCACCCAGCTCGTGGGGATGCCGGACGATCCGGACGACTCGTCCACCACCACGCCCCTGCGCGGCATGCGTGCATCGACGCTGCGCTCGAGGATGGACCACTCCTTGATGTACGAGGCCTTATCCATCTCCGGAACGCCAGCCAGGGCGTCCTTGAGGCTCCCGCGCGCCGGCAGCGACAGCTGGTGCCCCTCGCGGCTCAGAAACCATCCGTAGGCGGGCACGCGTCGGGCGGCCATGTGGAAGGTGCGCCACGCGCGCACGCGCCCCCACCACCACCGCAGCGGCTCGATGCCGGGCGCCAGCAGGAACCTATGGGTGGACACCTTGCGGGTCAGCAACCGGATCACAAAGTCGATCGCCTCGACCAGCGCGAACGTGGGGTACTTGATGAGGTTCCTCATGAGATCACCATCTGGTCCAGGGGGCGCCGATGCGCCACGGGCGGGGTCTTGGCGTAGCCGAGTCGCACGAGCATCCACGCCATACGCGGCGGCTTCTCGTCGACGCCTGCGACCTCGACAAACTTTGCGTGCGAGCGGGGATTCGTGATGACAGTGCCCAGCGGGTGGAGCGCGACTCCCCTGTCGGTCAGTTCGAGCCACGAGCGCATGAACATGCGGCCAGCCTCCAGGTAGTCGGCCGGGCCCGCGAACGGCCCCTCGAACCAGCCCACCTGTGCCACGCCGCGCATCGTCCGCAGATAGATCTGCTTGATGATCCAGCCCAGCACCGGCGCGTCCCACATGCCGGGGTGCTGCATCGCAAACCTCAGCGCCCCGCCCGGCATGAGCATGGCCGACGCGCTGAGCCCGTCTCCCTTGGCGATCGCCTCGGTCTCGGAGTAGCGCAGCCACTCGAGAATCTCGGCATGCACGGCGTCGTTGCGCAGGTCGTCAAAGAGCGTCTCTTGGTTGACGCGGATGATGTCGGCCACCACGTCGGCATCGGTGGACGTCGCGAAGGTATGCCCCGCACCCAGTGCCGCCTCCCGCACCGCGTCGAGGTCGGCATCGGGCACCGCGCGGCCCTCGTAGGGCCTGCGATTTGTCCTGCGGCGATCAAAGGCGGCGCGCAAGCGCGCGTCGTCCTCGGATGCGGCCCGCGGCGCGAGCGTCACGGTCGCGATGGGGTGGAGCCGATCGGCAGCGTCAAAGTCCATGTCGAGGTGGGCAAGCCGCTCGGTGACCTCGTACCCCTCCGAGGCGGCCACCACGCGCAGCGACTCGAGGAACACCCCGGCGCACACGTGGCCAAAGGGGATGCCAAAGTTCTCGGCCGGAAGGCCCCTGTCGAGGTCGTAGAACACCTCGGCCGTGGCGTCGTCCACCACGCGCACCCTGATGGGCTGAGAGTTGTGCGGAGACGGATACGTACGGGCGGAGTCAAGCAGCGACTCCCACGGCCCCCCAAGCGCAGTCATATCCGAAGGATAGGGAGACCTTGGGCCCACGCCAAGCGGTAGCGTGCCCGGGCGCGGCGCGCTAGTCGGTCAGCGCGCCCATGCACATGAGGTGCCGCTCGGCGATCTCGCCCTTGCGCGTGACCCTCAGCTGCAGAATCGTGAGCGACGCAGGTTGCGGCCACATCGAGCCCCACGCGCGCTGCGACATGCCCATGGAGACGCCCACGGCCGCCTTGATG
>QKAX01000064.1 GCA_003246255.1 Demequina lutea
GGTGCGGTCGGGGCCCACCACCTGCACCGTCATGGAGGTGTTGGCCGGCACCTGCGTGGGCGCGAGGCTCTCGAGGTTGAAGGCGTCCCAGAACGTGCCTGCGCCCGCCCACGCGTCGGCCACCTCAAGGTGATCGGCGGTGACGTAGTCGGAGGTAGTGGTGAGGTGTGCCTGCAGCTTGACCACCACGCGGTCGCCCGGTTGAGCGTTGGTCGTGGGCAGCATGGTCTTGGTGAGGGTCACGTCAATGGCGGGCTTCACGAGCGTGAGACCTGCGGTGCCCGTGGCGTCGTCGTCGACGCCGTTCAGCGCGGTCACCGTGGTGGTGACGGAGTTGGTCATGGCGACACTGTCAGCAACACCAAGTGAGGACTCGGTCGTGTCGATGTCGAACCGCAGCGTGGCGCTACCGCCAGCGACAATCGCGCCCGTCGCGGAGGTGAACACCACCTCAAATCCCGAGATGGCCGCGGACGGCCCGGCCGGGGTCGTTCCCGTCGCGAAGGAGACCTCCTCATCGGCGCCGCCTGTGAGCGGGTGATAGATCACCTTGGCGGCATCGGTACCGGTGGGCCACGTGACGGCCGAGGCGAAGCCTCCAAAGGTCACGTCACCGGTGAAGAAGTTGAGGTCCGCTGCTCGCAGCTCGGCGACCGGAACGTCGGAGTTGTTGGTGGCCACGATGGTCGCGACCGCCGTCTCGCCGGCCGCCATGCGGTTGGGGGCGATGTTCTTGCTGGTGGCGGCCTCCACCTTCGCGGGGGTCACCGTGTGCGGCGCGGAGGCCGTGTCGGTGGCGTCCGCCTGGCCAGTCGCCGACGCTGTGGCCACCACCACGTTGGTGACCGAGTGGCTCGTGGTGGAAAGGTCGGCGCCGGTGCGGTCGGTGGCGCGCTGCGTGACGCCAAGGGTCATCGCGGCCGAGGCGCCGGGCGTGATCGCACCGTCTGCGAAGGTGAAGCGCAGGCCACCCACGTCGGCCGCGGCAACACCCGCTGGCAGGGCCGCGGTTGCTCCCGGCGTGCCCGTCACCCAGCTCCACGTCCCCGCCTGGAAGGTGTACGCGTCGACCTGGACGGAAGTGGCGCCAGCGGGCAGTGTGACAGCTGTGAAGGACGAGAAGTCCTTCAGCGCGAAGGGGTTGGAGGCAGCCAGGCTCGTCGCGCCGTTGGGAGCTGCCTGCGGCTCCTGCACCACGAGCTTGTTCAGATCCACATTGGAGGTGCTGGTTGCCGTCAACGAGATCGCTGAAGCAGCGCCTTCCGAGAAGCCCTGGGTGGCGGGTGACCACGTCTTGGTGGCATCGACGGCCACGCGCTCCGGCATGGTCACCGTAATGGGCGCGCTCGCCGACGAGTCAGCGGAGTTGGTGGCGCTGGTGGTGGCCGTGTTGGTGATGGTGGTGGTGCCCGGCGGCAGGTCGGTGGGAACGCTGAGGGTCAGCAGCACAGTGAACGTCTGGCCGTTCTGGAGACCCGTGCCGGCGGGAGCGGTGACGGGGCCCGTGAAGTCCACCGACAGCACCGTGTCAGCAGTGACCACCGCGGGCGCTGCGGAACCGGGGGTGCCATCGACTGTCCACACGATGGTGCGCGGAATGCTGAAGGCATTGGGGCTGAAGGCGGCGCTCTGGAGCGTGTACCCGTCAAGCTCCGCCGGCAACGCGTCGTTGAGCTGCGCGTCGAGGCAGGACGCCTCGGAGCATGTCACGCGAATCGTGTAGACGAACGACTCGCCCGGGTCGGGCGTCGTGTTGTCCACCGTCTTGGTGACCGACAGATACTGCGGGTCGCCCGGAGCTGCCTGGGCAGGGCCCGCAGCAAGAAGTGACAGAGCGCACACCAGCAAGGCGGCGACGACGATGGACAGGCGCGAGCGCGCGGCAAAGCGGAAGGTCACGTGAAAAGCCCCTCAGCAGTTCAGTAGCGAGACAGGACGCACCCCATTCTTGGTGGCACCAACATGGGGTCCTCCGGCACGGTAACACCTTTCTGGGGTCATCTATCATGATGTGGAAATCGTCACACCCGCGTGCCGTGCCGGGCCTGCCCCGTCGCGGACGCTCAGTGTCGGGAGCGCTGGGCAACCCCGATACGTTCGCCTCAAGGCGCGCCGTCCGCGCCACGCCAGTGAGCCGCGACAGCGGCACCCGCGAAGGAGTCTCATGCGCGCTTCCCGCCGCCTCGCCGCCACCGCCCTTGCCGCGACCGCCGCGGCGCCCTTGCTGGCGGGGTGCTCATCTGGCCCGGCCACGGCATCGGACGAGACGCTGCTGGACCCGCCCCAAATGCGCACAGACTGCACGGTGGACGACTTCAACGACCCCGACTTCTCCATTGGCACGCCCGGTTGCGCGTACTCGAGCGCCGATGTGAGCTTTGCCGAGGATGGCGTGGTGGTGCTGAGGGTCACCACCTATGTCGCGGCGCAGCCCGCGCTCGAGGCGTGGGGCGAACTCAACGACGCTGTCACCACCCCGGCGCAGTGGGTGCAGAATCTCGACGACCAGAACGAGGCAAACGCTGACGAGATCAAGGCCGGGCTCGATTCCTCGGTGGAAGGCACGTCGCACACCTACGGTGACTACGTCAGCGCCGATGACCTGACGGCGAGCGCCACCCTCACCGACGGGGTACTGCGCATCACGCAGCAGGCACAGATCATGACCCTGTGGGCCGCGCAGGCCTTCACCACGTCGGTGGCCGACGAGGCGCGCACTGTGAGCTCCGGCGTCCCCGGTGTGATGAGCGACGACTCGATGCGCTACGTCTGGCATCTGCCCGGCGGGGTCAGCGACACGACTGGCGACATCCTCGAGCCAGGCGATGGCGTCGACATCAGTGGCACTGTCGTGGTGTTCTCCACGGCGGACCAACTGGCGGACATGGAGGCCACGTTTGTGGGCTTCGACGAGGCGGCGCTCACGCAGGTGCAGGTGTACTCGAACTAAGCGGCCGCGCCCGCCGCCTCAAGCACCGTGTCGAGGAGCACCAGCGCACCAAGGCCGACGACACCTGCAGCCAACAGCCACGTGACGATCCGTGCCCAACGCTGCCCCCGCCACAGTCCCACGGCCGTCCCGACGGCGAGCGCCGCCACCGCGAGGCCGATGCAGAAGATGCGGACCTCGTCGGCGCCCCACGCCTCGTCGCCGCCCACACGACGGCCGTAGCCCGCCACCATAGTCGCGCCCGCCATCAGCGCCACGCCGAGTAATCCTCCGCCGACGCCCCACACGACGGCGAGAGCGCGCCACACCGCGCGCGCACGCCCTCCATCAGGCTTCTCCATCGCTCCCCCACCCTCGGGTCTACGGCATAGCCTGACACCTTTGTGACTCCTGGGCTCCACGGGAATGCGTCAGCACGTCGAAATCCTGTCGAAATCGCAACCGGTTGTGGCAAGAATCCCGCGTGGGAGCCTTCTCACGGGGCGCTCGCAGTGCCAAGATGAGTCATGCGCATCGTGGTCGAGGATCCCTCGCAAGAGGACATCGTCGCCCTGCTCCAGGAACACCTCAGTGACATGCACGCCACGTCGCCCGCGGAGTCAGTTCACGCCCTCGACGTGGAGGCACTGCGACACCCCGGCATCCTGTTTGTCGCCGCGCGCGACGCAGAGAACCGCCTGCTAGGCGTGGGAGCACTGCGCGAGATCAGCGCGGACCACGGCGAGATCAAGTCGATGCGTACGGCACGGTACGCGCGCCGCCAAGGCGTGGCGGACGGCATCCTTCACGCGCTCGCGGGGGTGGCCCGGGCGCGCCGCTACGAGCGACTCAGCCTCGAGACGGGTTCCGATCCCTACTTCGAGCCTGCCCATCGACTCTACGAGACCCACGGGTTTGAGCCCACGGGGCCCTTCGACGGGTACGCCGAGGATCCTCACTCCCGGTTCTTCAGCAAGGCGCTCGAGATTCTGCCTCACGGCTCAAGCCGACGCCCGTCAAGCATCGCGCTCTGCGCGCGCAAGTAGGCGACGCCTCGGCGCGAGCCCGACGTAGCGGGCAGGGTGCAGCGCAGCGAACGGGCCGTCGGTCCCCCGCCGACGCTAGGCCGTGGCGGGGTCCGCGTTCAGGGCCTCCCACTGCAGGCGACGCTCGGCCTGCGCCACCGGGTCCGGCACGGGCAGGGACGCGAGCAGGCGCTGCGTGTAGGGCTGCTGCGGGTTGCCGAGCACGTCGTCTCCGGTGCCCTCCTCCACGAGCTCGCCGCGGTGCAGCACCGCGATGCGGTCCGCGAGCATGTCCACCACTGCCAGGTCGTGGCTGATGAACAGCGCGGCGAAGCCCAGCTCGCGGTGCAGCTCGTCGAACAGGTCGAGCACGCGGGCCTGCACCGACACGTGGGCTCGTCGGCGATCAGCAGCTCGGGGTCGAGCGCGAGCGAGCGAGCGAGCGACGCACGCTGGCGCTGGCCGCCCGAGAGCTCGTGCGGATAGCGGTCGCCAAATGACGTGGGCAGCTGCACCGCCTCGAGCAGCTCGTTAACGCGCCCGCGGGCATCGCGCGGGTCAGCGGCCTTGCTGTGCACCACGAGCGGCTCTGCCACGCACTGGGCGATCGTGAGCAGCGGATTGAAGCTCGTCGCCGGGTCCTGGAACACAAAGCCGATGCGGCGGCGGATGGGCTTGAACTCGCGCTCGCGCACGCCGTTCATCTCCACGCCGAGCACGCTCAGCGAGCCTCCCGACACCTTGGTGAGCCCCGCCATCGCGCGGCCGATGGTGGTCTTGCCCGAACCGGATTCGCCCACCAGGCCCAGCACCTCGCCCGGCTTGATGGCCAGGTCGACGCCCTTGACGGCCACAAAGTCGGGCTGACGGAAGCGGCCGGTAGACGATGCGCAGCCCCTCCGCCTTGACCACGGGCTCGGAGTTCTCCCAGCCCTCGGGGCGACGGGCGGCGCGCTCGTGCGCGCGCTCCAGCCCCAGGCCGATGCGCGGCACGGCGGCGAGCAGCTGCTGCGTGTACTTCTCCTTGGGCGCCGTGAAGAGCGTCTTCACGTCCGCCTGCTCCACGAGCTTGCCCTGGTACATGACTGCCACGCGGTCCGAGAGGTCGGCCACCACGCCCATGTTGTGAGTGATGATCACCACGGCCGCGCCAAACTCGTCGCGGCATCGGCGCAGCAGGTCGAGGATCTCGGCCTGCACCGTCACGTCCAGCGCGGTGGTGGGCTCGTCGGCC
The DNA here is from genome assembly GCA_003246255.1 of Demequina lutea. GTDB lineage: Bacteria > Actinomycetota > Actinomycetes > Actinomycetales > Demequinaceae > Demequina > Demequina lutea_A. The sequence goes on from QKAX01000064.1 coordinate 5,189, forward strand.
ACGATCACGCCGGGGTTGAGCGCGAGTGCCTGCGCGATC
>QKAX01000043.1 GCA_003246255.1 Demequina lutea
GCGCTTGCGGGCACCGCGATGCTGAGTGGTTGTGGAACGGGTGACGCGGAGACGCGCGACGAGTCGTCCGGCGCGCACACCTCAGCGCCCGGTGTGTCGGCCACCGCGCCGGGTGACCCTGCCCCCGCGCCCGACGCCGCAGCCGGCGACACGCCCACACCCGACGCGGCACTTGCCGATGCGTATGGCATCGTCGCGCTCTGTGACCTGCTCGGCATCGCCGACGTGGAGATCGCGGCTGACGGCCTCGGCTGGGGAGTCGTGAGCGAGGCGCCGGTCGAGTGCGTGTATCAAGACCCCGACGCGACCCACACGGTCACGCTGACGCTCGCCTCCCTGACGACCTACGAAAGCGTGAGCGGCGAAGAGGTAGCCGCGGGAGCCTCGGGCATGCGGGGCGTCACCGGTGACGGCTATGCCCAGATGTGGGCGCCCGCTGGAGCGGACGCGGCCCTAGTGCTCACGCAACGCCCCGTCGTGCTGAGTGAGAACGCGATGGTGGGCCTCGTTGAAGAGGCGGCGCTCGCGTTCGAGAACCTGCCGTAGCCGCGTAGCCGCGTAGCCGCGTGGCCCGGAGTCCCGGCAGCCCTAGCCGCGGCCGCCCAGCGCGACCGCCGCGGCAGCCACTCGGTTCGTGACGCCCAACGCTGCGTAGGCGTTCTCCAGATGCTTGCGCACAGTGCCGCCGGAGATCCCGAGCGCGCGCGCGATCTGCGCATTGGTGGCGCCCGTGGCCAGGTGGAGCACCACGTCGGCCTGTCGCGACGTGAGTCCGGCTGCGGTGAGCCGCTCCCGCATGGCCGCCGCGTGATCGTCGGCCGGAGTCCAGGTCTCGCCAAACTCGACCCCGGCGGGTCGCACCAGCGGAGCCGCGTGCTCGATCACGTGCCGATGCGCCCACCCCAGCAAAGGTGAGGCGATCGCCAGCATGGCGCGCTCGCGGTCAGAGAACTCCGCGCCGTCGCGGTTGATGCTCACGCCCGCGAGGCCGCCGTGCTCCACGGGCACCGTGATGGAGAGCTGGCTGCGGATGCCGTTCGGCTCGTAGAACTGCCGGTAAAGCTCGGTGCGCGAGAACGCGCCAGTGGGGTCCACGTCGGACCACGCTGTGGGCGCCGGGAGCTCGCCTCCGTGCTCCACGGCGAACGTCAGGACCGGATTCTGCGTCATGTGGGCCTCGTAGACCGACTGATACTCGCCAAACCATCCGGGCGGCGGCTCGGGCCAGATAACGGCGGCGGCCCGCGAGGCGTCGTCGCTGGACTCGGTGTAGGCCACCGACACGCAAGGGGCAAGCGCCTCCCACAGCGCCGAGCACACCGAGCGTCCAAACGCAGCCCTGTCCGGGGCCGATGCCGCGCTCTCCAGCATCGCGAGAATCGCCGCGTAGTCGTTGGCGCTGGGGGCATCAGCCTGGGACATAGCGAGAATGTACAGCGCGACCCCCGCCCCCGGCGCGGGGAGGTTAGCCCGCCGTCAGCACCTTGAGCTCCACGCCGCAGCGCTCGTAGGTGTAGGCCTCGACCGCCGCCGCGTGCCCCGACTGCGCCATGATCACGGGCATCTGCGCCTGGGTGATAGCCGTGACGTCGTCGTTGAAGGCCGCGTAATCCGAGGCCGCGACCATCGACACCGCGACGGGCGCCAGGTACACCTCGAGGTACTCGATCATGCCCGTGATGCCGGCCTCGGCCGCCTTGTTGTCTGCGAGCTCGAGCGCCTCGTCCATCGCCTCGCTCGCCTCGAGGCCCAACTGGTTCACGGTGGATCCCAGCTCGTTGATGCCGGTCATGTCGTTGGTGAGCGCCGCCTGCGTGGTGGACGCGAGAACGTCGTCGATGTAGGTCTGGAGCGCGAGGTTGTAGTCGGTCACGGCGCCGATGACGGCGACGCAGTACGGGTCGTCGCCACCCGGCAGGGGAGCCGGCGTGACGGCCTCGAGCGTGATGGTGTCGTCCCCGGGCGGGTCGGCGGTGGCGCCGGCCGACGCTGCGTCGGGTGTGATGATCTCGATGTCGTCCGCCGCGGGGGTGTCATCGTCGCACGCCGCCAACAGCAGCGCCGATGCCGCGGCAAGCAGCATCGCGGAGCCTGCGGGGAGGCGACGCGAGACGCGGGCGTTGCGCGTGCGCGTAGGAGTGGGGGACATGGGGCCAGGATCGCTGGGGCGCACGCGGCGCGCCATACGACCTTGCACGTATGCGGTCTGACAGAAGCTCCGGCGGGGCCGCTGCTGGAGCTGCGGCCGGGGACCCGGCGCTTGCGTCTGCCCGGGCGAACCATGATGCGCGGCGAGCGCGATGGGAGCAACGATTCTCACCCCTGATAGAAGTGCAGCATTTCACACGTGAGATGCATGTTGTGGCGACTTCGACATGGCTGCCCTACATGTGGGGGCGGCGGTACGTGTCCCCCAATCGGAGGGCGCAAAGTCCCTCGAACACGCGTGGTGTGACAAATGTCACTCTCGGCGAGCCGACATTGCCACTTTCAATCATGACAACGGTGCCGATATGCCTCCAAGATGGAACTAAGCCACCACTTGGTGGCCTAAACCACGGGGGCGGTTTTCGGGCGAAGAACTCGCGGGCCTGGCAAGGGGAAGACGCCAGGACCGAGGGGGCTTCAGCTCCTCGCTTCCTCAGCACGAGGAGTACATCATGAACAAGTGGAAGAGCACCATCACCAAGGTCGCCGTCTCGGCTGGCACGCTCGTTGCCGTGGCTGCCACGGTTGGCGCAGGAGTCAAGTGGTACTAAGCCACCAAGCACGCAAGGATGGCGGCGGGCGTTTTGCCCTGCCGCCATCCTTGCGTTTGCCTACCTTCCTATATTTGGTTGCGTCGCTGGGTCTCATCGCCATCGTGGCGGTCGTTGCGCTGACGCCGTGGGCGTCGCTGCCGTCGTCAGTGCTCCTGCTTCAGACCCTGTTCCTAGCATTGGCGGCGATTGCCGGCGAAGTCCGTCCGATCATGCTTCCGGGTCAGAATTTCGAGGAGCGCACGCTCTCGACCTCGGCGCCGTTCGTGCTGGCACTTGTGGCGCTCGCTGGCACCGGAGCTGCGGTGGTGGTTCAGATCATCGCGAGCATCGCGGACGATGTACGCCACCGGAGGCCTCTTCAGAAGTCGCTGTTCAACACCTCGCAGTATGCGCTGAGCGTCGTTGCAGCCAGCGCCGTCTATACGGGTCTCACGGGACGACACTTCCTCGCGGCTCCGGGAGAGGTGACGCCTCGCGACCTGATGTATCTCCTGATCGCCGGGATCGCCATGATCGCCGTGAACTGGCTACTCGTGGGTGGTGTGGTCGCGATCGCGACGTCGTACCCGTTGGCAACCGTCCTTCGGCAGGATTCGAGAGACTTCCTGGTGACGAACGTGGTGTTGTTGAGTGTCGGCGGCATCGCGGCGCTCGTTGCAGTGGATGGAGTCCCGGCGCTGCTGCTCCTGATGGCCCCCGTCATCGCCGCCCATATGTTTGCGGCGGCGGCGGCGCGGCACGCTCACGATGCGACGCACGATTCACTGACGAGCCTGGGCAACAGGGGCCAACTTCACTACACCTTGGAACGTGCCCTGCAGGACGCGGCGCAGGCGAAGTCTGACGGCCCCGGCCTCATCCTCCTCGACCTCGACCACTTCAAGGACATCAACGATGCCCTCGGCCATCCCGTAGGCGACCGCATCCTCGTGGAGGTGGCTCGCCGTCTCAGTGAGGCCGCCTCTGAGAATGCCACTGTGCACCGCCTTGGTGGCGACGAGTTTGCCGTCGTGCTCGACGGCGGTCTCGCCGATACCAAGCAGGTCGCACATGATCTCATCGGCTGCTTCGACAAGCCCGTGACGGTGGAGAACCTGGAGCTGCTCGTGCGCGCTTCGGTGGGAGTCGCGGTAGCGCCCGACCACGGTGCCACCAGCGCCGAACTGATGAAGAACGCGGATATCGCCCTTTACCAGGCAAAAGTCGAGCGTGATCGGATTAGCACCTACTCGGCAGACCTCGATGTGAACTCCGTGGAACGCCTGCAGATCCTCGCCGACCTCCGCACCGCTCTCGATAACCGTGAGATGCACCTGGTGTACCAGCCCCAGTTCGATCTCGACGAGGGGTGCATCCGCGGCGTCGAGGCGCTGATTCGTTGGGACCACCCAGAACGCGGCCTGGTGCCGCCCGATTCGTTCGTGGGTCTTGCCGAGAACTCCGGCCTGATCTTCCCGCTGACCGCTTACGTCCTTGACTCGGCCCTCGCCCAGCTGGCGCAATGGCGCCGCGACGGCCACCAACTTCGTCTGGCCGTGAACCTCTCCGCACGACACCTCAGCGATCTCGCGCTGCCAGACCAGGTGTGGGAGATCGCAGCCCGCCACGGCGTGCCGCTCACCTCTCTCGTCTTGGAGGTGACCGAGACGGGCATTCTCTCGGACCCCGTGCGCGCCGATGTGGTGATCCGGTCGCTCCGCGAGCTCGGCGTCGAGATCTCGATCGACGACTACGGCACCGGCAACGCCTCCCTCAACTACCTCAAGCGCCTCGAGATCGACGAGCTCAAGATCGACCGTTCCTTCGTCAGCAACCTGCTCACCGACGAGCACGATCGCATCATTGTCCACTCGACCATCGAACTGGCGCTCAACCTGGGCCTTCGCGTCGTGGCGGAGGGCATCGAAGACCAAGAGACCACCGACCTGCTGCGCCACCACGGCGGTGTGATCGGCCAGGGCTTCCACCTGGGACGCCCGCTCAGCGTCGCCGACATGACGGCCAAGTTGGAGGCCGATGCCCGCGGCGGAGGCGACTCGGTCCCGGCCCGCGCCCTGGGCAAGAAAGCGAAGGCGGCCCGCCCGGGAACCGCCAGCAAGGCCGTGAGCTAGATGCTCGTCGTCGCCACGTGCCTCCTTGCCGTGCTGTCGCCGCTCGTCGCCGGCCGCTGGCCAGCCGGGCTCATGACCACCCCGTGGAAGTGGCCGTGGCTCGTGTGGGCCGTGCTGATCTTCCAGGCGGTGGTGCTCGAGGTGCCCATGCCTGATGGTGTGGCGCCCGTGCTGCACATCGGCACCTATGCCGCCGCTATCGCCTTCCTGTGGCTCAACCGCAAGGTCAACGGCGCGTGGTGGGTCGCCGCCGGCGCCGCGTGCAACGGTCTCGTGATCGCCCTCAACGGCGGCACGCTGCCCGCACGGCCCGAGGCCGTCGCGGCGGCCGGTAACGACCAAGAGATGGCCTTTGCCAATGCGGGCGTCGTTGAGAACCCCGTGCTCCCGTGGCTGGGCGATGCCTTCGCGTGGCCCGAGCCGATGCCGCTTGCCAACACCTTCAGCATCGGCGATGTGCTGATCGTCGCGGGTGTCGCGATCGCCGCGTGGACTGGCGCCCGACGCCTCGGCCAGGGCCCCGTGAAGTCCGCCTCGGTGGGGGCCGATCCGGGTACCCAGGCCGACACTGAGGCCAACGCCGAGCGGTAGCGACGGGGCCCGGGTAGGGTGACCCGCATGGTCAACGCCGTCATCGCCGCACACTGGAATCTCCCTACTACCAGGGGAGAGACTCTGGTTGACCTGCCTGGGTTCACAGTGATGGTGGACGCCACGTTGGGCGAGAAGCGCCGGGTCGTGGAGCTCATCGCGCCCGACGGCAGCCACCGATTCTCGCTCCGCTCGGAGGCGGCGGAGGCCCTTGCGCTCCGCACCTCGCCGCCCGCGAACGCCGAGGCCCTGCTCGCCGCGCTCGCGGCCGCAGGGGAGAGGTTTCACGACTGGGAGCTCGTGTTCTACCTGAGCCCTGCCGCGCGGCAGACGGTCGAGGCCGAGGCTGCTGCGGATGGCATTCGTGTCATCACGGCGGCCGATGCCGAGCTCTTCAAGGCCTTCGAGGCCGCCAACACCGAGGACGATCTCGAGGAGGCCTACGTCGAGGCCGACCACTGGCTTGCAGTGGCGCACCTGGGTGACGATGGCGCGATCACCGCCGCGGCGTCGGCGTATCCCTGGGATGGCACGCTGCTGGCCGATGTGGGCGTCATCACGGCGCCCGGCGCACGCGGCAAGGGGCTCGCCACGGCTGTGGTGAGGACGATTTCACGGCTCATCATCGAGAGGGGCTACGAGCCGCAGTACCGCTGCCAGGACATCAACATGGCGTCCCAAGCAACCGCCAACCGGTCCGGGTATGAGTTGTTTGCCAGGTGGCGCGTCGTGACGGGCGACGACCCGGAGGCGTAGCCGCGGGTCGCACCGACCCGGAGGAGTAGCCGCTAGATCTCGCGCAGCACGCGCGCGGGGTTGCCGCCCACCACCACGCCAGGGGGCACGTCCTTGGTGACCACGGAGCCGGCGCCCACCACAGAGCCGCGGCCGATGGTGACGCCGGGGCAGATCACGACCGATCCGCCCAGCCAGACGTCGTCCTCGAGCGTGATGGGCAGTCCGATCTCCCAACCCTCGCGGCGCAGCTCCACGTCCAGCGGGTGATTGGGCGTGTAGAACCGCGCTCCGGGGCCGATCAGCACGTTGTTGCCGATCGTGATGCGGCCAGAGCCGATCACCATGAAGTCGTTGTTGATGAATACGTTGGAGCCGATCGACACGCGCTCGCCGTACTCGATCATGATGGGCGGGCGCAGGTCCAGGCCCGGTCCGCACTCGGCGACGACGCCAGCGAACGCCGCCGTGTGCTTGGCGGGGTCTTCGAAGTAGTGAGCGCTGACCTCGTGGCACACCGCGAGAGTCTCGGCCTGCAGGCCCGCAAGCTCGGGTCCGAGGCGGTACTTGAACCACTCGTCGGCGCGGAGCTTCTCCAGCTCGGTGCGCGTCGGATCCTCGGCGGGCCGCTCGTTCTTGCGGCGCTTCCAGTCGTCGGTCATGGGTCCATCCTCGCGCAGATGAGACGGGACGAGCGCCGTTCAGTGCTGGGACGCGGCGCTACCAGTCGGCACGGCTACCGGTCGGCGCCTTTACCAGTCAGTGCCCTCGCAGTGCCCAGCCCCGTCCTCCACCTGTACCGTCGCGTGCGACAGCCCGTGTGCGGTGAGCACCGCCTGAGCCTCGCGCACCACATCGGGCGCGTGCGCGTCGGGGGCGACCACGTGGACGCTCGCCACGTCCATCCCGGACGTGAGGGTCCACACGTGCACGTCGTGCACATCGGCCACCCCTGGCACGCCGCGCAGGTCGTCCACCAGGGATGTCATGTCGATGCGCGCTGGCGCTGCCTGCACGATGATGCGCAGCGCATCCCGCGCGAGCAGCACGGCCCGCGGGGCGATGAAGGCCGCCAGCGCGAGGGCGACCACCGCGTCGGTGTACTGCCAGCCCGTGGTGAGGATCACGATCGCCGAGACGATCACGCCCACCGAGCCCAGTGCATCGGCCATGACCTCCAGCAGTGCGCCGCGCACGTTGAGCGACTCCTTGGCGCCCGCGTGAAGCAACCTGAAGCTCACGAGGTTGACGGCGAGGCCCAGGATGGCGACCACGAGCATCGGCCCGGCGTCCACCTCGTGAGGCTCGCGCAGGCGGCCGATGGCCTCGACTGCCACGTAGATCGCCACGCCCGTGAGCAGCGCAGCGTTGGCGAGGGCCGCCACCACTTCCCAGCGATAGTGGCCAAACGTGAGCCGGGGCGACCGCGCCGCCTTGGTGGCGGCGGTCACCGCGGCAAGCGCGAGGCCGACGCCCACGGCATCGGTGATCATGTGGCCAGCGTCGGCGAGCAGGGTGAGGGAGCCGGTCGCGAGACCCGCGACGATCTCGACGCCCAAAAAGCCCAGGATCAGCGCGAGCACCCAGGCGAGACGCGCCCGATGCCGGCCCCCGGCCGATTGGTGGGGAGCGTGGCCGCCGGAGTGGTCGCCGCTCACGAAGCTTCTCCGTTGGCGGCGATGGTGTCGGCGCCGAGGTAGTGCTCGGCGGCGAGGTCGAGCAGCAGGCGCACGTGAGAATCGGCGAGCGAGTACCAGATCTCGCGCCCGCGCCGCTCGGAGCGGACCACGCCGGCCGCGCGAAGCTTGGCGAGCTGATGGCTTGTCGCCGATTCGCCCAGCGCCGCCACGGTAGCGATATCGCTCACGCACATCGCGCCGCCCTCCACGAGCGAGTAGACGATGCGCAGGCGCGACGGGTCAGCGAGCACGGCGAACGGCGCGGCGAGGCTCGCTGCGTCCTCGGCGCTGATGCCGACGGGGAGCGGCGAGTGTTCGTGGGGCGTCGTCATGGCCTCTCCTGAAGATCTGAGCAGATGATCAGATGTTAGGCGACGTGGACTGGGGATGCAAGGGTGGTGCGCAGTCGCCTGTGGCGCCCGGTGGCTGCTCGGATGTGCGTCTACGGCGAGCGACGCGCGGGCGCCGTCGAGTCGGCGTCGTGCGCAAGGTAGTGGCGGAGCTGGCTGCGGGCGCGGTGGTAGCGGCTTCGCACAGTGCCTTCTCTCATCCCAAGAATGCTGCTGGTATCGGCGAGGGGGAAACCTTCCCAGTGCACGAGTCCGATGATGTCGCGTCCGCTTCGTCTTCCGGAAGCGACGATGCGCGTCGCCACACCACGACGAAGACTTCCGAAAGGACGTCCGCAGCCTCGTGGGCGGGGGTGATCCGGCGCGCCAAGAAGGCGAGAAGATCGGTGGCGTGGGCCTCGATCGCCGCCGTCACGCGATCTGCGCCGCCGCTCCCTACTGCGGATTCGCGCACGTGAAGCCCCATACATCTACTGCCAGCGCGTCAGCATCGGCCGACTCGCCGAGCCGCGCGATGTTGGGAAGGGTCTCGCGCGCGAAATCGCGGATGACGGCGCCGAGCGCGTCTCCCACGCGGCTCTCACCGTTGACGTCCCCCGGGAACGCGCCGGAGTCGGCGGCGTCGTAGAGCCGCTGTCCCAGAGCGGACCAGTCCCGCGCCGCGATCGCCGCGTCGAGGCGCTCATTGTCCGCGGGCGCGGCGTTCTTCAGTTCGATCCATGCCCGGCACTGCTCCTCGTGGGCAGTCTCGGTGACCCATGTCACGGGTATTGGGTTGTTGGTGCGGAGGTTTCCGGTCGGCAGGCTGACGCCGGCCCAGTGCGACATGGCGAGAGTTCCGGCACCAGCGGCCGCCGTCAGAGCGAGACTGCCAGCAATCATCGCTGGCACGAACCGCCGTGACTGAGATCTGCGGCGGGCTCAGAACCACGTCGGCATTGATTGCCTTGCGAGGCGTATCGCCTCGAGTCCGGCTGGCTGCGGCAGCGGCGCCGCCATGCTGTTGAGAGTGTCGTCAAGGTCTGTGTCATTCACGATTCCTCCAGGGTTCACCCCTCACATGCCTGGAACTCGCTGAAGCGTTGCACCGGTAGTGCGCTTGCCGGGTGACCGCGGTTGGGACGGGCGGGGTGTCCGGGCGGGTTGCAGGGCTCGGTTGCGGAGCGTCGCTAGTCGGCCGGTCTCGACGACTGCGCGTCGAGGATGTCCGGCACGTGCGTCTCGGCCCACTCGCGCACGGCCGCAAGCGGAACGAGCAGTGAGCGACCAAGCTGCGTGAGCGAGTACTCGACGTGGGGTGGGTTGCCCCCGAAGTCGTCGCGGCGCACCAGGCCATCACTCTCGAGTGCGCGGAGGGTCTCTGTCAACACCTTGGGCGTGATGCCCTCGATGTGTGTCTTGATCGCCGTGAAGCGGCGGGGGCCGTCGGCGAGAGCAACCACCACAAAGATTGTCCATCTTGCCCCGATCCGATGGAGCACAGTGCGGCTGGGGCAGGTGGCTGCCATGACGTCGTAGGCCTTACTCACACGCACTCCCAGTTCCGTTGAAGATACCGGTATCAAATCCATACTGTTGAGGCGCTGTCAAGTAACGCGCGACGCCGGGTCTGAGCGACCAGGTCCAGCGCTCAACGAAAGGAACTTCCCATGTCCCCCTCTCTTTCCGGCCGACGAGTACTGGTGATCGGTGGCTCGCGTCATCTCGGCGCCGCCATCGCGGCCGCGGCGAGCGCTCACGGTGCGCGTGTCATCATCGGTGCTCGCGACCTCCGGAACGGCGCCCGCGTTGCCGCGTCACTGCCGGGAGCGTCGTCCGTACACGTTGACCTCGCCAACGAGTCGACGCTCGAGGTCGCGGCCCGTGAGATGGCGCCGGGCGGCCTCGATCACATTGTGATCACGGCCTCTGCGCACCACAACGCGTCCGTTGCAGAACTCACGCGTGAGGGAATCGGCGCAGCGCTGAGCGCGAAGGTGGTGGGACCGTTGTTGGTCGCCAAGCACTTCGCGCCCCTCATGAACAATCGTGGATCGTTGCTGTTGTTCTCCGGCGTTGCGGCGTGGAACCCTGCCCCCGGCTACACCGTCATGGGGGTCACTAACGGAGCTGTGGAGTACCTCGCGAGCCATTTAGCTGTAGCGCTCGCGCCGCTGCGTGTGAATGCGATCTCTCCCGGCATTGTCGACTCGGGTACGTGGGACGCGCTGGGGGAGGATGCCAAGGATGAGCTCTTGAAGGGTGCCGCGGCTGGAACTCTCGTCGGACGCTCGGGTGTCACCGAGGACATCGTGGCGACCGCGCTGTGGTTGCTTGGCGCGGGGTTTGTGACCGGAGAGACGATTCACGTCGAGGGCGGGGCGAGGCTCGCATGACCGCCAACCGCTACGCGTTCGAGGGGTCGGTGGTGCTCGTCACGGGCGGAGGCTCCGGTATCGGCCGCGCGATTGCCAGGGCCTTTGCTGAGAATGGTGCGCTCCTGGCGGTGGTGGGCCGCCGAGCCGACGCGCTTCGAGAGACGCTCGCGCCCGTACCTGACGGCCGCGGCCTTGCCATCGTGGCCGACCTCGCGACTCGCGAAGGGGCGCGCGATGCCTTGAGCGCGGTACATGAGCGGTGGGGAAGGCTGGACGTACTCGTGTCAAACGCGGGCCTCTATGTTGGCGGGCCGCTTGAGTCGATGCACGTGGAAGCCTGGGAAGCCCTTCGCTCGGTGAACATCGACTCCTTCGTGCATGTCGCGCAGGCCGCGTACCCACTCCTGAGAGCGAGCCGTGGAGCGCTGATTGCCACATCATCGGTGTCGGGAGCGGGCGGCGACTGGGGGCAGGCCGCCTACAACGCGACCAAGCACGCCGTTAATGGTTTTGTGCGGTCGCTGGCCCTCGACTGGGGCGCCGACGGGGTGCGCGTCAACGCGGTGGCGCCGGCTTTCACCTTGACCGACATGACGGCAGGATTCGCGGGCTCGGAGGGGGCTCTTGCTCCGTTCATCAATCGCATTGCCCTGGGGAGGCCGGGCAGGCCCGAGGACGTGGCGCCTGCGGTTTTGTTTCTCGCTTCGCCAGATGCTGCCTATGTCACGGGGGCGGTGCTCACGGTAGACGGGGGCACGAGCGCATCGACGGGACAGCCGCATCTTCAGGCGCGGGTGGAGCACAATGCGGACCTACAGGCTCAGCGCCGAGGCGAGTCGCTCGACCCGCGGCCGCAGGCTCGCAAACGTCGCGGCGAACGCGGCGGGATCGCCATCGACGGGGCTGGGGATTGACCAGTGCACGCCCACGCGGTCGTGGCCGATCTCCTCGTACGCGCGGTCGCACACCGCGACCACGAGGTCCTCGGGGGTGATGACGTCCGCGACGTCGCGTGGCGCCTCCGCGAGCGGGGTGAGCCCATGCGACGCCAGCTCCGCGACCGCGAGCGGGTTCACCTTCGCGGCCGGGTGGCTTCCCGCCGACGCCGCCTCCAGTCCTAGCGAGTCCAGCAGGCTCGCCGCCATCTGGGACCGCGCCGAGTTGCCGGTGCACACGAACACGACGCGCCGCCCGGCCTGGGCGTGAGGCTCCGCCGCGACCGCGGCCACCAGCGCGTCGTCCCATGCGAGCGTGAGGTAGGTGCGGCGGCCGTCCCCGTCGGACCGGCGTCGGCGCACAATGCCGGCGGCCTCGAGCGTGCCGAGGTGGTGCGCGAGCAGGTTGGAGGCGAGGCCCACGCGCTCGCCGAGCTCGGACGGGGCGAGGTCGCCCAGCGTGAGCGCGTCCACGATCGCGAGGCGGTTCGGCTCGGCAAGCGCCGCCAACCGTTCAACCCGTGAAGCCTCAACCATGGTCGAGACATTACCAGCGGGACCCTGGTCCCTCCCTGGGAGCGCGGCCCGGCATGACACTTCAATCGTGATCGAACTGTCGATGCCCACGTGGTCGCCCGAGCGCGAGTCGGACGCGATGGCGCTCCTCGCGCTCGCGGCCGAGCCCGTGCGCTGGCGCATCCTGCAGTCCCTCGCCGCCGCCGGCACCCAATGCGTGTGCGAGCTTGAGCCCATCGCGGGCGTCGCGCCCAACGTGCTGAGCTACCACCTCAAGGCGCTGCGCGAGGCCGGCCTCGTGACATCGGCCAGGCGCGGCAGGTGGATCGACTACACCCTCGCGCCCGACGCCGCCGAGCGCCTCGAGCGCGCCCTCCCCACCTCCCTGCCGGGGTCGCGATGACCACCCTCGCCGGGTGCGTCCCCACCAGCACCCGCGGCCTGTGGGTGACCGGGGTTGCGGCCGCGGCAGGCTGGGCGGGCCTGTACGCACTCAACGAGTGGGTGTGGGATGCGCTGCGAGGCGCGCTCCCCGCAAGCGCGCGCGACACTCACGCCGTCGCCGCCGTGCACTTCTTCCTGTACGACGTCACCAAGATCGCGCTGCTGCTCACGGGCATCATCTTTGTGGTGACGGTGCTGCGCAGCTTCCTCACCATCGAGCGCACCCGCAAGCTGCTGGGCGGCCGCCGCGAGGGCATCGGCAACCTCATGGCCGGCGCGCTGGGCGTGGCCGCGCCGTTCTGCTCGTGCTCCGCGGTGCCTGCCTTCATCGGCTTTGTGAGCGCGGGCGTGCCCATCGGCGTGACCCTGAGCTTCCTGATCGCGTCGCCCCTGGTCAACGAGATCGCCATTGGACTGCTGTGGGGCACCTTCGGCTGGCGCGTCGCGCTGCTATACGTGGCCGCCGGCTACACGATTGCGGTGGTGGCAGGCTTCGTGCTCGGGCGGCTTCGTGCGGAGCGTTGGGTCGCCGACTTTGTGAAGCACCCCTCGCTCGTGGCGTCCAGTGGGGGCGCGCCCCTCGCCCTGGCCGAGCCTCGCCTCACCCCGCGCCGACGCGCCCAGGCGGGCATCGCCGAGGTCAAGGCCATCCTGGGCAAGGTCTGGCCCTACCTGCTCGTGGGCGTCGGGCTCGGCGCCGCCATTCACGGCTGGGCCCCCACCGACTTCTTTGCCGCCCACGCAGGCGCCGACAACCCGTTCGGCGTGCTCGTGGCGGTGGTGCTCGGCGTGCCGCTGTACTCGAACGCCGCCGGCGCGCTGCCGCTCTTGGAGGCTCTCGCGGACAAGGGCGTCCCCATGGGCACGCTGCTGGCGTTCATGATGAGCGTCGTGGCCCTCTCGCTGCCCGAGATGGTGCTGCTCAAGCGTGTGCTCAAGCTGCCGCTCATCGCGTCCTTCATCGCCATCGTGGCCGCCGGCATCGTGGCCGTCGGCTATCTGTTCAACGCCATCCTCGGATAGGAGCACACCATGCAGATCCAGATTCTTGGCCCGGGCTGCGCCAACTGCGTCACGCTCGAGCGCCGCGTGCAGGAGTCGCTCGCGCGCCTCGGCATCTCCGACGCGGCGGTGAGAAAGGTGACCGACTACGGCGAGATCGCGGCGTACGGCGTGATGAAGACGCCCGGGCTCGTGATCGACGGCGCGGTGGCCGTGAGCGGTCGCGTCCCCGAGGCCGACGAGGTGGACGAGCTCCTCGCCGCCGCGCGGTAGTCGCGGGCTGGAGGTGGGCGCCTGTGGCGGTGGCTCGGCGCGCCGCCCGGCTCTCGCGCCGCGGGGGCGGATGCTGGGGGCGTGGCCCGTGCGGCCCGAGAGGAGTATGCAGTGGCCCACGTGAAAGCCCAGCCGTCAGTCGAGTCCCTGCCCTTTGACTGGGTGAGACTCCAGGCGCCCGATGCTGGCGAGCTCGCCCGCGCGGGCGAGCGGTTTGGCATCCACGCCTTGGCGGCGGAGGACGCGGCTACCGGGCGTCAGCGACCCAAGGTGGAGCGCTTTGGCGACGACGTCGCGTGCGTGATCAGGGCGGTCGCCGTGGAGCCCGATGCCGAGCGGCTCGCCTTTGGCGACATCCACGTGTACACGACGCCGACGGCGACGGTGGTGGTCGAGCGCGACGGCGCGCCGAGCACTGCGCCCGCCGAGCGTCGGCTGCTCGAGGACCCTGATCTCGCCCGGATGGGTGCGAAGGCAGGCCTCTACGCTGTACTGGACCTGGTGGTGGATGCCTACGAGCCCGTCGTGGATGAGCTTGAGGCCCAGGTCGACGCGCTCGAGGAGCAGATCTTTGCCGAGCTGCCCGGCGGGGACGTCGTGCGCGTCATCTACGGGCTTCATCGCCGTGCCGTGGCGCTCGAGCGCGCGGTGCAGCCGGTGCCCACCATGCTCGATGACGTGCGCGAGCTGATCGACGACGACGCGCATGAACTCGAACTCCGCAGGCTGTTCAGGGATGTGCGCGACCACGCGCTGAGAGCCGACGGGCGCGTGAGGGCGTTGCGTGACCTGATCGACCATGCGCTGTCGACGCACCTGGCACTGGTGGCGCAGCGGCAGTCCGAGTCAAGCCTTCGCCAGGCGGATCAGGCCAAGAAGGTGTCCGCCTGGGCGGCGATTCTCTTCACCCCGTCGCTGGTGGGCGCCATCTACGGCATGAACTTTGCGACCATGCCGGAGCTTCACTGGCGGTACGGCTACGCGTACGCGCTGGCTTTGATGCTCGCGCTCGGAGCGGGGTTGTGGGGGGCGTTCAAGCGCGCGCGGTGGCTCTAGGGTTCCGCTTGCGGCTGCCGAGGCGGGTCCCTTCCGCGCCGCCGACGCCCGGCGTACGGTGAGGGGTATGGCCACGCTCACTGTCGTGCGAGCCGACATCACCACGCTCGCTGTCGATGCGGTGGTCAACGCCGCAAACTCCTCGCTGCTGGGCGGCGGGGGAGTCGATGGCGCGATTCACAGGGCCGCAGGGCCCGGCTTGCTCGCCGAGTGCCGCGAGCTGGGCGGCTGCGACGTGGGCGCCGCGAAGGTGACCAGAGGCCACGACCTGCCGGCGCCGTGGGTGATCCACACCGTCGGCCCGGTGTGGCAGGGAGGCGGCAGGGGCGAGGCGGACGCGCTGGCGTCGTGCTACCGCTCGTCGCTCGAGGCCGCGGCCGCGGTGGGCGCGCGGCGTGTGGCCTTCCCCGCGATCTCGACCGGACGCTACGGGTATCCCGTAGGCGAGGCCGCGCGGGTCGCGGTGTCCACCGTCAAGGACTGGCTGCGCGAGCGTGAGGGCGTCACCGAGGTGACCTTCTGTTGCTTCTCGGATGCCGACGCCGCCGTGTTCGAGGACGCGCTCTGTCGCAGTTGTTAGCAGGGGCGTTGCTCACGGCTTGACCGCGATTCGAACACATGTTCGAATGGTCGCGTGAGGTGGCAAGGTCAGGCAATCGACAGCGAGGCCGATGCGGCGCTGCCGGGGCTCGCGCGCATCTCCAACCTGACTCGTTCCGTCACCACACCAGAGTTTGCGGGCGTGACCTTCCACGAGGTCGCGGCGAAGTCGGCCCTGAACAGGGTGCCCGGCGAGTCCTATGTGCCGTTCGAGTGGACCATCAATCCGTACCGGGGCTGTTCGCATGCGTGCGTGTATTGCTTCGCGAGGAACACTCATAGGTATCTGGACCTCGACGCTGGCGCCGACTTCGACAGCCAGGTGATCGTGAAGGTCAACGTGGCCGAGGTGCTGAGGGCCGAGCTCGGCAAGCCGTCGTGGACAGGCGCGCCGGTGGCGCTGGGCACCAACACCGATCCGTATCAGCGGGCCGAGGGGCGCTACAAGCTCATGCCCGGCATCATCGAGGCGCTCGCGGAGTCCGATACGCCTTTCTCAATCCTCACCAAGGGCACGCTGTTGCGCCGCGACCTGCCGCTGCTGCGCGAGGCGGCGCGGTCAGTGGATGTGCAGCTCGCGATGTCGATCGCCGTATTCGACGACGATCTGCAGCAGGCCGTGGAGCCCGGCACACCGTCGGCCGCCGCGCGCCTCGCCACGGTGAGGGCCGCGACGGACGCGGGCTTCCGCGTCGGCGTCTTTCTGATGCCGATCCTGCCGTTTCTCACGGACTCAGAGGAGGCCCTCGACACCGCGTTGGGCCGCATCAAAGACGCGGGCGCCGCGTCGGTCGCGTACACCTCGCTGCATCTGCGGCCCGGCGCCAAGGAGTGGTTCGCCCGCTGGCTGTCGCGCTCGCGGCCCGATGTGGCGGGTCGCTATCGCGCACTGTATCGCGACGGCGCCTATGCTCCCCGGTCGTACCGCGACGCGCTCGCGGCCCGCATCAAGCCGCTCATCGCGGCGCATGGCCTGGGGCGGTACGAGGACGAGCCGCGGCGCATGAATGCGCGCGACGACAACGGTGAGTGGCGCAGGCCTGAGCGCGGCGATGCGCTGCGACGCGAGGCGCCCGAGCCGGAGCCGACCCTCTTCTAGGGAGCGCCCGGACTAAGGCAGTCTCGTGGCACCCGACAGGCCCCGGCTACACGCCAAACTGCGCGAACAGCGCCGCGCGATTCGCGAGGATCTGCGCCCGGTGCCCCTCGACCCAGTCGCCCGAGAACCCCCGCGGCACGATCTCGATGAACTGCACCGTCATGGCCCACAGCCGGTAGAGGGCGAGTCGCTCGTCGTCATGGTGGCTCATGCGCGTCGCGGTGGGGAGGCGCTCATCCCAGAACTCCTCGCCGCCCGCGTCGACGTAGCCGCGCGTGAGCGCCCACGTGTTGGCTCCGGTGGCCATCGACTCCGCGCCGCAGAAGTCCTGCAGCGGGTCGCCAAACAGGGCGCGCTCAAAGTCCACGACGCCGTGGATCTCGCCCGTAGCAGGGTCGAGCAGCACGTTGCCCGGCCACAAGTCGTTGTGCACCAGCTTGGGGGAGCGCACCTCGCCCACGTGGCGCTTCGCCTCGTCCAGGGCCGCGCGCACGCGGTCCGGCTCCACGTCCACGCCCCACTCATCCGCATCGGCAAGGGTGACCTCAAAGAGCCGCTCGAGGAAGCTCACCCACGTGCCTGCGCCCAGCTCGAAGTTGTTGGCCGGATAGCCGAACCGCGCCGCGGGGATGCGGTGCAGTCCTGCCATGACGGCGCCCACCTCGCGCCACGCGCGCTCATTGGCCTCTGGCGACATGGCGGCCATCACCGTGTCCCACGGCGTGCCGGGGACGCGCGACATCACCACGGCGTCCACATTCGCAACGCTGCGCGTGAAGTCGTCGAGCAACAGCTGCGGTGCGGGGATGTCGGGGGTGGTGGCCAGCAGGCGCAGCATGTCGCGTTCCGTGGCGAGGAGTTCGTGCTCATAGGTGAGCAGGGGAGTGCGGCCGTCCGGCAGGGCGCGCTCGGGCACCGACGTCTTGACCACCACCTCGGTCCCGTCGCTGAGAGTCGCTGCCTGCACCGCCGTGAACGTGCCGCCTGAGAGCAGCGAGTGCTGCGCGACGCTGCCAAGCGGCGCGAGGATCGCGCGCAGTTCATCGTCGTCCAGCGGGCGCTGCGTCGGAAGCAGGGGAGGGTGGCTCACGAGGGAAGCCTGCACCGAGCGCCGTGCCGCGTCCAGGGCCGCACGTCACGATTGGGCAAAGTTCCAACGCGAACGCCTACCGGGCTGTTACCTTCCTTTTGTGCCCCTTGAGGGCCACCGACTGACAGAAAGGAGCGCGACATGTCTCAGCACACCACCGATTACATCGGCATTGCCGGTGCGCCTCGTCGCGCCCGAGTCGGCTTTATTGCCATGGCGGGAGTGGCCGGCGTGACCGGCCTGGTCGGCTAACCGACCCCCGCAGGGCCACCGGCCCGGCACCCCTCTGATTCGCCGTTCGGCGGCGTCTCATCTCACCCCAGCAGCGGGCAACTTCTGCCCCTCTGGCGGTCTCTCTGTCAGTCCACACGGAGCCAGTTCCGACCCTGTCGGACCCCGCCCGTAGCCTCCCTGGAGGGAGGTGAACATCATGTTTCTCGACCCCGTCTCGCTCCTTTCCGTGCACTACGCCGAGCGCCGTCACGAGCAGCCGCGCGCCCCGCGCGTGCGTCGCTCCGTTTGGCGCTCCGTGCCCCGACCCGTGCGGTCGGTCGCCGTGAGCGCGCTCCGCGCCGCTTACGTGCGAGCCCGCGCCGCACAGCTGGCGTCCAGCCTGTCCGCTTAGGACAGGCTGGGCGTCAGCCCAACCCACCCCCTCTTAGCAGGGACGATGTGGCGCACCGCCCCTCGCGCGGCATCGGCCGACGCTGTGTGCCAGCCTCCGTCTCGCCGCCGCCGACGCTGGTCCTCGCCCCGAGCGCGGCATCGGCCGACGCGCCGCCCCTAGCCCGCATCGGCCGCCTGCCTGTAGACTGGTGGCACTTGCGGGACGCTGA
>QKAX01000113.1 GCA_003246255.1 Demequina lutea
TAGAGGCAGTGCTCGACGTGCTCGAGGAGACCACGATCCCCGCGTACGCCGCGCGCCACGACATCGAGATCGAGCCCGTCCGCGAGACGTTCGCGATGCTCATCCACGGCATCGTCGGCCTGATGCGCACACGCCCCGAGCTCCCCGACACCATCTACGCCCAACTCGTGCGCCAGACACTCCGTCTGGCCCCCAGCGACCCCGCCTGAGGGGCGGGGCATCTCAAAGGAGAGACCGCCATGTTCCTCTATGAACCGTTGAACCTCACCCAAGTGGTGATGTGGTTCGTCGTCCTAGGAGCCCTGATTGGGCTCAACGAGCTCTCGCGGCGCGGGCCGTGGGCAGGCATGTTCTTCTTCATTGCCGTGCCGGCCGTGCTCACAGTGTTTGTGTGGCCGCACACTGCGGGCGAGGGCTCGTCCACCGGCACGTGGTTCCACTGGGTCAAGGTGTACTCGGCGCTGGCAGGCTGCCTTGGCTTCCTGGCACTGCGCTACATCAAGCGCCTCCAGTCCAACAAGTACGCGTTGATGTTCCCCGCAGCGATCTTGGCGCTGAACATCCTCGAGGCCTGCATCCGCGACTTCCAGGTGGGCGCCATGCACGCCGACGGCATGGTGGACGGCGTCTACATGGTCTCGGGCGCCTGGAACTACATGAACGGCATCGCGGGCATCATCAACCTGCTGGCCATCACCGGGTGGATGGGCATCTACATCTCGCGCGACAAGACCAAGGACATGGTCTTCCCCGACATGATCTGGCCCTGGATCATCGCATACGACATCTGGAACTTCGCGTACGTCTACAACTGCGTGGGCGACCACTCCTTCTACGCGGGCGCCGCACTGCTCATCAGCTGCACCATCCCCGCGTTCTTCATCCGCAAGGGCGCGTGGCTCCAGCACCGCGCGCACACCCTCGCGTTCTGGATGATGTGGACGATGGCAGTCCCGGCCTTCGTGGGCGACTCGCGTTTCTCGGTCGAGGCCTCTCACGACCCTGCGGCGCTCTTCACCGTCTCTGCGTTGTCGCTCGCCGCCAACATCGCGGTGGCCGTGTACCAGATCTACAAGATGGTCACGCGGCGCCGCAGCCCGCTCAAGGCTGAGATTTACGACGACACCGCCGCATACCGACGCGTGGTCGAGTCGATCCCCGGGGCGCGGCCCGATCAACTGGCGGCAGCCGGCGTGGCCGCCGACAAGGAGTCGGTGCCCGCCTGACCAGCCACGGCGTCGGGCCTCTCGCCCGCCCCGACGCCCGACGCCACACGCACGAGGGCCCCGGAGCAATCGCCCCGGGGCCCTCGTCACGCTGTGGATCAGGCTTACGCCAGGATCGCGCCCTTCGAGGCGGACTGCACGAGCTTCTGGTACTTGCCCAGCACGCCGTGTGTGAAGCGCGCGGGAATCGGCTCCCAGCCCTCCTTGCGCGCCTCCATCTCCTCGTCGGACACGAGCAGCTCGAGCGTGCCGTTGGCCACGTCGAGCGTGATCTTGTCGCCGTCCTTCACAAACGCGATGGGGCCAGCGTCCACGGCCTCGGGTGCGATGTGGCCCACGCACAGGCCGGTGGTGCCGCCGGAGAAGCGGCCGTCCGTGATGAGCAGCACGTCCTTGCCAAGGCCTGCGCCCTTGATGGCGGCCGTGATGGCGAGCATCTCGCGCATGCCGGGTCCGCCCTTGGGGCCCTCGTAGCGGATGACGACGCAGTCGCCCTTCTGGATCTCGCCCGCCTCGAGCGCGTCGAGCGCGGCACGCTCGCGGTCGAACACGCGGGCGGTGGCTTCGAACACCTCATTGTCGAAGCCAGCAGACTTCACCACCGCGCCCTCGGGGGCCAGCGAGCCCTTGAGGATCGTGATGCCACCGGACTTGTGGATGGGGTTGTTGAGCGCACGCACCACGCGGCCGTCGATGGTCGCAGGCTTGAGCTCCTCCATGTTCTCGGCGAGGGTCTTGCCGGTGACCGTCATGACGTCGCCGTGCATGAGGCCTGCCTCGAGCAGGGTGTTCATGACGGCCGGGACGCCGCCCACGCGGTCCACGTCGTTCATCACGAACTGGCCGAACGGCTTGAGGTCGCCCAGGTGCGGCACCTTCGCGGCGACGCGCGAGAAGTCGTCGAGCGTGAGGTCCACCTGCGCCTCGTTGGCGATGGCGAGCAGGTGCAGCACCGCGTTGGTGGAGCCGCCGAAGGCCATGACCACGGCGATCGCGTTCTCGAATGCCTCCTTGGTCATGATGTCG
The DNA here is from genome assembly GCA_003246255.1 of Demequina lutea. Taxonomy (GTDB): domain Bacteria; phylum Actinomycetota; class Actinomycetes; order Actinomycetales; family Demequinaceae; genus Demequina; species Demequina lutea_A. The sequence goes on from QKAX01000113.1 coordinate 2,253, forward strand.
CGCGCGGTGATGCCCTTCTTGAGCAGGTTCACCACCGCCTCGCCCGACTTGTGGGCGTAGTAGTCGCGGCGGCGATCGGCGCTGGGCGGCGACGCGGAGCCGGGGATCGACATGCCGAGGGCTTCACCCACGGACGCCATCGTGTTGGCGGTGTACATGCCTCCACACGCGCCCTCGCCGGGGCAGATCGCCTTCTCGATCGTGAGCCGGTCCTCCTCCGACATGAGGCCCGCGGCGCAAGCGCCCACGGCCTCGAACGCGTCGATGATGGTGACGTCCTTCTCGGTGCCATCGGAGAGCTTCACATGGCCGGGCATGATCGAGCCGGCGTACAGGAACACCGAGCTGAGATCCAAGCGCGCGGCCGCCATGAGCATGCCGGGCAGCGACTTGTCGCAACCTGCGAGCAGCACGGAGCCGTCCAGCCGCTCGGCCATCATGACGGTCTCCACCGAGTCGGCGATGAGGTCGCGCGACACGAGCGAGTAGTGCATACCCTCGTGGCCCATCGAGATGCCATCCGAGACGGAGATGGTGGCGAACTCGAGCGGGTAGCCGCCGGCCGCGTGCACGCCCTCCTTGGAGGACTTGGCCAGGCGGTCAAGCGAGAGGTTGCACGGCGTGATCTCGTTCCAGGAGCTGGCGATGCCGATCTGGGACTTGCCCCAGTCGTCGTCGCCCATGCCGACGGCGCGGAGCATGCCGCGGGAGGCAGTCGCCTCCAGGCCGTCGGTCACCTGTCGCGAGCGGGGCTTGATGTCAGGCGTCTGCGTCATAAAAGCGAGTGTAGAACCGCACGCGAGCGCTGGGACGACGGACCTCAATATCCGGGCTTGACGTTGACGCCGCGTCAACTTCCCGCCCTCAACGATCGGCATCCGCCACGAGCTCCACGGCGCAGCGCAGCCACCCGGGACCTGCGCACCGGGACCGCCCCGGTCGCAGGCGTACAGTTGCCGCTCGTGACTCATGAAGGGGCGCGCCTCAGGCGCTTCCTAGTGGGAGCGCCGCTCCCTAGTTCCGCTCGCGAGGGACAACTCCTTCGCAAGCGCCTTGCGCTTCCGGTGTTCGCATCGGACCCGCTCTCGTCCGTGGCTTATGCGCCACAGGAACTCCTGCTCATTCTCGCCGCGGGAGGCACCGCGCTCGTGGCGTACACCCCGCTCGTCGCAGCCGCCGTCGTGACGCTCCTCGTCATCGTGGTTGTCTCGACCCGCCAGGTCATCAGGGCCTACCCGTCCGGCGGCGGCGACTACGAGGTGGCCGCACGCAATCTGGGCCAGAAGGCTGGACTCACCGTCGCCTCAGCGCTCCTGATCGACTATGTGCTCACAGTTGCCGTCTCGGTCGCCTCAGGCGTGGACAACATCATCTCGGCGTTCCCTAGCCTGCACATATGGCGCGTCGAGCTGGCAATCGCCTGCGTGGTGCTGCTCGTGGGCGTGAACCTGCGCGGAGTGGCGGAGGCCTCGAAGATCTTCGCCGCGCCCACGTATATCTTCATCGGTTCGGTTGGCCTGATGGTGGTCGTGGGCGTCGTGCGGGACCTCACGGGAGGCCTCCCGGCGGCCGAGTCGGCTGGCTTCGCACCGGAGGGCGCGTCGCTGTCGCACGTCGCGATCGTCCTGGTGCTGTTGCGCGCCTTTGCCTCGGGGTGCTCGGCGCTCACGGGCGTCGAGGCCATCGCCAACGGCGTCCAGGCGTTTCGACGCCCTAAGGTGCACAACGCTCAACACACGCTCGTCGCGATGGGCGTGACGGCCATCGCACTGTTCGTTGGGGTGACGTACCTGATGTTGCGCACGCACGTCCACTACGTCGCAGATGCGTGCCAGCTCGAGGGCCTCCAGCAGTGCTCCACCTACGTGCAGCGATCCGTGATCGCCCAGGTCGCAGCATCGGCCTTTGGCGGCCATGCGGCTCTCGGGTTCTACCTGGTGCAAGCCTCAACAGCTGCCGTGCTGCTGCTCGCTGCGAATACTGCGTTCAACGGCTTTCCGCTTCTTGGGGCGTTGCTGTCACGTGAACGCTACGCACCCAAGGCCATGCAGGCCCGTGGGGATCGCCTGGTGTTCTCGAACGGCGTCCTCATTCTCGGCACTGCCGCGAGCCTGCTGCTAATCGCCACCGGGGCATCACTGACAGTCCTGATTCAGCTCTACATCATCGGAGTATTCGTCAGTTTCACCCTGGGCCAGACGGGCATGGTGGTCCACTGGACTCGGCGCGCGGCGCTGCTGCGCGAGCACGGTCACCCCACCGCCGGCGTACTCGCGCGGCGCCTCATCAACGTGATCGGCGCGTGCGCCACCGGCACCGTGCTCATCGTGGTGACCGTCACCAAATTCACGCACGGCGCCTGGCTGGTGTTCCTGCTCATGCCGCTGCTGTGGGAGACGATGCGCCGCATCCACGCCTACTACGCGGCGGTCGACGAACAAATCTCCGCGGACGGAGAGACCACCTTTGGGGCATCAGGCGACCACGCCATCGTGTTGGTTCACACACTGCATAAGCCGGCGCTCAAGGCTCTGGACTACGCGATCGCTGCGCGACACGTCTCTCTCGAGGCCGTCCACGTGGCCACCTCACGCTCCGCGGCCGCTCAACTCGCCGAGGCGTGGCGCGCCATGCGCATCGATGTCCCCTTGACGATTCTCGAGAGCCCGTACCGCGACGTATCGACCCCGCTGATCGACCACATCCGCGCGCACCGCGAGACTCACGGCTCGGAGGTGGTCTCGATCTACGCGCCGCACTACCTTTACGGCCACTGGTGGGAGGCGCTGCTCCACAACCGCAAGCTCGGCCGGATCGTGTCGCGGCTCGAGCTCTTCCCCGGTGTCGCAGTGGTGTTGGTGCCATGGCTTCTCGACTCGACCCAGGCCCTGTACGAGCGCCCGCCGCGACCCCTGGTGGGACTCGAGCGGCGCGGCGTGGCCGGCCTGCCTCCCGTGCGCCGCAATAGCCCCTGATCCAGCTTGACGTTGACGCCGCGTCAACTTCTAGCATCGTCACCATGAGCATCACCGACAAGACGGCCGACGCCACGTGGGACATCGCGCAGGTGGCACGCATGAGCGGGGTCACCTCGCGCACGCTGCGCCACTACGACGACGTGGGCCTCCTCACCCCCGCGTGGACCGGCGCCGATGGCCGCCGCCACTACGGCGAGCCCGAGCTGCTGCGCCTGCAGCACATCCTTGTGCTGCGCGAGCTGGGCACAGGGCTGGACCGCATCGGCCGCATCGTCGACGCCGACGACCAGGCCACAGTGATCGCGCTCATGCGCGATCACCTCAGCGGCCTCACGGCGGAGCGCGACCGGTACGCGCGCCTCGCCGCCACGGTGGCGCGCACCATCGACTCCCTGGAGAGAGGCAAGACCATGAGCCCAGACCACATCTTTGACGGCTTCGATCACGAGCAGTACGAGCCCGAGGCCCGCGAGCGCTGGGGCGACGCCGCAGTCGACAGCTCCAACGCCAAGTGGGAGGGCCTCGGCAAGGACGGCCAGCAGCGCCACCTGGATACCCACCGCGAGGTGGTGGAGGCGCTGGGAGCCGCCAAGCGCGTCGGGCTGGCCGCCGAGAGCCCTGAGGTGCAGGAGGTCGTGGCCCGCCACTACGAGTGGGTATCGCTGTTCTGGACGCCCACTCGAGAGACGTACACGGGCCTCACACAGATGTACGTGGACGACGAGCGGTTCCGCCGCAACTACGACGAGGTGGCTCCGGGAGCCGCGGCCCTGCTGCGCGACGCAGCCGCGATCTGGGCGGACGAGCACCTGTAGAGGTCGGGCGCCGATGCGGCCGGGCAGGCGGGCAGGCTCGCGCGCCCGAGCAGCGCAGCGCCGGCGCGCCCACCCGCGCGCCGTCAGCAAGTGACTGCCATCGGCGCGCTTGAGTGCGAGTTCGGGGCGCAGAGTCGAGATCGACAGTCACTTGCTGACGCGCGGCGGGCCAACCGGACGCGCGGCGGCCCTGCTGCGCGACGCAGCGGCAATCTGGGCGGACGAGCACGTGTGACGACTCCTCGCGCGCGACGGCGTGCAAAGCATGCGTTCGCATATGGAATAGTTGACATATCACCGTTCGTTACGGTGGAGGTCGCCAACGACGCCGACGCACATCAACCCCAACACGCCAGTGGAGACATCATGCGCATCGGCATCATCGTCGGCTCTCAGTCCAGCACGTCCATCAACCGCCAGGTGGCGAAGGCCCTCATCGGCCTGGCCCCCGAGGGCGTCGAAATGGCGGAGATCGCCTGGAACGAGCTCCCCATCTACACCCCCGACTACGACGCCGACTACCCGGCCGCCGGTCGCGAGTGGAAGTCCGCCATCGAGGCCTCGGACGCCATCATCATCGTGAGCCCCGAGTACTCGCGTTCCATCCCGGGTGGCCTCAAGAACGCCCTCGACTGGGCCGCTCGTCCGTGGGGCACCAACTCGTTCAACGGCAAGCCCGTCGCCATCCTCGGCGCCTCCGGTGGCGCGATCGGCACGGCCGCGATGCAGCAGCACCTGCGCGCGATCCTCGGCCACTTCAACGCCATCACCATGGGCCAGCCGGAGACCTTCCTGCAGATCACGCCCAGCTCGTTCGGCGCGAACGGCGAGGTCGCCGATGAGGCCCTCGGCACGATCCTCGAGGGCTACCTCGCGGCCGTCGTGGCGCACGTGGAGCGCTTCGCTCAGGTCAACGCCTAAGCACCTCTCCCGCTCACGAGCGGGAATCACATGGCCGCCCTCCTCGTTCACTGCACAGAACTTCAGTGCAGAAACGAGGAGGGCGCATGCGTATCGGGCTCATGATGGGTGCCCTTGGTGGGGACGATCTCAACACCAAGGTGCTCGACGCCGCGAGGCGGTACATCGGCGACGGCGCCACGGTGGAGCACCTGCGCATCGCTGACTTGCCGCCCTACGCGCCATGCGACGACCTGCCCGACGCCCTCGCGGGGTTCCGTGCCCGCGCGGCCGAAATGGATGGCGTGCTGATCCTCGTCACGCAGCACCTGAGCGGCGTCACGGGAACCCTCAAGAACGCCCTCGACTGGCTCGGGGCCCCCACGAGCGCGCTCTCCGACAAGCCGGTCGCGATCGCGGGCCTTACGTGCGAGCCGGGCTCGACGTTCGCAGGCGTTCAGCAGGTGAGGTCCGCGCTCACGGCGCTCGGTGCCTCCACCATGAAGCAGCCCGACTACTCGTTCCTCGTCACTGACGACACCTTCGATGTCGAGGGCCACATCGTGGACGTGACAGTCGCCGACGACATGGTGGGCTTCCTCACCGCCGCCCGCGGGTACTTTGCTCACGAAATGCGCGCCGCCCAGGTGGACGCTCCCCAGCCGCACATCTCGGGCCAGCTGCCCTCGATGAGTGGCTCGCTTCCCTCGCTCAGCCATGGACTCTCGCGCAAGTTGGAGGCCCAGCTCGTGGCAGCCCCGTTGCACGATCACACGGGCCCCGTGTCCGCGGTCGACGCCGCCGTCAGCTCGGTGGCGAACCCTCGCAGGCACCGCGCCTAAACCCGCTGCATGACTGCCCTGTGGTGGGTGCGCAGGGACGCACGCCTCAACGACAACCCTGCGCTGCTCGAGGCCCAGAAGCACGGCGGGGCAGCCGCGGTCTTCCCGTGGTCAGACCCCCTGGTCCGATGGTCGGGCCGCCGCCGCGCGTACCTCGCGAAGTCGCTGTGGAGCCTGCGCCATGACTCGGGAGGCGCTGTCGCAGTACGCAGAGGCAACCCGGCCGAGGTGCTCGTTGCCGCAGCCCGGGAGGCGGGCGCCACGACTGTGTGGGCGCAACGCGAGTACTCGCCCAGCGCCGTGCGCGAGCAAGAGGCGGTGGCCTCGGCGCTCGCCGAGGAGGGGCTGGCGCTCGAGCTCATCGGCTCCCCCTACGCGGTCGCTCCCGGCCGCATCCTCAAGGCCGATGGCACTGAGTACCGCGTCTACACCCCGTTCTCCAGGGCGTGGCGTCAGCACGGCTGGCGCTCCCCCGCCGGCCCCGCGGATCCCGACGCGTTGGTCGCCCTCGACTCCGATGTAGACCTTGACCAGATCGCCGCTCACGCCGACGGCCAGGATCCCCTGGGACACGCGCCAGCCTTCACCGAGCGGGCGTGGCTCGACCACCTCGAGGAGTTCGTCGACGGCCCCCTCCAGGACTACGCGACCGATCGCGATCGCCCGGATCGTGACGTCACCTCCCACTTGTCGATCCCGCTCGCGTGGGGCCAGATCCATCCGCGCACTATCCTGGCCGCAGCCGACGAGGCCGCCGCGAAGCACCCTGGCCTGGGCTCCGCCGTCGACAAGTTCATCTCGGAAGTCGCGTGGCGCGAGTTCCACGCGGACGTGCTTCACCACAATCCCAGCGCCATGAAGCAGTCCCTCACTCCCGTGCAGCCCGAGGACTCGTGGGCGTACGGCGATGACGCAGAAGAGGCGTATCGTGCCTGGCAGAACGGCGAGACGGGATTCCCCCTCGTGGACGCGGGGATGCGCGAGCTCGCCGCCACGGGAAGCATGCATAACCGCGTGCGCATGGTCGTGGCGAGCTTTCTCATCAAGGATCTTCACATTCCGTGGCAGCGCGGCGCCGACCACTTTCGCCGCATGCTGCTCGACTATGACCACGCACAGAATCAGCTCAACTGGCAATGGGTGGCCGGAACCGGCCGCGACGCCGCTCCGTACTTCAGGATCTTTAACCCGGAGAGCCAGGCCGAGAAGTTCGACCCGCGGCGCGAGTACCGGCTGCGCTGGATCCCGGACCTTGACACCCCCGCCTACCCGATGCCGATGGTGGATCACAAGGCCGAGCGGGAGGTCTCGCTCGCCGCGTACAGGCGCGGCAAGGACCCGTCCTAGCCTGCGCTTGCCGTTGCCACTACAGCAGGTGCGGCCCCTTGGCCACCGCAAAGACCGGCTCGCGCCCCTCGCGGAGCGCCTCGATCTGAGCCTTCAGCACGTCGGTGAAGCGGCGATTGCTGAGGCTCTCCACGCCGGCGACGTGCGGCACGATGAGGCAGTGCGGAGCCGTCCACAGCGGGTGCCCCTCGGGCAGCGGCTCGGGGTCGGTGACATCCAGCGCGGCGTGAAGCCGCCCCGACTGCAGCTCCGCCACGAGGGCGTCGGTGTCCACGACCTTTCCGCGCCCCACGTTCACCAGCAGCGCGTCGTCCTGCATGGCGGCAAGAGCGCGCGCGCCGATGAGCTTGTCAGTGGTCTCGTCGTGAGGCGTCACCACCACCACGATGTCAAAGTCGGGCAGCACGTCCAGCAGGTCGGCCACGGAGTGCACCACTGTGCCGTCGGGCTCGGTGCGTGCGCTCCTGGCCACTCCCTCGACGTACACCTCGCCGGCGCGCAGACGCGTGGCAATCGCGCGCCCAATCGACCCGTAGCCCACAATCAGCGCGCGCGAATCGTAGGCGCCGCGGTTGTCGAACACCTGCTCCCAGCGACCCTCGCGCTGCGAGGCGATGAAGCGCGGCAGCAGGCGGCGCGAGGCGAGGATGAGAGCGAGAGTCATCTCCGCCACCCGCGAGTCATGCACACCATGCGCGTTGGCGAGCGTCACCCCCTCGGGCACGAGCGGCACCGCGTGTTCAAAGCCCGCCGACGGAATCTGGATCACCTTGAGGTTGGCACACTCGCTCAGGCGCCCATACACGACGCGCCCACCCGTGTAGTGCGGAATGGTCGCGATGTCAATGACGTCGCGCTCAGCCTCCGGCGCGTCGGCCTGTGAGGGATCCCAGACCACCAGGCGCACATCGCGACCCACCTCCCCCATCGCATCGGCAACCTGCTGGGTGGGAACGGAGACGGTGATCATGCATCCATCCTGGCACCGCGCCCCCTCGCGACTCGACGCCGCTGCCACGGCAGATGGGGTGATGACACCCTGGCGAGCTCGGGCGCGTGGCGCGATCGACGCGAGGAACGTTTTCGATAACGATTTACATGCGAGCGGGTCCCAGGTAGCATCGGGCCATGCAGATCACTGGCCGTGTGAAGCTCGCCGATGTCGCCGAGCTCGCAGGAGTGTCCATTGCCACCGTGTCAAAGGTGGTCAACGGGCGCTACGGAATCGCCCCGCACACAGTCGCCAAGGTGCAGCGCGCCATCGACGACCTCGGCTACGTCCCCAACCTCTCGGCGTCGGGTCTGCGCAGCAAGAGCACCGGCATCCTCGGGTTCCTGGTGGCGGACTTTGAGCCGTACGCCGCCGAGCTTCTCAAGGGCGCCGCGCGCGCCACGCGCGGCTCGCAGTTCGAACTGCTCGCCCATGCGGGTGGCTGGTCGCAGGGATGGGAGCGGCGCTCGATCGCACGCCTGGGCGGCACCCTGATCGACGGCGCCGTCATGGCAACGCCCACGGTCCAGCATGCCGCGACCACGGTGCCGGTAGTGGCGATCGACCCCCACTACGGCCCCAATCAGGTGCCCACGATCGACGCCGACAGCTTTGCCGGCGCGCGGGACGGAACGGCGCACCTCATCGGGCTGGGCCACACGCGGATCGGCTTCATTGGCGGCCGCAAGGATCTGGGCACGTCGCGCCTGCGCGAGGGAGGCTACCGGGAGGCCATGAAGAATGCGGGCCTGCCAGTGGATGAGGCACTCTTGCTCTACGCGCGCTACGAACCCCGCCTCGCGGGCGAGGCCGCGCGCTCGCTCCTGTCGCTTCCCGAGCCCCCCACCGCCATGTTCGTCTCCAACGACGTCATGGCGCTACGGGTGATTGAGGTGGCCACTGAGATGGGCGTGCTCGTGCCCGAGCACCTCTCGGTAGTGGGCTTCGACGACGTGCCCGAGGCGTCGATGCTGCCGCGCGGACTCACCACCGTGCGCCAGCCCCTGCAGGCCATGGGCTTCGCCGCCATGGAGATGCTGCTGCGCATCCTCGACGGCAAGGAGGGCTCCGACCACGTGCGCGTGCCCACCGAGCTCGTGGTGCGCGGCACCACGGCGCCGCCCCGCCCGCACTAGGCACAGGGCCGCGCCGAGACGCCGGGCCTAGGCGCCCGCGCGCTCGCCCAGCTTCTGCAGCAACAGCACCTGGGCCACGATCATGCGCTCGATCTCGGCGGGATCCACAGACTCGTCCGACGCATGAATGCGCGACTTTGCCATGTCCTCCGGACCCCACAACACGAACTCCGCGCGCGGCGACGCATCCTCGAGCGTCTGCAGCAGCGGGATCGAGCCGCCCGACCCGGCCTCCTCGACGGGCTTGCCAAATGCCTCCTCGAGCGCCTCCCGTGCGGCGGCATATCCGGGGCCGTCGGTGCGCACGCTGTACGGCGGGGCTGCCTTCATGGGCGTCACCTCCACTTTGGCACCCCACGGCGCGTGAGTCTCAAGGTGGCGCACGAGCGCCGCCAGCTCCTGCTTGGGGTCACTGCCAGGCACGATGCGCATCGAGATCTTGGCCGACGCCTCCGGGTAAATCACATTTGAGGACTCGGCGATGGACGTCATGTCGACGCCGATCGCGTTGATCGACGGCTTGGCGAACAGCCGATCAGCAACTGTTCCCGAGCCCACGAGGCCCACGCCGGGCAGCACATCGGCCATGGCCCGCACGTCGTCCTCCGTCAGATCCGCGCCCTGCCACGCGCCGCCCGTGACGCCCTCGACCGCCACGTTTCCCGCGTCGTCCACGAGCGAGGTGAGGAGGCGCGAGAGCGCCATCATCGCGTCGGGCGCCACGCCGCCAAAGACTCCTGAGTGAAGGCCGTGCTCCAGCGTTGACACCTTGACCACGCACGACACGTCGCCACGCAGCGCCGTGGTGAGCACGGGCTCGCCGGAGCGAATGCCTCCCATGTCACAGATCACAAACAGGTCGCACTCAAAGAGCTCGGGGTTGTCCTCCACGAACGCCTCGAGGTTGCTCTCCGTCTCTTCCATGCCCTCGATGATCAGGCGGATGGTGACGGGAGGCTTGCCGCGCAGCGCGCGCAGCGTGCCGAGGTGTGTGACAAGACCGCTCTTGTCGTCGGCGGCGCCGCGGCCGTAGATGCGGCCATCCTCGCCGCGCGTAGGCGTCCACGGGTCGGTCTTCCAGCCCTGCGCGGGATGCGCTGGCTGCACGTCGTAGTGCGCGTACATCACCACCACGGGCGCGCCCTCGGGGCCCTTGAGCTCGCCATAGATGGGCGGGTAGCCGGTGGGCACGTCCATGAGCCGCGCGTCATCAAAGCCCGCGTCGCGGAACTTCTGCACCATCGTTTCGGCCATGCGGTTCACCGGGGCCTCGTCGTAGCCCGGGAAGGCAATGGACGGGATCGCGATGAGTTCCTCAAGGTCGGCGATCACGCCGGGCATGAGGTCGCGCACCTGCGCGGCAACGTCGTTGACGGACATGCAGAAGGGCCTTTCTGGTCGAGGGAGGGCGCGTCTCCGCGCCGCTCCACACGACCCTACTGCCGTCGCACGACGCCCACGCGCTCGTTACGCCGCGTAGGTCCCGGCAGCCCTGCGGTAACGCTCAAGAATCGCGGGCTTGTGATCCACCTCCGGCGAGGCGACCACCTCGACGGGCCACGCGGGTCGCGCGCCAGTGATGACCCACGCCGCCTGCGCGGCGGCTCCGGCGGCCACGTACTCCCCCGGCGTCGGAATCTGCACGGGCACGCCAAACACCTGGGCCGCGATGGCCTGGACCGCAGGGTTCTGTGCGGCGCCACCCACGAGCAGCAGGCGCTTGGCCTCCACGCCCTGCGCGAGGATCGCCTCGACGCCATCCGCGAGCGCACACAGCATGCCCTCGACGGCGGCGCGCGCGAGGTTCTCCCGCGTCGTAGACAGCAGCGTCAGGCCAAAGAGCGTGGCCGTCGCGTCGGGCAGGTTGGGCGTGCGTTCTCCCTCGAAATAGGGCACCAGCACGGCTCCCCCAGCGCCCGGGGCGGCCGCGAGCGCGAGCCTGCCAAGCTCGTCGTGGTCAACGCCCAGCACGCGCGCAAACGCGTCAAGCACGCGCGCCGCGTTGAGTGTGCACACGAGCGGCAGGAACTCGCCCGATGCCGAGGCGAACCCGGCGACGATGCCCGTCGGATCCTCGCTGGTCTTCTCGGTGACGGCGAACACGGTGCCGGACGTGCCAAGGGAGACGACGATGTCGCCGGGTACCGCACCAAGGCCCAGACCGGCCGCGGCGTTGTCGCCGGCGCCCGGGCCGACAACCACGTCGGTGAGCATCGCGGCATCGACCGACGCGGTGTCGACGATGCCGGTGCCGGCGGGCTCCCCGGGGCCGAGCACGCGCGGGGTGATCGCGTCGTGGCCGAGCGCGGCCACGAGCAGGTCGCGGTCGTACTGGCCGGTTGCGGGGTTCCAGTAGCCGGTGCCCGACACGTCGGAGCGGTCGGTCGTGAGCTCGTCGAGCACGGGGCCAAGCGGGGCAGATTCGACGGGGCCAAAGCCCCGCAGGCGCCACGTCAGCCAGTCGTGCGGCAGGGCAACCGCCGCCACGCGCTCGGCGTTCTCAGGCTCGTTGTCGCGCAGCCAGCGCAACTTGGTGGAGGTGAACGACGCGACGGGGACCAAGCCCGTGCGTGCGGCCAGCGCGTCGGCGCCAAATTCGGAGATGAGATCAGCGGCGGCGCCTGCGGAGCGGGTGTCGTTCCACAGGAGCGCGTCGCGCACGACGCGACCCTCGGAGTCGAGCGCGACCATGCCGTGCTGCTGTCCACCAATCGAGATGGCGGCAACGTCAGCGAGGCCGCCTGCATCGGCGATCGCGGTCACAAGCGCGTCCCACCAGTGGTCCGGGTGCACCGACGTGCCATCGGGGTGCGAGGCGCGGCCTGCGCGCACGATCGCGCCCGTATCGAGGTCGCGAATCACGACCTTGCAACTCTGGGTGGACGAGTCGACTCCTGCGACGAGCGTCATTGCTGTCTCCGTGGGGTGGGAAGGGTGAAGGGTGGTCAAACGGGTCAGAGCCGGACCGCCTCGAAGGAGCGAGGCGATCCGGCCCTGTGGCGGCAGTTAGCCGCGAGCGCCCATCAGGTGCTCGGCGGCGAGCTGCTGCAGGCGGACAAAGCCAAAGCCCTTGCCGTCGAAGTACGCGTCGGCGTCAAAGTTCTCGTACGCGGACGTGTCGGCCAGAAGGTCGGCCGTGGTCTCCCCCTCGGCGAGGGTGGTCTGAGCGAGCTCAAGCTGCTTGGTGGCCGCGATGGCCTCCTGCACCTCGGGGTCTGCGCGGAACGCGGCGGCGCGCTCCTTGAGCAGCAGGTACATGCGCATGTTCGCCTTGGCAGACTCCCACACACCGTTGATGTCCTCAGTGCGCGAGGGCTTGTAGTCGAAGTGGCGCGGGCCGGTGTAGGCGGGGCCACCGTCGGGGCCGCCGTTCTCCAGCAGGTCCACAAGCGAGAACGCGTTGTAGAGGTCGCCGTGACCAAAGACGAGGTCCTGGTCGTACTTGATGCCGCGCTGACCGTTGAGGTCGATGTGGAAGAGCTTGCCGTTGTACAGCGCCTGCGCGATGCCTGCGGTGAAGTTCAGTCCGGCCATCTGCTCGTGGCCCACCTCCGGGTTGAGGCCCACCATCTCGGGGTGGTCGAGGGTCTCGATGAAGGCCATGGCGTGACCCACCGTGGGCAGCAGGATGTCGCCGCGGGGCTCGTTCGGCTTGGGCTCGATCGCAAACTTGATGTCGTAGCCCTTCTCCAACACGTAGGCGCCAAACAGGTTCGCGGCCTCGCGGTAGCGCTCGAGCGCCACGCGGATGTCCTTGGAGAAGTCGTACTCGGCGCCCTCGCGGCCGCCCCACATCACAAAGGTCTTTGCGCCCAGCTCGGCGGCGAGGTCGATGTTGCGCAGGATCTTGCGGATCGTGAAGCGGCGCACATCGCGGTCGTTGGAGGTGACGCCTCCGTCCTTGAACACGGGGTGCGAGAACGTGTTGGTGGTGATCATCGGAATCACCATGCCGGTCTCATCGCACGCCTTCTTCAGCGCGTCGATCGCGGCACGGCGGTCGGCGTCGGAGCACCCGAACGGGAAGAGGTCGTCGTCGTGGAACGTCATGCCGTAGGCGCCCAGCTCCGAGAGCGTGTGAATGGCGGTGACGGCGTTGAGGGGGCCGCGAGTCGCGGATCCAAAGGGGTCTTGCGCGTTCCAGCCGATGGTCCACAGACCAAAGGTGAACTTGTCCTCGCGCGTGGGGGTGGGCGCCATGGTGTGCACTCCGATCATCGTCGATCAATAGTTGTCAGTGGAAACTTATTGCACTCCATGCGGAGTGTCAACCGCTCGAAAGGTTTCGACGCGGAAGTGTCGAAATTGCGGTCTCGGTTTCGAAAATGGTGCTGAGTCACGTTTCGATAACACCCTCCGGGTTCGGTTGTCGAACACATGCCATCTATGTATATGTTTGCGGAGTCAACTTAGTGTGACGCCCACGATGTGGAAGCCTGACGAAGGAGTGAGGCATGAGGTTCGACGCATTCACCGCGACGACGTTGTCGCGTGGCGCATGCGCTGACTCCACTCTCCCCCTTCCTTGGGAATCCCGCATCACCAACGAGCGCGCTCACCGTCCCGCACCGTAGCGGGGCTCCGAGCCCGTTCAGCGCAACCGCAAGGTGCCGCACGGCACACAAGGAAGGGAACACTGCGCATGATCAAGATGAACAAGCTCGCGATTGCCGCGGGCCTGAGCGCCATGGCACTGTCCATGGCGGCGTGCTCCTCGGACGCCGCGTCCGAGGACACCTCTGCCGCCGCCGGCGGCGGGGACGCCCCCGCAGTCAGCGGTGACTGCAACGTGGGCATCGCGATGCCCACCCGCTCGCTTGAGCGCTGGATCAACGACGGTGAGGGCCTCCAGGCCCGCCTCGAGGCCGACGGCTGCACCGTGGACCTCCAGTACGCCGACAACGAGACCGACCAGCAGATCTCGCAGATCCAGAACATGGTGGCCAACGGCGTCAACATCCTGGTGATCGCGTCGATCGACGGCACCACGCTCGGCCCGGTGCTCGAGCAGGCCGCCGCCTCCGACGTCAAGGTGATTGCGTACGACCGTCTCATCAACGACACGCCCAACGTGGACTACTACGCCACGTTCGACAACGAGTCGGTGGGCACCCTGCAGGGTGAGTACATCGTCGACACCCTCGGCCTGGCCGATGGCGCCGGCCCGTTCAACTTCGAGCCCTTCGCCGGCAGCCCCGACGACAACAACGCCCGCTACTTCTTCAAGGGCGCGTGGGACGTGCTGAGCCCCTACGTCGAGAGCGGCCAGCTGGTCGTTCAGTCGGGTAAGGCTCCCGCGACGGTGGACGACTGGCAGTCGATCGGCATCCTGGGTTGGGGTTCTGACGACGCCCAGGCCGAGATGGACAACCGCCTGAGCTCGTTCTACACCGACCAGAAGGTCGACGTGGTGCTCTCGCCCAACGACTCGCTGGCCGTGGGCATCGCGCAGTCGCTCGTCAACGCCGGCTACACCGCCGACGACTTCCCGGTCCTCACGGGCCAGGACGGCGACAAGGCTGCCGTGACCAACATCCTCGCTGGCAACCAGTCGATGACGGTCTGGAAGGACACCCGCCTGCTGGGCGAGCGCGTCGAGATGATGATCAAGTCCATCATCGCCGGCGAGGAGCCCGAGGTGAACGACACCACCACGTACGACAACGGCGTCAAGGTCGTTCCCTCGTACCTGATCACGCCCGAGGTCGTCACGGCCGACACGGTGCAGTCGAAGCTGATTGACTCCGGCTTCCTCAAGCCCGAGGACGTGGGCCTCTAGCAACCGCTGAGCCGGTGGCGGCTGCGGGCAACTGCGGCCGCCACCGCTCGGTGCGCCATCACCAACTGGCAACGATCAGGAAGGAATACCGTGTCGGATCTCATCCTCCGCATGACGGACATCGTCAAGGAGTTCTCTGGAGTACGCGCCCTCGACGGCGTGTCGCTGGAGGTCGCCCGCGGCGAGGTTCACGGCATCTGCGGTGAGAACGGTGCAGGAAAGTCGACCCTCATGAAGGTGCTCTCCGGCGTCTACCCTCACGGCAACTTTGAAGGCACCATCGAGTTCGACGGCAAGCCCGCCGAGTTCCGCTCGATCAATGACTCCGAAGACGCCGGCATTGTCATCATTCACCAGGAGCTCGCGCTCTCGCCCTATCTGTCGATCGCGGAGAACATCTTCCTCGGCAACGAGAGGGCGGGCCACGGCGTCATCGACTGGCACGACACCAACTCGCAGGCGCAGGAGCTCCTGAACCGCGTGGGTCTCAATGAAGACGTCACCACCCCCGTCCTCCAGCTCGGCGTGGGCAAGCAGCAGCTTGTCGAGATCGCTAAGGCGCTGTCGAAGGACGTCAAGCTCCTCATCCTCGACGAGCCCACCGCCGCGCTCAACGACGACGACTCCGCCCACCTTCTGGACCTCATTCGCGGGCTTCGCAATCAGGGGATCACGTGCATCATCATTTCGCACAAGCTCCAGGAGATTCGGTCCATCGCCGACACCATCTCGGTGATCCGCGACGGTCACACGGTGGATGGCTTCGCCATGACCGACAAGGACAACTCGGAGCAGCGCCTCATTCGCTCGATGGTGGGACGCCCGCTTGACAATCTGTTCCCGCCGCGCGACCCCAAGATCGGCGACGAGGTGTTCAGGGTGGAGAACTGGACCGCCTATCACCCCGTCGACACGGGCCGCAAGGTGGTCAGCGACGCGTCGTTCTTTGTGCGCGCGGGCGAGATCGTGGGCTTCGCCGGCCTCATGGGAGCAGGCCGCACCGAGCTCGCCATGAGCCTCTTTGGCCGCCAGTACGGCACCAAGATCACCGGCACCGTGTACCGCCGAGGCGAACAGATCCACACGCGCACAGTCAACGAGGCGATCGACAACGGCCTCGCCTACGTCACCGAGGACCGCAAGCACTACGGCCTCAACCTCATCTCCTCGATCGCCGCCAACATCACTGGCGCAAACATGGCGGGCGTGTCCAAGTGGGGCGTCATCGACCTACACGACGAGGCCGAGGTGGCCGAGCAGTACCGCACGGCACTCAACATCAAGACCGACACCGTCTCGCGCCACGTGGGCACGCTCTCTGGAGGCAACCAGCAGAAGGTGGTGCTCTCGAAGTGGCTCTACACCACTCCCGAGGTCCTCATCCTCGACGAGCCGACGCGCGGCGTTGACGTGGGCGCAAAATACGAGATCTACGGCATCATCAACGACCTCGCCGCACAGGGCAAGGCCGTGGTGGTGATCTCGTCCGAGCTTCCCGAGCTGCTCGGACTGTGCGATCGGATCTACACGATCGCCGAGGGCCGCATTACCGGCGACGTGCCCAGGGCCGACGCCACTCAGGAACGACTGATGCAACTCATGACAGTGGGAGAGAACTAACGATGTCCGAAGCAACTGCCGAGCGGGCGGGCGCCAAGCGCCCCCAGCTCAAGATCAACGCCCGGGATTATGGCCTGGTAGGCGCGCTGCTGGTCATCGTGCTGCTGTTCCAGTTCTGGTTTACAGGCGGTCGCCTGCTCGCAGCGGGTAACCCCAACAACCTCATCGGCCAGAACGCCTACGTGGTGGTCTTGGCGATCGGCATGGTGATGGTCATCATCGCCGGCCACATCGACCTCTCAGTCGGCTCGCTCGTGGCGATGATCGGCGCAGTCGTGGCTCTCGCCATGGAGGACTGGGGCCTTCCAGTGATCGTGGCGATCCTGCTCGCCCTCGTGATCGGCGGCCTCGTGGGAGCCTGGCAGGGCTTCTGGGTGGCCTTCGTCAGAGTGCCAGCGTTCATCGTGACGCTGGCGGGCATGCTGATCTACCGCGGCCTCGCGATCGTGTTCCTCACCGGCGGCACCATCGGCGGCCTTCCTAACGGCTTCAACCAGATCGCCAACGGCTGGGTGCCCAAGTTCCTGGGTGAGGCCGGCGGCCTCGACCTGTTCACGATGGTGCTCGGCGCTGTCGGTGCACTCGCCTACGTGGGGCTCCAGGTGCGCACCCGTGCCACGCTCAAGGCCCGCAACCTTGCTCGCGAGAGCGTCGCGGTATTTGCCGTGAAGTCGGTCGTGGTGGTGGCAGCTGTGCTGTACGTCGCGTACCTGCTGGCCAACTACCAGGGCACGCCGTACGTGCTGTTCCTACTGGCGGTGCTGGTGCTCGCCTACACCTTCGTGCTCAACCGCACAGTGTTCGGGCGCCACATCTACGCGATGGGTGGCAACCGCTTCGCCGCCATGATGTCCGGCGTCAAGACCAAGTGGGTGGACTTCTTCATCTTCGTGAACATCGGCGTCCTCGCCGCTGTCGCCGCGATCGTGACCACCGCCCGCGCGGGAGCCGCCGTCTCGTCGGCGGTAACTTCTACGAGCTCGACGCCATTGCGTCGGTGTTCATCGGTGGCGCCGCGGTGCAGGGCGGCGTCGGCAAGGTCTCCGGCGCCGTGATCGGAGCGCTCGTCATGGGCGTGCTGAACCAGGGACTCTCGATCGCGGGCGTTGACTCGGCGTGGCAGCAGGTCATTAAGGGCCTCGTGCTGCTGGCCGCTGTAGCCTTCGACGTAGTCAACCGCCGCCGCTCCGGCACGGCGTAATCCATTCGCATAGGGAGCGCGCCATCGTCACCACGGCTGACATGTCGGGGGCAAAGCCCCAGGTGACGGTGGCGCGCTCGCTTGCGTCCGGAAAGGGAAGCCGGGTCGACGCGACGCGACGCCATAACCTCTCCACCATCCTTACAGCGGTCCATCACCGCCCGGGGATGTCGCGCGCGGAGCTGACGCGCCAGAGCGGGCTGAACCGCTCCACAGTGGGCGCGCTGGTCGCGGAGCTGACGGACCTGGGACTCGTGCGCGAGGTGGCCCCCGCGGAGCACTCCTCACGGGGCCGCCCTAGCCCGCACGTGTATCCCCGCGCAGACGTCACAGTGCTCGCCATCAACCCCGACACCGACGCCGTCACGATAGGCCTCGTGGGCCTTGGCGGCACAGTTCACGAGCGCATGCGCCACGAGTGGTCAGCTCCCCCCACTGTGGAGCAGACCATCGAAGTGGTGGCGGACGCGTATCGCGCGCTCGCCGCGTCCATGAGCGACGACACAGTGTTGCTCGGCGCAGGCGTGGCCGTGCCCGGCCTCGTCAGGTCCGACGACTCCTTCGTGGTGAGGGCACCTCACCTCGACTGGACAAACGAGCCGCTCGGCGAGAAGCTCTCGCGCGCACTTGGGGTTCCCGTAGTGGTGCGCAACGACGCCCGTGTGGCAACCGTGGCGGAGACAGTCTTTGGCGCCGGCCGCGGCGTGAGCGACCTCGTGTACCTCAACGGATCGAGGTCCGGAATCGGAGGAGGCGCCGTCATCGACGGCCTCACCCTGCGGGGCCGCGACGGGTTCGGTGGGGAGTTTGGCCACACGGCAGTGGCCGGAGGTCGCGAGCAATGCCACTGCGGACGGCGAGGCTGCCTTGAGACGGAAGTGAGCCTCGAGCGCCTGCTCGAGCCCCTCGGACTTGCCAACGTGGACCTGGTGGATCTCGACGACGAGATCGCGCGCAACGCAGCCGACCCCAAGGTGCGTGCCGAGATTCAGCGGCAGCTGGGTGTGCTCGCCAACGCGGTGGGCAACGCCATCTCAATCTTCAACCCCGACACCGTGGTGCTGGGTGGCTTCCTCGGTTCGCTGTACGCGGCCGCCCCCGCGGTGCTCGACGCCGCGGTGCAGAAGGACTCGTTCGCGCCCATCTCGGACGGCATCCGCATCGAGCGGGCGCAGCTCGGCTCGCGCGTGCACCTCGTGGGTGCCGCGGAGTTGGGCTTCCTGCCCCTGCTCCGCGACCCCGCGAGTTACGCCAAGGTCACCGCGGCATCGTCGATGCGCAGCGTCACCGACGCCACTTCGGCGTAGCCCTCCCCCACGGCCACGGGCCCGCACCAGCTACCCAGGAACCACAGCGCGCGACCGGTGGTGAGGTAGTCAGTAGAGACTGTGGCCACGACCTGGCCGTCGAACACGGCGGTGGCCGCACGCTCGGTGAGGCGCAGTTCGATGTCGTGAGCCAGGGCGGGATCCGTGGTGCCTCCCTCGATCACCTGCCGCCCCTCGTCGTCCACGCGCACCAGCTGCACCAGGCCGTCGGCCGTGAAGGACAGCTCGAGCAGAGCGGACTCTGTGGTGCGCAGCAGCAGGCCGGCCCGGACGTCGCCGGAGGGCCGCAGCGCCACGCGCGCGCCCACAGTGCACCGACGCGTCGGAACTCGCCGTCCCAAGAAGGCCGTGAGACCCACCTCGTACGGTTCAGTCGTGGTCGCCGCAAGCCTCACGCCGCCCTTACCGAGCGTCACGAACTCCTGCGGGTGCCAGCGCACGCCGGTCCACTCGCCGTCGAGGTCGCGGCCCTCGAAGCTATCGGTCACGACGGCGGGCCAGGCGCGCTGGTCGGGCACACCATCGGCCTCCATGACGGGCGCCACGAGGCCCGAACCGGGCGAGAAGATCGGCCTGTTGCCCTCCCAAGTCACGGGGACGAGGTGGGTCTGGCGACCGCATAGCCCATTGACGCCGTCGGCCTGGACAGTTCCCAGCATGACCGCCCACGTGCGCCCCTCCGCGTCGTCCACGAGGTCCGCGTGGCCGATGTTGGCGATGGGCACCGTGTCGCCCAGGAACCGGTGCGTGAGGCGCGGATTGCCGATATCGCCCACGTACGGCCCGGTGATGTCGTCGGCGTACGCGACGCACACGGCATGGTCGCGGTCGGTGCCTCCCTCGGCCGCCATCAGCATCCAACCTCCGTTGCGAGCCGGATAGATGTGCGGACCCTCGGCCCAACCGGCCCCCAGGAGCGCGCCTCGCCAGATCACATGCAGGTCGCCGATCGGCTGAAAGGTGACCGGATCGAGCTCGGTGAGCCACACGTCGCACTGCCCCGGCCACAGCCCCGGCTCCTGCAACTCGGTACCGCACAACCACACCCGATCACCGTCAAAAGTGAGGCTCGGATCGATGCCGCCGACGCCCTCGAACCAGATCGGATCGCTCCAGGGACCCGCGGGATCGGTCGCGGTGACGAGGAAGTGCCCGGACCTCGCAGGCGGCACTTCTTCGCCCGGAATCACTGTACATACCAGGTAGAACGTTCCTTCGTGAGAACGCAGCGTGGGCGCGTAGAGACCCTTGGATCCGGCAATTCCAGTGAAGTCGAGCTGCCCAGGTCGATGGATCGCGTGGCCCACCAACTCCCAATCCACAAGGTTCGTGGAGCGATGAATCGGCAACCCGGGAAGGTACTCAAATGTCGACGTCGCCATGAAGTACTCGTCCCCCACGCGGCACAGCGAGGGGTCCGGGTGACTGCCAGGCAGGACGGGATTTCGATAGGTACCCAAGGCGACTCCTTTGTCGTGTGCGATGGCGCTGCGCCCGTTGGCCAGCGCCTATGGCACGCAAATATAACGCTATCGAAAACCTTATTGAAAACGTTTGACAGCGACGGGTTTCACGTTAAAGACTGGCGGCGATCGCCCGGCAACTGATGCCGGGAGGTTGCAAGGGGAAGCGGCGCGGGGTCGTGCCAACACCCTCCACCCGTTGCGGTGCGCCAACGCCGGCGCATCACTCAATGACGAGAGACAGGTACCACCGCATGATGCGAAAGAAGTTGATGGCCGCGTCAGTCGGCCTCGCCGCGGGCGCGCTCCTCCTGAGCGCCTGCACCAGCAGCACCGACTCCGAGGGCTCCACCTCAGCCGACGGCGCGCAGCCCGTCGAGCTCGAACTGTGGCAGAACTCCACTACTGGCGACGGCATGCAGTACTGGGAGGACATGGCGGCCGCGTTCCACGAGGCCAACCCGAACGTGACGGTCAACGTGACGTCCATTCAGAACGAGGACATGGACGGCAAGCTCCAGACCGCGCTGAACTCGGGCGACGCTCCCGACATCTTCATGGCGCGAGGCGGCGGCAAGCTGGCCGACGTCGTAGCCGCGGGCCAGGTCATGGACCTGTCCGACAAGCTCTCCGCTGACACGATGGACGCCCTGAGCGGCGCACTCGGCGCGTTCATGATCGACGGCAAGTACTACGGTGTTCCCACCGCCGTACTGCCTGAGGGCTTCTTCTACAGCCAGGACGTGTTTGACGCCGCAGGCATCTCGAGCACGCCCAAGACCCTCGACGAGTTGAACGGCGCCGTGGACAAGCTCAAGGCGGCGGGCTACCAGCCCATCGCCGTGGGAGCCCAGGACGCATGGCCGGCCGGTCACTGGTACTACAACTTCGCGTTGCGCCAGTGCTCGCAGGACGTCATGAACGAGGCCGCCACCACGCGCACCTTCGATGACCCGTGCTGGCTGCGCGCCGGTGAGGATCTGGCCGACTTCGTGGCCACGAACCCCTTCAACGAGGGCTTCCTCACCACCTCCGCCCAGCAGGGCGCCGGCTCGTCGGCTGGCCTCCTGGCCAACCGCCTCGCCGGTATGGAGCTCATGGGGGCGTGGGACCCCGGTGTCATCGCGTCTCTCACGCCCGACGAGCAGCCGCTGCCCGACCTCGCATGGTTCCCCTTCCCCGAGATTGACGGTGGAGACGGAACGCCCGGCGCGATGATGGGTGGAGCCGACGGCTACGCCTGCTACGTGGACGCTCCCGCCGAGTGCGTGGACTTCCTCGAGTTCATCTCCACGCAGGAGAACCAGGAGAAGTACGCGGCGGCGTTCCAGACGATCCCCGCCAACAAGTACGCCCAGGAGAGCTCGGTGACCGATCCGGCGCTCAGCAACCTGCTGACCGCCTACAACGACGCCCCGTACGTGATGCTGTGGCTGGACACCATGTACGGCCAGAACGTGGGCAACGCCCTCAACGTGGCCGTCGTGGACCTGCTCGCAGGATCCGGTACGGCTCAGGATCTGGTGGACGCGGTCAACGAGGCCGCTGCCCAGGAGTCCTGAGGTACATAGCACCATGGCAACCCTGAACGAGACCCCCCTCACCGGGGCCAACTCGTCCGCGGCAGCCAGCACGGACGGGGGCGACGCCCAGGCGTCGTCCCCGTCCCGCCGCCGCCGGACCACTTCCTGGCGAACGCGGGGCGAGATCGCCCTGCTCGCCGGGCCAGCCCTCATCGTCTTCTTCGCGTTCGTCATCTTCCCTGTGGCGATGGCGGCGTACTACGGCTTCTTCGCGTGGAGCGGCTTTGGGCCCGCCACGAATTTTGTGGGAATCCGCAACTACGTGGATATCCTCACGGACCCCGATTTCCACCAGGCGCTGTGGCACAACATTGAGATCATCGTGCTCTCCTTGGTGCTTCAGGGCCCCATCGCGATCGGACTCGCACTGCTGCTGAACCGGCAGCTCAAGTTCCAGTCCGTGCTTCGCGTTCTGATCTTTGTGCCCTATGTGATCGCTGAGGTCGTCGTCGGCACCGGCTGGCGGCTCATGCTCGCCACGTCGGGTGCGCTCAATGACCTGCTCACCAAGGTGGGGCTCGAGTCGTGGACCCGCGACTGGCTCTCCGATCCCAAGATCGCGCTGTGGTCGCTCATGGCGATTATCACGTGGAAGTATGTCGGCTTTGCCGTGATTCTCTTCTTGGCCGGCCTGCAGGGCATCCCTACCGAGGTGATGGAGGCTGCGGCGATCGACGGTGCGTCGTATTGGCAGATTCAGCGCCGCATCACGCTCCCCCTGCTCGCCCCCACCATCCGCATCTGGGCGTTCTTGTCGATGATCGGCTCACTGCAGCTGTTCGATCTCGTGTACATCATCTGGGGTCAGTACGTGGCGAAGGTTGCCGGTACTTCCACGATGGCCACGTACATGGTGGTCTCGGGCCGCGGCGCGGGGCAATACGGCTACGGAAGCGCGGTCGCAGTGGTCATCTTCTTCATTTCGTTGATCTTTGCGCTCGTCTACCAGCGCTTTGTGCTCCGCCGTGACACGCAGGGTGCCGTGACGGGAGGTGCCGCATGACCGCGATTGCCGCAAAGCCGATGCGCGAGGCGAGGCCTTCACGCAAGGTGACACCCCGCCGCCGCATCAGTCCTGCACAGTTTGCCGTCTACTTCGTGGCGCTCGCGCTCGTGTCGTTGATCCTGGCACCGGTGGTGTACATCATCCTGGGAGGCTTCCGCTCGAACGCGGACATCACCACAGACCCCTCGGGGCTTCCCACCGAGTGGCACTGGGAGAACTACGTCGACGTCCTCAAGGGCGGGACGTTCTGGCAAGAGGCTCTCAATTCGACCATTGCCGCCGTGGGCACCACGCTGTTTGTCGTGGTGCTGGGAGTGATGGCCGCATACGTCCTGGCTCGCTACCGCTTCCGCGGCCGTGGCCTCATGTACGGCGCGTTTGCTGCGGGCCTCATGTTCCCCATGACGGTGGCCATCACCCCGTTGTACATCCTGGTGAGGGATCTGGGCCTGACGGACAACCTGCTGGGCGTGATCATTCCGCAGGTGGCGTTCGCGCTGCCGGTGACCATCATCATTCTGGTGCCGTTCCTCCAAGCGCTGCCCACGGAGATTGAAGAGGCGGCCTTCATCGATGGCTGCAGCCGACTCGGGTTCTTCTGGCGCATGGTGATTCCGCTGTCAATGCCTGCGGTCATCACGGTGGGAATCCTCGCCTTCATTGCGAGCTGGAACTCCTACATGTTGCCGCTGTTCCTGCTGAGCGACACGGAGAAGTACACGCTGCCCCTGGGCGTGCAGTACTTCGCGTCGCAGTACTCCGTCGACACGGCCAAGGTGCTTGCCTTTACCTCACTGTCGATGCTGCCTGCGCTCGTGTTCTTCAGCCTGTTCGAACGGCGCATCGTCGGCGGCCTCACGGGCGCCGTCAAGGGCTGACACTCCGTCGCGGGTGGGGGTACCCATGCCCCCACCCGCGTGACAAGAAAGTAGAAGGAACGTGCCTCACACGGACACCAGCGCGGCATCGGCCCGCGTCGCGGACCTGATCGCCCGCATGACGGTGGAAGAGAAGCTTGCCCAGCTCGTCGGTTTCTGGGTAGACCAAGGCGACGAGATCGTGGCGCCCATGGCGGACGAAATGGTGTCCTCAGATCGCTACGAGGAGGTCACCGCGCACGGCCTTGGCCACCTCACCAGGGTGTACGGCACCAGGCCCGTCGACCCGATCGAGCGCGCCGCGTGGCTGTGGGCCGAGCAGCGCCGCCTCAAGAAGGTGAGTCGCGTGGGCATCCCCGCGCTCGTCCACGAGGAGTGCCTCACGGGCCTCGCGGCGTGGAAGGCCGCCACCTTCCCCACTCCCCTCGCGTGGGGCGCCACGTTTGATCCCGACGCCGTTGACCAGATGGCGCGCACCATCGGTGGGTCGATGCGCGAGCTGGGCATTCACCAGGGCCTCGCGCCGGTGCTCGACGTGATTCGCGACGCGCGCTGGGGGCGCGTGGACGAGTGCATCGGCGAGGACCCGTACTTGGTAGGCACGCTCGGCACCGCGTACGTGCGCGGCCTGCAGGCCGAGGGCGTGCACGCGACGCTCAAGCACTTCGTGGGCTACTCCGGCTCCCGCGCGGGACGCAACCACGCCCCGGTGCACGCGGGGCCGCGCGAGATCAACGATGTGTTCCTGCCGCCCTTTGAGATGGCCGTGCGCGATGGTGGCGTGCGATCCGTGATGAACTCTTACGCCGAGATTGACGGCGTTCCGGTCGCCAGCACGCGCAAGTATCTCACCGACGTGCTGCGGGGCGAGTGGGGCTTTGACGGCGTGGTGGTGGCCGACTACTTTGCGGTGGCCTTCCTGCACTCGACCCACAAGGTTTCCCCCGATCTCGCCGCCGCCGCGGCCCGCGCCCTGCACGCCGGCATCGACGTGGAGCTTCCCACCGCCGACGCCTATCCCACCCTGCTGGACGGCGCGATCGACGACGCCACCATGGCCGACATCGACACGGCGCTCGCTCGCGTGCTGCTCCAGAAGGAGGAGCTGGGCCTGCTCGACGAGGACTTCGCCGAGCCGCCCACCGAGATCGACCTCGACTCCCCCGCGCATCGGGCGGCCGCGCGCCGCGTCGCGGAGGAGTCTGTCATCCTGCTGTCGAACACCGGGGCGCTGCCTCTCGCGGCACCCCAACGCATCGCGCTCATCGGGCCCAACGGGCACGATTCGTCGTCGCTCATGGGCTGCTACGCGTTCGCCAACCACGTGCTGCACTACCACCCGCAGACCCCGCTCGGCTTTGAGGCCCCCACGGTGGCCGACGCGATGCGCGAGCGGTTCCCCGACGCCGAGTTCACCGTGGCCGCGGGCTGCGACGTGGAGGGCACGAACACGGAGGGCTTTGCGGACGCCGTGGCCGCCGCCCGCAACGCCGACGTGGCGGTGGTGGTCGTGGGTGACCGTGCCGGCCTGTTTGGCCGCGGCACCGTGGGCGAGGGAAACGACGTGGACAGCCTGGACCTCCCTGGCGTGCAGCGCGAGCTCGTGGAAGCCCTCGTGGCCACCGGCACTCCCGTGGTGATGGTGCTGCTCACTGGCCGGCCCTACGCTCTGGACTGGGCGCTCGACGGCGACAACGCCCCCGCTGCGGTGCTGCAGTCGTTCTTCCCGGGCGAGGAGGGCGGCCGCGCGATCGCCGCGATCCTGTCCGGCGACGTCAACCCCGGCGGGCGCTTGCCGGTGTCGCTACCGCGCTCCGCGGGCTCGCAGCCGTACTCGTACCTGCACCCGTTCCTGGGCGGGCCCAACGAGATCACGTCGCTTGACTCGACGCCCACGCGGCCCTTTGGCTATGGCCTCAGCTACACGACGTTCGCGCACAGCAACCTCACAGTGGACGCCGAATGCGCCACGCGCGGGCGATTCGTCGCCTCCGTCACCGTGACAAACACGGGAGACCGCAGGGGCGCGGACGTGGTGCAGCTCTACGCACACCAGCCATACAGGTCAGTCACGCGCCCCCTCGCACAGCTCGTGGGCTACGCGCGCGTGGAGCTTGATCCGAGCGAGACAGTGACGGTGGAGATGAGCGTGCCCACCACTCGCCTGGCCTTCTCCGATGCGTCGATGACGCGTGTGGTGGAGCCCGGCGCGGTCGAGCTCTGGGTAGGTGCCTCGTGCGCTGACAAGGAGACCACCGCAACCCTTGCGTTGACGGGCGAGGCCACCTCCCCCACGCCCGACGACGCGCGCACGGTGGACGTCATCGTTACACCGGCCTCCTAGAAGACCCGCCCTCGCCTCTTGGCGGCGGCGAGGGCGGGCATGATGGTCACCATGAGCGCGAGCGCGGGCACCCCGAGGGCCACGATGGCCGATGTGGCGCGTGCGGCGGATGTCTCGGTGATGACTGTCTCCAACGTGGTGAACGACCGCGCTGCACGCGTGAGCGACGAGACGCGCGCACGCGTGCTCGCGGCCATCGATGCGCTGGGCTACCAGGTCAACGTCGCAGCGCGCCAACTGCGCCAAGGGCGCACTGGCGTGATCGCCCTCGCAGTGCCCGACTTCTCGGCGCCCTACTACGGCGAGCTCGCGACGCGCCTGGCGGACCGACTCGCGGCATCGGGCCTGCGGCTCGTGGTGGAGCGCACCGGCGGAGCCCTCTCGGATGAGCTCGCGCTGCTTGAGAGATCTCGCCTCAGCGCGTACGACGGCCTCATCATGAGCCTTACCCGGGCCGATGCCGACGATCTCGCGGAGGCACACGCGACGAGGCCCGTGGTGGCGCTCGGCGAGCGCGGGATGTCGGCTGGTGTGGACCACGTGGCGATGGACAACGTGGGAGGCGCGCGGCTCGCCACTGAGCATCTGCTGGCGCGCGGCGCGCGCCGCATCGCGGTGGTGGGCGGCAGCCTCAAAGACGGCGAGTCCATGAGTGCGTCGCGCACGCGGGGCCATGTCGAGGCGCTCGCCGCAGCGGGGCTCGCGCCGGAGCCATCCCTGGTCATCGAGGGCGGCGTGGACCTGGCCGCGGGCTACGCGGCCGTCACGCGGCTGGCCGACGCAGGCGTCGGCTTTGATGCGGTGCTTGCCCTCACGGACACGGCTGCACTTGGCGCCCTCGCCGGCTTGTCCCAGCGAGGCCTCTCCGTGCCGGGCGACGTGCAGGTGGTGGGCTGGGACAACACCGAGTCAGGCGCCTACGGGGTGCCGACGCTCACGAGCGTGGATCCCGACAACGAGCGACTCGCGGCCGAGGCGGTACGACTGCTGCTCGCCCGACTCGACGGCGCCGCCTCCCCCGCAGAGCAAGTGGTCCCCACCGCCTCACTCGCTGTGCGCGGGTCCACGCGATCGGGCGCCTAGAAGGTCGTCGCCCCCAGCTCAAGCTCCACCGTGGCAAAGCTGTGCGGCGGGAGCGTCACGCGCAGCACGCCCGCGTCCACGGAGGCTTCCAGGTCGCGCGGAGCAACGCGCTCCGGGGCATCGAAGTCGTTCACATCCCTCACGGAGTCGCTCGCGAGCACACGCGCGCGCCTCACCATGGCCTCGCGCCCCCGCAGGTCGATCGCCACCTCGAGGTCTCCGTCAAGGCCCGCGTGCGTGAGCGACACGAGCGCGCTGCCGTCACGCGCACTGCCCTCGCGCATGCTCGCCGACACCGAGAGCGCCGGAAGGTCCTCACCGTCGCAAGCCAGCGTCGGCGCCGCGAGGATGCTGGTGGCGAGCCGCGTCGCGTCCTGGTGGCCAGCGTTCATCGCGAACACGTGATATGTGGGCGTGAGCACCAGCCGGCCGTCGTCGGTGGTGAGCACCATGGCCTGCAGCACGTTGACAGTCTGCGCGATGTTGGCCATGCGCAGGCGCTCCGCGTGGCGGTGGAAGATGTCCAGGTGCAGGCCAGCGACGATCGCGTCGCGCATCGTGTTCTGCTGGTACAGAAAACCGGGGTTGGTGCCGGGCTCGACGCTCCACCACGTGCCCCACTCGTCGCAGATGAGGCCGATGCGCCGCTCGGGATCGTGCGCGTCCATCACGGCGGAGTGGACGCGGATGACGCGGTCGATGTCGAGCGCCTTGGCCACCGTGCGCGCGTATTGCTCGTCCGTGAAGTCGGTGGCTGACACGGTGTTGATGCCCTCGCCAGAGTGCGAGTAATAGTGGAACGAGATCGCCTGGAACACCGGCTCAGGCTTGAGCGTGCAGCCGCGGCACGTGATGGCGGCCATGAGCGCCTCGGTCCAGCGGATGTCGTCGTCGGGCGCGCCGGAGGCGATGCGGGTCAGCACATTGTCGCCGTGGTTCTTGCAGAACGTGCCGTAACGCTTGGCCTCCTCGGCATAGTGCTCGGGTGACATGTTGCCGCCGCAGCCCCACGCCTCGTTGCCGAGCCCCCAAAACGGCACCCTCCACGGCTCGTCGCGGCCGTTTTCGCGGCGCAGGCGCGCCATGGGGCTGTCGCCGTCGCGCGTCAGGTACTCGACCCAGTCGCTCATCTCTTGAACCGTGCCGCTGCCCACGTTGCCGTTGACGTACGCGTCCGCGCCGAGCGCCTCGCACAGGGCCATGAACTCGTGAGTGCCGAACGAGTTGTCCTCCACCACGTTGCCCCAGTTGGTGTTGACCATCGTGGGGCGCTCCTCGCGGGGGCCGATGCCGTCGCGCCAGTGGTATTCGTCGGCAAAGCAGCCGCCCGGCCAGCGCAGGTTGGGCACGCTCAGCGCGCGGAGGGCCTCGACCACATCGGCGCGCAGCCCGCCCACGTTCGGCAGCGGCGAGTCCTCGCCCACCCAGAAGCCGCCGTAGATGCATCGTCCAAGGTGTTCGGCGAAGTGGCCGTACAGGTGTCGGCTGATGACGGGACCTGTGACGTCCAGGTCGATGACGGCGCGCGCGGTGCGAGGCATGGTCTTCCTCCATTGGATGACATCGTTGGTTTAACGATATACCAATGGTACGGCTGCGGGAAGATCGCCGATGCTCTGGACGGGTCTCCTACTCGGCCCCAATGGGCAGCGTGAAGGCCCAGCCCGCGGCCAGCCTCTCGTCGACCACGCGCAGGGTCGCGGCGACGGTGCCGGCCCTGTCTCCCCCGCCGTCATGCACGAGCACCAGTTCGCCGGGCGTGGTCGCGCGGCGAAGTCGCTCCGCGAGCACGTCCACATCCTGCTCGAGCCAGTCCTCGATCACGTTGGCCACCGCGAGCGGCTGCATGCCCAGCTCCACGGCCACCTCGGCCGTGACTCCCCACGATCCGTTGGGGGCACGCCAAAACGGCACGGGCGCCTTGGGGTCGCCGAGGGCCTCGCGGATGATCGTGAGGTTGCGGAGCATGTCCTCGCGCACCGCCTCCGGCGACCAGTCGCCCATGTCGGCGAACGACGTCGAGTGATTGCACAGCACGTGCCCCTCGGCCACCGCGCGGCGCAGCAGATACGCGCCGCCGGGGGCCTCGATCTGTTCTCCGATGACGGCGAATACCGCGCGGATGCCGCGCTCCTTGAGGCCGTCCAGCAGGGTCTCGGTGTCGCGGCCGTTGGGTCCGTCGTCCACCGTCAGGGCGCACACAAGTCCCTCCCCCTTGGCGGCGACCACCGGGGCGATCGTGGGCACGTGAGCCATCGTCGGCCT
Source organism: Demequina lutea (assembly GCA_003246255.1). Taxonomy (GTDB): domain Bacteria; phylum Actinomycetota; class Actinomycetes; order Actinomycetales; family Demequinaceae; genus Demequina; species Demequina lutea_A. The sequence continues at coordinate 31,812 of QKAX01000113.1, forward strand.
CCTCGCGGCGCGAGCGTCGCGCCTGGTACGAGCCTACTCGCGCACCAGAGCGCACAGACAGCAACGCGGCGGGTCCCCAGGGGAACCCGCCGCGTCGGAACCGTGTGAGAGCTAGCCCTCGACCCCCGCGCGCGCGAGGATGATCTCGCGCACACGACCGGCATCGGCCTGACCCTTGGTGGCCTTCATGACGGCGCCCACGATGGCGCCGGCCGCCTGGACCTTGCCCTCCTGGATCTTTGCCAGCACGTCGGGCTGAGCGGCGAGCGCCTCGTCCACCGCGGCCTCCAAGGCCGAGTCGTCCGAGACCACCTCGAGGCCGCGGGCCTCGACGATCGCCGTGGGGGCACCCTCGCCGTCAAGCACGCCTGCCAGCACCTGGCGGGCGATCTTGTCGTTGATGCGACCGGAGTCGATGAGGCCCTGCAACTCCGCGATGTCCGCCGGGGTCACCGGCAGCTCGGGCAGCGTGAACTCGCGCTCGTTGGCGGTGCGGGCAAGCTCGCCCATCCACCACTTGCGGGCCGCCTGGGCGGGGGCGCCAGCGGCGACGGTGTCGGAGATGAGCACCAAGGCGTCGGCCGCCACGGCGTCGCGCATCTCGAGGTCGCTGAAGCCCCACTCCTCCTGCAGGCGCGCACGCATCTTGGCGGGGTGCTCGGGGATGGTGCCCCGCAGCTCCTCGACCCACTCGCGCGAGGGCTCCACGGGAAGCAGGTCAGGTTCCGGGAAGTAGCGGTAGTCCTCCGCCTGCTCCTTGGAGCGACCGGGCGTGGTGGAGTTGGTGTCCTCGTGCCAGTGACGCGTCTCTTGCACCACGGGCTCGCCCTTGGACAGCAGGTCCGCCTGGCGGCCCACCTCAAAGTGAATCGCGCGCTCGATCGCGCGCAGCGAGTTCACGTTCTTTGTCTCGGAGCGCTTGCCGAACGGCACCGCGGACTGGTCCTCGCCGTCGGCCGCCTTGGGACGCAGCGACAGGTTGACGTCCGCGCGCAGGCGACCCTGCTCCATGCGGCCGTCCGAGATGCCAAGGCCGCGCACGATGTCGCGGATCGTGGCCACGTAGGCGCGCGCCACCTCGGCGGTGCGCTCGCCCGCGCCCTCGATGGTCTTGGTGACGATCTCCACGAGCGGCACGCCGCCGCGGTTGTAGTCCACCAGCGAGTAGTCCGCACCCTGGATGCCGCCGGAGCCACCCACGTGGGTGTTCTTGCCGGCGTCCTCCTCCATGTGAGCGCGCTCGATGCCCACGGTGAACACCGTGCCGTCGTCAAGCACCACGTCGAGCTCGCCCTCGTACGAGGTCGGCTCGTCGTACTGCGAGATCTGGTAGTCCTTCGCGAGGTCCGGGTAGAAGTAGTTCTTGCGCGCAAAGCGCGAGGACTCGCGGATCGAGCAGCCGAGCGCGAGTCCCAGGCGGATCGCTGACTCGACGGCCTTCTCGTTCGTGACCGGCATCGAGCCTGGGAGACCGAGGCACACGGGGCACACGTTGGTGTTGGGCTCCGCGCCAAACTCGTTCGCGCAGCCGCAGAACATCTTGGTCTTGGTGTTGAGCTCCACGTGGACCTCGATGCCGAAGACGGGATCGAAGTCCTTCATGGCCTCGTCGTACGTGTAGCTCACTTCACCACCTCCAGCTCGGGGGCCAGCGAGGTCAACGGGCCGCCCCACTCGCCCTCAAGGGCCTTCTCGAGCGCGGCGGCGACGCGGTACATGCGGGCGTCCTCGTGCGCGGGGGCGATGATCTGGAAGCCGACGGGCAGGCCGTCCTCCGGCGCGGTGCCGGCGGGCAGCGACATGGCGGGCACGCCGGCGAGGTTCACCGGAATGGTCGCCACATCGTTGAGGTACATGGCCAGCGGGTCGTCGAGACGCTCGCCCAGCTTGAACGGCGTGGTGGGAGCGGTGGGGCTCACCAGCACGTCGGCCGTCTCGAACGCGGCGGCAAAGTCGCGCTGAATGAGCGTGCGCACCTTCTGCGCCGAGCCGTAGTACGCGTCGTAGTAGCCGGCCGAGAGCGCGTAGGTGCCCAGGATGATGCGGCGCTTGACCTCGTCGCCAAAGCCCTCGGCGCGCGTCGCGAGCATCGTCTTCTCGATCGTGTCCTTCTCCACACGCATGCCAAACCGCACCGAGTCGAACTTGGCGAGGTTGCTGGACGCCTCGGAGGGCAGGATCAGGTAGTACGCGGCGAGCGCGTACTTGAAGGACGGGCAGCTCACCTCGACCACCTCGGCGCCGGCGGCGCGCAGGTGCTCGAGCGACTCCTCGAAGCGCTGGCTGACGCCGGCCTGATAGCCCTCGCCTCCCAGCTCCTTCACCACGCCGATCCGCACGCCCTTGAGGCCGTTCTCGCGCCCGTCGCGGGCGGCGGCCAGGCACGCGGGCACTGGCTCGTCGAGGCTCGTGGCGTCCATCGGGTCGTGGCCACCCATGACCTCGTGCAGCGCCGCTGTGTCGGCCACCGTGCGACCGCACGGGCCCAGCTGGTCGAGCGAGGAGGCGAGCGCGATCGCGCCGTAACGGCTCACGCCACCATACGTCGGCTTGGCTCCCACGGTGCCGGTGACCGCGGCGGGCTGGCGGATCGAGCCACCCGTGTCGGAGCCAATCGCGAGCGGCGCCTCGAAGGCGGCGAGCGACGCGGCCGAGCCGCCTCCCGAGCCGCCGGGGATGCGGTCGAGGTCCCACGGGTTGTGCGTGGGGCCGTAGCCCGAGTGCTCGGTGGACGAGCCCATCGCGAACTCGTCCATGTTGGTCTTGCCCAGGATGGGCATGCGCTGCGCCTTGAGCTTGGTGGTGAGCGTCGCGTCGTACGGGGGCATCCAGCCCTCGAGAATGCGCGAGCCCGCCGTCGTGGGCATGCCCTTTGTCACCACGATGTCCTTGACGGCAATCGGCACGCCTGCGAGCAGCGGAAGCTCCTTGCCTGCGGCGCGGTCCGCGTCCACCTCGGCGGCGGTCGCCAGGGCACCCTCCGCGTCGACGTGAAGGAACGCGTGCACGTTCGAGGGCGTGCCCTCGCCGTCCACGGCTGCGATGCGGTCAAGGTGAGCCTGCACCAGCTCCACGCTGGTGACGGTGCCGGCGGCCATGGCCTCGGCCATCTCAAGCGCCGACGCCCGGGTCCAGTCGGTCATGCTTCCTCCCCCAGGATCTTGGGCACGCGGAAGCGGCCATCCTCCGCCTCGGGGGCGGCGTCGAGCGCCTGATCCTGCGTGAGCGACGGGCGCACCTCATCGGTGCGGTGCACGTTGCTCATGGGAATCGGGTGCGAAGTGGCGGGTACGTCTTCGCCGGCGACCTCGGCGACGAGGGCAACGGAATCGACGATCGCGGCGAGCTGACCGGACAAGCGGTCCAGGTCCTCGTCGGTCATGTCGATGCGTGCCAGCGCCGCCAGTCGCGCGACGTCTGCGCGGCTGAGGGTGGACATGCCCCCGAGTCTAGTGGGGACTAGTGCGCGGGCTCCCACGAATAGCCGAGTAGCTTCACACCGGGCTGCGCACAGCTCGGGTCGTCTGCGCTGACCTGCCGCACGGTACCGTCCTCGTTGTCGACGACGACCCAGTCGAGATCCTGTCGGCGCGTGAAGCCGAGGCGCTCGTACAGGCGGTGAGCGGCGTGCATCGTATCCATCGTGGACAACACCACGCGCTCCGCACCGCGCTCTGCCGCCATCTCCAGCGCTGCGGTGGTGAGCGCGGCGCCGATGCCGCGGCCGCGCTCCATCGGCGACACAGCCAGCATGCGCAACTCGTACTCGCCGTCCTGCGCGAGTTCCGCGAACGGGGAACCCGGGGGCACGAGCGTGATGGTGCCCACCAGCGGACCCTCGGCGCGCTCGCCGTCGATCATGGCCAACAGCATCGCATGCTGCGCGCGCTCTGACGCGTTGCGCAACTGCGGTACATAGGGGTGCGCCGCGTCCACCAGGCCATCGGCCAGGTATGCGAGCGCGGTGAGCTCGCCGATCTCCTGCAGTCGACCTACCTCGTGGGGCTCGACGATGCGAACGGTTTCAGCCACGCGCGGTGCCTCCTAGATCCCGGCGCCCAGGGGAAGACGCCTCACTCAATGTAGTCACGCGCGGCGCGTTTGTGCCAGCGAATGAGACGAGGCCCCTTGCGACGGGTCGCGTCGCAAGGGGCCTCGTGAGGAGGCGCTTAGCGGCCGCCCTTGAGCGAGTCCGTGAACTTCTTGAACTCGGCGTACTTTCCGGCTGCCAGCAGGCCGGCCTGCTGGGGCCACGTGCCAGGCTTGTGCGTCGCAAAGCGCGGTCCACCTGCCGTCAGGATCGACTCCAGCGCCTCGACGTTCGCGGCGGCGAGCGCCGACCACGTGACGATGCCGTCAGCCTTGAGCAGGCCCGCGATCTGAGGGCCGATGCCCTCGACCACCGTCAGGTCGTCGGCCTTGATCGACTTGCCGATAGCCGCCTTCGCCGCGGCTGCGTCGAACTCGACCGCCGCCTGCTTCTTCGTAGCGGGCTTCTTGGCGGCGGGCTTGGCCGCCGGCTTCGTGGCTGGCTTGGCCGCCGGCTTGGCGGCGGGCTTGGCCGCCGGCTTCGTGGCGGGCTTGGCCGCCGGCTTGGCGGCTGGCTTCTTGGCCGCTGCCTTCGATGCCGACTGGCTCGCGGCCGCGGACGCCGCAGGAGCCACCAGGGCGACAGGGGCATCGACCAACGGAGCGGCGGGCGCCTCCTCACGCTCGAGCATCGGTGCAGACTCGGACGTCCCGGTCAACGCTCCGCCGGACGAGGACTCCCCGGCAAGCGTGGTCGACACCTCGGTGGGGGTCGCGAGCGGCTGCGGCGCTCGCGACATCGCGACCTTGAGCGCATAGCCAAGGCCCACGCCGAGAACCAGCGCGACCACGATCCACGGCCACGACTCAGCCAGAGCGGAACCCATGATTGCCATCCTTACGTGATGACAACGCCCGCGCGGCGATCGCATGCGCGGCCATCGTCGGTCGAGTGAAAGTGCGAGCGCCACCGTGGGCGCTCGTGAGCACCCCACAGCCCCAAGAGTCTCGGCGCTTCGTGCTCCAATGTAGGCGGTGCGGCGAGCCCTGCGCCACCCCCACTCTCTGAACGCATCGGCGACGGCTAGACTGCCTCCGGACCGCCCTCTAGAAGCGCCACAAACTCAGCCTCGGAGAGGATGCGGAGGCCCAATTCCTCGGCCTTCGTCGCCTTGGATCCAGCGTTCTCGCCCACCACCACAAAGTCGGTGTTCTTTGAAACTGACCCGGATGCCTTGCCGCCGCGCGAGATGATCGCCTCCTTCACGCCGTCACGCGTGAAGCCCTCGAGCGAGCCCGTGGCCACTATCGTCAGCCCAGCCAGCGTCTGCGGGGTTGACTCGTCGCGCTCGTCCTCCATGCGCACCCCGGCCGCGGCCCAGCGCTCGACGATGTCCACATGCCAGTCAACCGTGAACCACTCGATCACCGACCTCGCGATCACGGGCCCCACGCCGTCCACGTCCGCGAGCGCCACCTCGTCGGCCGCGCGAATCGCGTCCATCGAGACAAACGCCGTCGCGAGTGCGCGAGACGCCGTGGGCCCCACGTGCCGGATGCTCAGCGAGACAATCACGCGCCACAGCGGGCGCGTGCGGGCATCGGCAAGGTTGGCGAGCAGCTTGCGGCCGTTCTCGGCGACGTCGCCCGCCTTGCGGCCCTCAACCCCGGCCTCGATCTGCTTCTTGGTGAGCTTCTCGTCCACCTCGTACGTGAGCATCGGCACGCGGCGCAGGTCGTCTTCCGTGAGGTCAAAGAGGGCCGCCTCGTTGGCGAGCACGCCGGACTCCACGAGCGCCGCCGCGGCCTTCTCGCCCAGCACCTCCACATCGAGCGCGCCGCGCGAGCCGATGAACGCGATGCGATCCGTGATCTGCGCGGGGCAGAACTGGCTGTTGGGGCAGCGGAGGTCCTTGTCGCCCTCCTTCTGCTCGGCGAGCAAGGTGCCGCACGAGGGGCACTCGGCCGGCATCGTCCACTCGCGCTCGGCGCCCGTGCGGGCGGCCACCACGGGCCCCACGATCTCGGGGATCACATCGCCGGCCTTGCGCAACACCACGGTGTCGCCTATCAGCACGCCCTTGCGGGCCACCTCATGCGCGTTGTGGAGCGTCGCGTACGCCACCGTGGAGCCAGCCACGGTGACCGGCGTCATCACGCCGTACGGGGTCACGCGGCCGGTACGACCCACGTCCACGCGGATGTCCTCGAGCGTGGTGTGCACCTCCTCGGGCGGGAACTTGTAGGCAATCGCCCAGCGGGGCGCGCGGCTCGTGGAGCCCAGCTGACGCTGCACCGAGCGGTCGTTGACCTTGAGCACCGCGCCGTCGATCTCGTGCACCAATGAGTGGCGCTTGGCCTCGAGCTCCCGCAGGAACCCATCGATAGCCTCGGCACCCCGCAGCACGCGCGCGTGCTCGGTGACGGGCAGGCCCCAGTCGGCAAGCACGTCATAGATGCCTGCCTGCCGTTCGAGCCGGGCGTCAGGCTCGGTGTCGCCCCACTCGAGCGCGCCCAGCGCGTAGGTGGTGAGGTCAAGCGGGCGCTGGCCAGTGACGCCTGGGTCCTTCTGACGCAGCGAGCCTGCCGCGGTGTTGCGCGGGTTCGCGTACGGGGCCTTGCCGTCCGCGCGCAGCGCCTCGTTGAGCGCCTCGAACTGCTTGACCGGCATGAACACCTCGCCGCGAATCTCCACGAGCGCGGGGATGCTGTCGCCAGCGAGGCGCTCCGGGATGGTGCGAATGGTGCGCACGTTGGCGGTGACGTCCTCGCCCTGCGTGCCATCGCCCCGGGTCAGGCCCTGCGTCAACACGCCATTCTCATACGTGAGAGAGATCGAGAGGCCGTCGATCTTGGGCTCGCAGACCACCTCGTGGTCCCCCGCCTCGCGGCCCACGCGCGCGAGCCACAGCTCGACATCCTCGAGCGAGAACGCGTTGTCAAGGCTCATCATCCGCTCGCGGTGCTTGACCGAGGCAAAGCCCGTCGCCACACCGGCGCTACCCACCGTCAAAGTGGGCGAATCGGGCTCCACCAGCTCGGGGTAGCGCGCCTCGATCGCGCGCAACTCACGCTCGAGCGCGTCGTACTCCGCGTCGGAGATCGTGGGCGCATCATCGCCGTAGTAGCGCGAGCGATGTTCCTCGATCTCCTGCACAAGCGCGGCATGGCGGGCGCGGGCGGCGGGGGCGTCTGCGGGGATCTCGGTCACAGGGTCCATTCCACCATGCACGTGTGACGGCGCCCGGTGCACACTCCGCGCGGCCAACCGCCCCTCGCCCGAGCTCGCCACCCTCCCCCACCCCAGTAGTGGGTCGCCACTCCTCCCCGCTGGACCGCACAGCGCCCCAGTGGGCGCTGACCCCTCCTGACGTCCGCGAGCCCCGCCGACACCCCCACGAAACGCGGCCCGGCTAGCGTGCCCCCCATGGGACTCACACTGATCGAGGGTGGCCACGTTGCCACTGTGGATACGGCCGGTACCGAGCACGCCACTGGATACGTCGCCATCGAAGGCGCTCGCATCGTCGTCGTAGGCGCCGGTACCGCGCCCGAGAAGCTGCGGGAGCGAGCGACTACCAGGTACGACGCATCGGGCTGCCTGGTGACGCCCGGCCTCATCAACACGCACCACCACCTGTACCAGTGGCTCACGCGCGGCTGGGCGCAGGACTCGATCCTGTTTGACTGGCTCGTCGCCCTCTACCCCACGTGGGCGCGCATCGACGAGCGCTCCACCGCCGACGGGGCCGCCGGCGCGATGGCCGTGCTCGCCCGCTCGGGCTGCACCACCGTCGGCGATCACCACTACATCTTTCCGCGCGGCACTGGCGACATCGTCGGCGCCATCGCGCACGAGGCGGGCGAGCTCGGCCTGCGTCTCCACGCGACGCGCGGCTCCATGGACCTGGGTGAGTCCGACGGCGGCCTGCCCCCAGACTTCGCCGTCGAGACCACCGCAGCGGCGCTCCAGGCATCGGCCGATGCCGTGGCCGCCCACCACGACCCCTCGCCCGACGCGATGGTCCAGGTGGCTATCGCCCCGTGCTCGCCGTTCTCGGTGACGGCGGATCTTCTGCGTGAATCGGCCGTGCTCGCGCGCGACCTCAGCGTGAGGCTTCACACCCACGGCGCGGAGACCGTCGAGGAGGAGGCGTACTGCCGCAAACGTTTTGGCGCCACACCCACGGAGTACCTCGAGGGGCTCGGCTGGCTGGGCGACGACGTATGGATGGCGCACTGTGTGCACCTGGACGACGCGGCAATCGCGCGTTTCGCGGCCACCGGAACCGGCGTGGCGCACTGCCCGTCGTCAAACGCGCGGCTCGCGGCGGGCATCGCTCCCGTGCGCGCGATGGTCAATGCCGGCGTCCCCGTGGGCCTGGGAGTCGACGGCGCGGCGTCGAACGAGCACGGGCGCCTGGGCGGCGAGATTCGCCAGGCCGCGCTCGCCTCGCGCCTGCGGGATGGCGCCACTGCGATGTCGGTTCGCGATGCTCTGAGGCTGGGCACGATGGGCGGAGCGCGCGTGCTGGGGCGCGCCGATCACCTGGGCTCGCTCGAGGCGGGCAAGCTCGCCGACGTGGTGGTGTGGGAAGTGAGCGGCGTGGAGCACACCGGCATCGCGGATCCCGTGGCCGCGCTGGGGCTCGGATCGCTGCCGCCCGTGAAGTTGTCGCTGGTGCAGGGCCAGCCAGTGGTGGCCGATGGCGCGCTCACCCGCGGCGATGAGCGCGCGATTGCGCGGCGCGTGGCCCGGGCGGCGCGGGAACTCGCGGAGGGCTGAGCGCCCACTGGGGCGCTCCCGACGCGCAAGCGGAGGGGTGAGCGCCCACTAGCGGCGGCGAAGCGCAGGGTCGGCGAAGCGAAGGGTCGGCGGGCGCGGTGCGCCCGACCGGGCTCGCTACGCGCCGGCCTGCTGCTTGACGATCAACACCTGCACGTTCGGGCCGTCGGCGGACCACTTGTGCGTCACTCCACCCGCAAAGTAGGCGGAGTCTCCCTCCGCGAGCGCGTGCACCTCGCCGTCGAGCTCCAGATGAATCGCGCCGCGCATCACCAGCAGAAACTCGTCCTCGGCGTGCACAAACCTCTCGTCGTGGCCAGCATCATCCGCCGTCACCACGATGGGCAGGAACGGCCGATGCCCGGTCGCCAGGCTCTTCGCGCTCCCCTGTGCGAACGACGAGGGCGTCGCGGCACCGTCGCCCGATCGGGTGATCTCGATGAGCGGAAGGTCAGCGTCGAGTGCACCCTCCGCCGCGGCGATGAGCTCCACGGGACTCGTCTCCAGCGCCACGGCGATGCGCCGCAGGGACCCCAGGGAGAGGTTCGCAAGGCCCCGCTCCACCTGGCTGAGGAACGGGTGCGACAGCCCCGACGCCTCGGCCAGCGTCACCAGCGTGAGCCCGCGCGCCTTGCGCAACGCGCGCACATGCGGTCCGAGTCCCGGCCCGGCCGCAAGCTCGGATTCGACGGGCGTCACGTCAGGTCCTGCGGTCCGGGTGCATGCCCATGCGCGCCAGCACGGTGTTCTCCACGATGAGCACGAGGTTGTAGAGGATCAGCGACACGGCGGTCACGATCACCACCGCCGCCCACATGTTGGAGAACTTTGCCTGCGCGTAGTAGCCGTTGATCACGCCGCCGATGCCGCCACCGGTGGCGAGCCACTCTGCCAGCAAGGCACCGGTGATGGCACCCGGCACCGAGATGCGCACGGCCGCGAAGAACGCCGGCAGCGACGAGGGCAGGGCCACCTTGCGCAGTGCTGTCCAGGCGTTGCCGCCGTACACGGTGACCACGTCGAGCATGTGCGGCGACGCCGACTTGAGACCAAATGCGATGTTCACGAGCGCCGGGAACAGCACCACGATGCCGCCCATGACGGCCACGGTCCAGAAGTCACGCCCAAAGATCATGATGATCACGGGCGCGAACGCGATGAGCGGCACAGACCGCAGCAGCAGCGCGATGGGCATGAGGGTCGCCTCGATGCCCTTCGACAGCTGGAACACGATGGCCGCCACGAGCGCAATGAGCAGGCCAGCAGCAAAGCCGACCACGGCGTCGGCCATGGTCTCGCCGAGTTCGGAGGCAAGCTGCGAGCGGTTGGCGGCCGCGGCTGGCACCTCGAACAGGAAGCGATACACGTCCAGCGGCCCCTTGGCCACGAAGGGCTGCAGGCCAAAGACCCAGATGGAGCCCTGCCAGATCACCAGCACGGCCACCAGGGTGAGCCCGAACGTCATGAGCGAAGAGCCGAGCGCCTTCAGAGCCGAGGTGCGGGACTCCTTGCGGATCGCCGCGGCGAGCTCGGCGGAGTGGGACACAGCCTCGGGGGCGGTTGCGGTGGCGTCGACCATCACGCGGCTCCCTTCGTCCACGGCGCACTGAGGCGCGTGATGAGCCCCACCAGCGAATAGCCGATGAGCGCGACAGCGCCCGATGCGAGGGCGAGACCCCACACGCGCGGCGAGTTGAGCGACTGCTGTGCAATCACCATCGCGGGGCCGATGCCCACCTCCACCTTGCCGAAGTACTCGCCGAGCACGGCACCGAGGAACGTGGCCGGCACTGCGATCTGCAGCGCCGTGAGGATCGCGGGCAGCGCAGCCACGATGCGCACCTTGCGCATCTGCGTCCAGCGCCCGCCCCCGTAGACGGCGACGACGTCGAGGCTTGCCTTGTCGGCGGATTTGAGCCCCAGCAGCGAACCCACCACGGTGGTGAAGAACACGCTGAGGCCCGCGAAGAAGATCGCGGTCTTGGACGGCTCACCGGAGCCAGGCACGCCAAGGATCAGCAGAATAAGCGGACCGATCGCCACGATGGGGATGCAGTACGAGATCACGGCGACCTGCATGACCACACCCTCGAGGCGCGGGACGAGCAGCACGATGGCGGCGAACAGGAGGGCGATGCCATTGCCCCAGAGGTATCCCTGCGCCGCCTCCAGCAGCGTCACGGAGAAGTTGCGCTGGTAGAAGCCCCAACCGACGTCGGCGTATCCCTGAATCACCTGCAGCGGCGTCGGGATGGCCTTGGTGTTGCCGGAGCCCACGTTCGCGAACACCGTGATGGACAGGATCCACCAGCCGGCCACGAGCGCCACGGCGCCGATCGCGCTGAGCGCCCAGTGAGGCAGGCGCGGCGCCATCAGTCGTCCTCCCCCATGGCAGCGCCGCCCTCGCCAAACAACAGATCCGAGGCGTAGTCCACGTACTCGTGGAACTCCTTGGTGCGCTGAATCTCGGGGGTGCGCGGGCGCGGCAAGTCGATTGTCATGACCTCCTTAACGCGGCCGGGGCGCGGGCTCATGACGGCAACCTGGTCCGCCATGAAGATCGCCTCGGTGATGCCGTGGGTCACGAGCAGCGTGGTCGCCGGCTTGGCGGCCAGGATGCGCATGAGCTCAAGGTTGAGCTTCTGGCGCGTCATGTCGTCCAGCGCGCCGAACGGCTCGTCCAGCAGGAGCACCGAGGGCTTGAGCACAAGGGCGCGCGCAATCGACACGCGCTGGCGCATACCGCCGGAGAGCTGAGCGGGCTTGGCCTTCTCGAACCCCTTGAGGCCCACTAGCTCGATCAGCTCCTCGATGTAGTCGTGGTCGACGGGCAGCTTTGCCACCTCGAACGGAAGCTTGATGTTGGCGTACACGGAGCGCCACGGCAGCAGCGCGGAGTCCTGAAACGCGATGCCCAGCTCGTTGTACGCGCGCAGGTCCTTGGGGCTCCGGCCGTCCACTCGCGTGGTGCCGCTCGTGGGGTTCTCGAGGCCCGCGAGGATGCGCAGGATGGTGGACTTGCCGCAGCCCGAGGGGCCCAGCAGCGCCAGGAACGAGCCCTGGTCAGTGTGGAGATCGGTGTCCTGCAATGCGGTCACTGTGCGACCGCGCGTCGTGAACACCTTGCTCAGGCCAGAAATCTGCAGGCCGGTGCCCAGGGCTGCACCCTGGACACCGGCCTTGTCAGCAGCAGTCACGCGCTGTGTTCCTTGAATCCCGGAACTTACACCGCGTAGTTGATGAGCTCGGGGTGCTCGTCGTAGACCTCCTGCAGGAGGCTCAGGTCGAACAGGTCCGAGGCCTCGAGCGTGATGCCCGCACCAGCCAGCGACTCGATGGTCGAGGCCTGCAGGGCGTCCGAGATCGTGAAGAGGCCATTCGCAGCGGTCTCGTCCGAGGTGACGAGCTCCTCGGCCTGCTTGATGGCGCCGGCCTCGGAGTTGGTGGGGTCGAGACCGAGGTCAGCGCCGTACACCTCGTACGCGAGACGCGCGCCCTCCGCCGGGTCATTCACGGCGTCGGTCCAGCCCTTGATCTCGGCGTACAGGAACGCCTTGAGGGCTTCACGGTTGTTGGCGATCGAGTCGTCCGTCACCGTGACGGTCTCGGCGACGAACGGCAGGCCGTTGTCCGCGAAGGGCAGGTTTGCCGTCGCGTAGCCAGCGGCCTCGACGGTGATCGACTCGTTCGTGAGGTACGCGATGAAGCCGTCGACCTCGCCGTTGGTCAGCGGAGCCGGGTCGTACTGCACGGGCACAATCTCGAGCTCGTCGGGCGAGATGCCGTTGGCGGCCAGCAGGGCCATGAACAGCGAGGTGTTCGAGTCCTGGACGCCGATCTTCTTACCGATCATGTCCTCGGGCGTGAGGATGTTGCCGCCGTCGGCCAGCGACAGGACGGTGAAGGGGTTCTTCTGGTACGTGGTGCCGATGATCTTGAGTGGCGCACCCTCGGACGCGACGGCGGCGCCGATCGAGACGGCGTCGGACAGGGCCACGTCAACGGTGCCGGAGACAAGCTCGGCCACACCGGTCGAGGGGCCGGGCACCAGGTTCACGCTGTCAAAGCCTGCCTCGGTGTAGTAGCCGTTCGCATCGGCGAAGAACTCGCCGGAGAACTCCTCGTTCTTGATCCACGACAGCTGCACCGTCAGGTCGCCGAACGAGGCAGCTACGTCCTCGGTGGCGCCGGACGTGGCGGCGGAAGTGGGGTCGTCGGCCTCGGCGTCGGAAGAGCACGCGGCGAGCGAGAGGGCGGCGGCCGCGGTGAAGGCTGCGGCGACGGTGCGCTGACGTGCGCTACCAATCAGGGTGGAGAGCATTGATTCCCCTTCTAAGGGCATGCCTGCCGCGAGCATGGGGGGCCATTGTGCCGGTCCGCCTCGCGGCGGGTCTTGACGTCCCGAACCGGCACAGCACGAAAGTAGGGACTGTAGATTTCATGAACATACGGCGTTGTGTTTCGCCCCCGTAAATTCCTGCCGCTGTGATCATTTCGTGACGTTGGCGCGTGTTTGACTGGCCCCACCACAGGCCCCCGCATCCCACCACGAAGGCGAGAAGATGGATCTGACGAGCGTCGCGAGCTATCGCCGCGCTTCCTCGCGCGACGACCTGGCGCTCGCGCCGGGCGAGACGTACCTGGCAGGGGGCACATGGGTGTTCTCCGAGCCCAACAGGGACCTCACTGGGCTGGTGGACATCATGACGATGCCGTGGGAGCCGATCGAATGGTCCGACGCGGGGCTTCGCATTGGCGCCACGTGCACCATCGCGCGGCTACTGAACGAGCCCGCGCGCGCCGACGCTCCTGCCATGGCCCTGTTTGCCGAGGCCGCTAACGCCCTCCTCGCGTCGTTCAAGATCTGGAACGAGGCCACTGTGGTGGGCAACATCTGCCGCGCCTACGCCGCGGGCGCCATGACGGCCGCGCTCGTGACGCTGGATGCGACGGCGGAGATCTGGGAGCCCGACGGCGGAGTGCGGACGGTGCCTGTCGCTCAGATCCCCGTGGGCAACGGTCTGTCGAGCCTCGCTACGGGAGAGGTGGTGCGCGCCGTGGACATCCCTGCGGCGGCACTCGCGGGTCGCACAGCGCTCCACAAGGTCGCGCTCGCCGAGCTGGGCCGCTCCGGGGCAGTAGTGACGGGCAGGATCGACGCCTCCGGCACCACCACGCTCGTGGTGACCGCAGCCACCTACGCGCCCCACGTCGCGCGCTTCGACGCGCTCCCGTCTACCGCCGACGCCGCGTCGGCCGCGCGGCAGGCGACCACGTTCTATACCGACGCTCTCGGCTCCGCCGACTGGCGTCACCACCTTGCCGGCGTGCTCGCTGAGCGCGTCGTCGCCGATCTTGCCGAGACGGAGGCCTCGTGAAGATGGAGGTGAACGGCGGCCCCATCGAGGGTGCGCCGCGGCCGGGTCAGTCCCTGCGCACGTACCTGCGCGAGACGGGACACACCGAGGTCAAGAAGGGTTGCGACGCTGGAGACTGCGGCGCGTGCGCCGTGCTCGTCGACGGCACAGCAGTGCACTCGTGCCTCTACCCCGCCGTGCGTGCCGAGGGTCGCTCGGTGACCACCGCGAACGGGCTCGCGCCCGGCGACGAGCTGAGCGAACTGCAAGAGTCGTTTGTGGAGCACTTCGCGTTCCAGTGCGGCTTCTGCACACCCGGCATGGTGGTGACAGCCTCCACGCTGAGCGAGGATGACCTCCCCGACCTCGACCGCAAGCTCAAGGGTAGCCTGTGCCGATGCACCGGCTACCGGCCCATTCGCGAGGCCGTGACGCACGCCGTGGCTGGCTGCGAGGACTGCGGCGCGTGTGGGCTGAACAAGCTCGCTCCCGCCCCCGCGGACGGTGAACCTCACCGCATCGTTGGCACGAGCCAGCAGCCTCCTGCGGCACGGCGAGTGGTACGGGGCCGCGAGCCGTACACGCTGGATGAGTCGGTGCCCGGCGCGCTGCACGTCAAGGTGCTCGGCTCGCCCCACGCTCACGCCCGCATTGTCGCCATCGATGATGCGGCCGCTCGCTCGATGCCGGGTGTCGTTGCCGTGCTCACGCACCGCCATTCGCCCGAGATCCTGTTCTCCACAGGGCGCCACGAACACCGCACCGACGATCCCCGCGACACCCTGATCTTCGACAGCACCGTGAGGTTCATCGGCCAGCGAGTCGCCGCCGTCGTGGCCACCACGCCCGCGATAGCCGACGCGGCCATCGAGGCCCTCGACGTCACCTATGAGGTGCTCGACGCGGTCTTCGACCCGGACGTCGCCCGCTCGGGAAGCGCCCCACTGATCCATCCCGACCGCACGCCGGGAGACGGCGTCGTGGATGCCTCCCGCAACGTCGTGGCGCGGTGGGACGAGGGCTACGGCGATGTCGAAGGCGCGATTGCAACCGCCGCCGCCGTCGCCACCGGCGAGTGGCGCAACGGCCGCGTCTCCCACGCTCAGCTCGAGACTCACGGCAGCGTCGGCTGGCTCGACGCCGAGGGAAAGCTCGTGATCCGCACGTCGAGCCAAGTGCCGTTCCTCGTGCGCGACGAGCTCGCGCACATCCTGTCGATGGACCGCGAGCGCGTGCGCGTCTTCACCGCCCGGGTGGGCGGCGGCTTTGGCGGCAAGCAGGAGATCTTCACCGAGGACCTGGTGGCGCTCGCAGTGCTGGCCACCGGACGCCCGGTGCAGTACGAGATGACGCGCGAAGAGGAGTTCACACGCACGGCGACGCGTCACCCCATGCGGGTGCGGGCGACGCTCGCGGCCGATGCCGAGGGGCGCCTCACAGCGATGGACCTTGACGTGCTGTCAAACACGGGCGCGTACGGCAACCACGCGATCGGCGTGATGTTCCACGGCTGCTCCGAGTCGGTGGCGGTCTATCGCTCACCGGCCAAGCGCCTGTTCGCCGAGGCCGTGTACACCAACACGATGCCCGCTGGAGCGTTCCGCGGGTACGGGCTCGGCCAGATCATGTTCGCCATCGAATCCGCGATGGACGAGCTCGCCTTCACGCTGGGGATTGATCCGTTTGAGATGCGCCGCATCAACGCGGTGCGTCCCGGCGACCCCATGACCGTCGCGAATGAGCAGGTGCATGACGATCTGATCTACGGCTCGTACGGCCTCGACCAGTGTCTCGACCTCGCCCAACACGCGCTTGAGTCGCGCCGGGACGATGCCGAGGTGGGCAATCCTGCCGCGCCGGCCGGCTGGCTCGTGGGCGAGGGGATGGCAGCGTCGATGATTGCCACCATCCCGCCGCGTGGCCACCGCTCGTACGCCAGGGTGGCGATCGACTCGGACGGCAACGCCACCGTGTGGGCCGGCACCGCAGAATTTGGCAACGGCACGCACACCGCGCTGACTCAGATCGCAGCGGAGGTGCTGAACGTGCCGGTCGAGGCCGTCACGCTGCATGCCTCCGACACGCGCGACCTTGAGCACGACACGGGCGCCTTTGGCTCCACCGGCATCACTGTGGCAGGTGTAGCCGTACATCGGGCGGCGACGGCTGTGCGCGACCTCATCGCCGGGCGCTCGGCCGCGCTCGCGCCCGGTGAGGTGGTTGAGGCCGAGGGGTACCACGGGGGCGAGGTGCGCTCGGTCGCGTTCAACGTGCAGGCAGTGCGCGTGGCTGTGGACCCTCAGACGGGCGCCGTGCGCATCCTGCAGTCGGTGCAGTCGGCCGACGCAGGAACCGTCGTCAATCCCGCCCAGGTGCGCGGCCAGATCGAGGGCGGCGTGGCGCAGGCCATCGGCTCGGCGCTATACGAGGAGGTCACGATCTCCGATGAGGGCCGCGTGACCACTCCCGTGTTCCGCGTCTACCGGGTGCCGCAGATTGCCGACATCCCCACCACTGAAGTGCTCATGGCGCAGACCTCCGACGACCTTGGCCCGTTCGGCGCCAAGTCCATGTCGGAATCGCCATACAACCCGGTGGCACCCGCGCTGGCGAACGCCGTACGCAGGGCCATTGGCGTGCGGCCCTTCGAGATCCCGATGTCGCGCGACCGCGTGTGGCGGCTCATCGCGGCCGAGCAGGGCTAGCGCTCGTGAATGGGTCCGGCGAGCGCGCCGAGCGGCGCTCCCGACGCTCCGGTGCGCGTGGCGATGATCTCCGCGAGGATCGCGATGGCCGTCTCGGCGGGGGTGGATCCGCCAAGGTCGAGGCCAATGGGCGAGTGCAGCTTGGCGAGCTCGCCGTCCGTGACGCCGGCCTCCCGCAGCGCCTCGAGGCGCGCCTCGTGCGTGCCGCGCGATCCCATCGCGCCCACATAGCCAGCCCCGGATCGCAGCGCCACGCTCAGGGCCGGCACGTCGAGGCGCTGCTGGTGCGTCAGCACGCACACGGCGTCGCGGGGACCGAGCGGGTGATTGCCGTCACCCAGCGCGGCGAGAAAGCGATCGGGCCAATCGACCACCACCTCGTGCGCCTTCGGCAGCCGCTCGGGGGTGGCGAACACCGGGCGTGGGTCGACCACGATCACGCGGTAGCGCAGCGCACGCGCGGCCTTCGCGAGCGCCGCTGTGAAGTCCACGGCGCCCACGATGATCATGCGGCCGAGCGCCTCGCGACGCAGCACGAATGGCTGCTCACCTGGCACGTCAAGGCTCAGCGCGACTGCGCCGTGACCGGTGGCGGCGCGCAGCGCCTCCACCACCTCGTCGTCGTCGGGCGTGATGCGCAGCGAGAGCACCCTCAGGGTGCCGCCGCAGCTGAGACCCGCGGCGAGCAGGTCATCTGGACCTCCCAGCGATACCGCCTGCGACTCGCCGGTCGCGAGCGTGCTGAGGGCGAGCTCGTAGGCCTCAGCCTCGACGCAGCCGCCGCTAATGGAGCCAATCGCGCGGCCGTCGGAGGTGACGGCCATCGCGGCGCCTACGGCGCGCGGCGCGGAGCCGTACACGCCCATGACCACCACCGCGGCGATGGGCTCGCCGAGATCGAGTTCGCGAAGAATCGCGCGGGCAATATCAAACACGGGGACCTCCCTACGAGGGGTGCGAACGTCAGTCTAGGCAGAATGTGCGGTGTCGTAAGGAGACGTGATGGCGGAAGTTGATCTGGTGATCAGGGCGCAGCGGGCCCTCATCGAGGGCGAGGAGCGTCCGGCGTCGGTGGCGATCGCCGACGGCGTGATCGTGGGGATCTCGCTGCCGGAGGCACCATGGGACGCCGACGAGGAGTGCGTGCTGGACGACGACGAGGTGCTGATCCCCGGCATCGTGGACACCCACGTGCACGTCAACGAGCCTGGTAGAACTCAGTGGGAGGGCTTCGCGACCGCGACCGCTGCGGCCGCGGCTGGCGGCGTCACCACCCTCATCGACATGCCGCTCAACTCCATTCCGCCCACCACCACCGTCGAGGCGCTGGGCCTTAAGCGTGAGGCGGCCGCGCCGCAGGCGCGCGTCAACGTGGGCTTCTGGGGCGGAGC
>QKAX01000159.1 GCA_003246255.1 Demequina lutea
CACCGAGCTCTCCGTCAAGGTGGCCCTCGCCGCCGCGAAGGGCGAGACCGGCGACGAGGTGGAGCGCGACAAGGTGCTGCTCGCGGCCGTGGAGCGCATACGCGAGGCGAACCCGATGCTCGGCCTGCGCGGCGTGCGCCTCGGCATCGTCATCCCGGGCCTGTTCGGCCTGCAGATGCGTGCCATCGCGGAGGCTCATGCGGATCGCCTCAAGGCCGGCGGCGACCCGCACGCGGAGATCATGATCCCGCTCGCGGCGTCGGTCATGGAGTTGCACCTGGTCAAGGACGAGGCGGACCAGATTCTGGCCGCCGTCGCTACCGAGAAGGGCGTCGAGCTGGACATCCCCGTGGGCGCCATGATCGAGTTGCCGCGCGCGGCCCTGACCGCCGGTCGCATGGCCGACGTCGCCGAGTTCTTCTCGTTCGGCACTAACGACCTGACGCAGACCACGTGGGGCTTCTCGCGTGACGACGTCGAGGGCGCGTTCTTCCACCAGTACACCGAGGCGGGCGTGTTCTCGGTGTCTCCCTTCGAGTCGATCGACACGCAGGGCGTGGGCCGGCTCGTGAAGATCGCGGTCGAGGAGGGCCGTGCGTCGCGTCCCGATCTGCGGCTCGGCGTGTGCGGAGAGCACGGCGGCGACCCGGAGTCGATCCACTTCTTCAACGAGGTGGGCCTCGACTACGTGTCCTGCTCGCCGTTCCGCATCCCGGTGGCCCGGCTCGAGGCCGGCCGCGCAGCGGTGGTCTCGGGCGGAGGCGACACGCGCTGATCGAGCGCCCTAGGACGTGGCCGCCCCTCCGGTTCGCCGGATGGGGCGGCTACTTCTTTTTGCCGCGCTTCTCGCGCACGCGCACGTTGATGTGAATCGGCGTGCCCGTGAACTCGAACGTCTCGCGCAGGCGGCGCTCGATGAAGCGGCGGTACTGCGGGTCAAGGAAGCCCGATGTGAAGAGCACGAACGTGGGCGGCGAGGTCCTGGCCTGCGTGGCGAACAGGATCTTGGGCTGCTTGCCGCCGCGCACCGGGTGCGGGTGCGCCGCCACGAGCTCGCCAAGGAACGTGTTGAGCTTGCCCGTGGAGATGCGGCGGTCCCAGTTGGTGAGGGCCACGTCCATGGCGCGCTTGAGGCGGTTGGTGTGCCAGCCCGTCACCGCGGAGAGATTCACTCGTGGCGCCCAGGTCAGGTGCGTCAGCTCCTTCTCCCACGAGCGCTCAAACAGGAAGCGCTCGTCCTCGCCCACGAGGTCCCACTTGTTGACCACGATGATGAGCGCGCGGCCGGCGTCGGTCACGTCGGACAGAATGCGCAGGTCCTGCTCCGTGATGGGCACCGAGCCGTCCACCAGCACCAGCGCCACCTCGGACCGCTCGATGGCAGCCGCCGAGCGCAGCGACGCGTAGTAGTCGGCGCCGCGGGTCAGGTGCACGCGGCGGCGAATGCCTGCCGTGTCGATGAACGTGTACAGCTCGCCGTCCACCTCGATCAGCTCGTCAACGGGGTCACGCGTGGTGCCCGCGAGTTCGTTGACCACCACGCGCTCTGAGCCGGCGAGGCGATTGAGCAGCGAGGACTTGCCCACGTTGGGTCGCCCCACCAGCGCGACGCGGCGGGGGGCGCCCTCGTCGTCCACCATCGGCATCTCCGTGGGGAGCACCGCGACGGCGGCATCGAGCATGTCGCCCGTGCCGCGGCCATGCAGGGCCGAGACGGGGAACGGCTCGCCCAGACCGAGGTTCCACAGCGCCGCCGCCTCGAGCTCGCCCTGCGGTCCGTCCACCTTGTTGGCCACGAGGATCACTGGCTTCTTGGTCTTGCGCAGCAGCTTCACCACGTGCTCGTCCGTGGCAGTCGCACCGACGGTGGCGTCCACCACAAACAGCAACGCGTCCGCGAGGTCCATGGCGGTCTCCGCCGCCTGCGCCACCGAGAGGTCGATGCCGGAGACGTTGTGCTCCCAGCCGCCGGTGTCCATCAGCATGAAGTCGCGGCCGGCCCACTCGGCGCGGTACGTCACGCGGTCGCGCGTCACGCCAGGGGTGTCCTCGACGACGGCGACGCGGCGACCCACGATGCGGTTGACGAGCGTGGACTTGCCCACGTTGGGACGGCCCACGATCGCGAGCACTGGCAGTGCCTCGCGCTGCTCGATGACTGTGCCGTCGATCGCCGCGAGGTCCTCGTCGGACAGGTCGTAGTCCTCCAGGCCCGCGCGCAGCGCGGCCTCGCGGATCTCGTCGAGGCTCTCCTCCGCGTCGGACGCCGACGGGAGGGCGAGGTCGTCGACGTCGTCGTATGCGTCGTCGCTCATGTCAGTTCTCGCTCTCTTCGACGTCCATCTCGTCGGTGGGAAGGGTGAGGTCGGTGGTGGCTAGGGTACGGTCCACCTGGTCGCGCAGCATGTCGTTGACCTGCTGCGCCGCCCATTCCTGACGCTGCCGCCCGCTCATGCCCTCGGGGGCCATGAGGGCGCGCGGCTCGCCAAAGGCCACCACAATACGCCGTCCAGGCCCCGGCCAGATGCTTTTGGGCTCGCCTGGCAGTCTTGTTCCCACCACGGCGGTGGGCACTACGGTGGCCCCTGAACGCGCAGCGAGCCATGCCGCGCCACCAAAGGTGTCCTCGGCGCGACCCGAGCCGCGGGTGCCCTCGGGGAACACTCCCACGACTCCCCCGCGCGCCAACACGGCGAGCGCCGAGGTCAGCGCCTGACGCCCCGCACCCTCCACGCGAATCTGCGCGGCGGGCTTGAGCAGCAGGCCCAGCGGCCCATCCATCATCTTGGCCTTGATCAGAAAGTGCGAGGGCCTCGGCAGCACTCCATGCACCACGGGACCGTCGGGAAGGCCGATGTGATTGGCCACCACGAGCACTGCTCCCGTGGACGGGATGTTCTCGCGGCCGCGCACGTCGGTGCGCCAGATCACGCGCGCCAGGAAGCGTCCCACCCAGCGGGACCAGCGCGGCCCCCAGATGGACGGACCCTTGCTCACGCCTGCGCCTCCTCGGCCAACTTCACAATCGCCGTGACGACCTCCTCGATGGTGAGGTCGCTCGTGTCAATCTCCACCACGCCGTCGGCGGCCTTGTGGAACTGGACCACCGTCGAGTCCTTGGCGTCGCGGCCCAGCACTGCCTCGCGGATCGTCGCCAGGTCCGCGCCGTCGCCCGCCCTGCGCGCCAGCCGCACCTCCTCGTCGGCCGTGAGCAGCACCCGCACCTCCGCGTCGGGCGCCACCACCGAGGTGATGTCGCGGCCCTCCGCCACCACGCCGTTGGCGGCGCGCGTGCCCTCGATCAGGTCGCGTTGCACGGCGCGCAGCACGGCACGCGCGTCCAGGTTGGTGGCCACCGTGGACACCACGAGCGAGATCGAGTCGGTGTGCAGCAGGTGCGTCACGTCCTCGTCGTCCAACACCACGCGCGGGTTGGCGGGGTCGAGCTTCATCTGCACGTTCATCGTGGCAAGCATGGCCGTGACATCGTCCTGGTGGTTCAGGTTCACGCCCTCGCGCAGGCAGTACAGCGCGCCCACGCGATACGTCGCGCCGGTGTCCAGGTACGCCATCCCCAGGCGGCGCGCCACCTCGCGCGACACCGTGGACTTGCCGGTGCCCGCGGGCCCGTCGATTGCGATCACGATGCTCATGCGCCCGCCACCATCCATCCGCCCTCCTCGAGGGCCTCCACGAGCTCGCTCACGCGCTGCGGCAACACCCACAGTGTCGTGAGACCCACGGGCTGCCGCGGCGAGTGCTCGATCGAAATGTCTTCCACGTTGACGCCCACGCCAGCGGCGTCGGAGAGCAGCCGCACCAGGTGACCGGGCTCGTCGGGAACGATGACCGTGACGGCCTCCCACTCACGCTTAGCCCCGCCGTGCTTGCCAGGGATACGGGCCACCTCGGCGCGCCCCTTGTCGATGAGGGCGGTCATGGCCGCGCCGATGTCCTCCGCGTCGCGCACGGCGACCAGCTCGTCCACGATGTGGCTGATCGTCTCCTGGATTGCCGGCCGGTTGAGGCGCGCAATGTCGGCCCACATGGCGGGCATCGACCCCGCGATGCGCGTCACGTCCCTCAGGCCCTGGCCTGCAAGCGCCACGTCGTCGGCGCGCAGGGGGCCCAACGCCGCGGCGACGGCCGAGGCCGCTGCCTGCGGCGCGTGCGAGACGCGTGCCACGGCCAGGTCGTGCGCGGCGGCCTCCATTTCCACGAGGTCGCTCTGCAACGCGTACGCCACTGCGCGCACCGCATCCTTGGCGACCGGCGCGGCATCGCCGGGGCACATGACCCACGGCCTGGCCCTGAACAGGTCTCCCTGCGCACCGAGCGCGCCGGAGGTCTCGCGGCCCGCCATGGGGTGCGAGCCCACATACCTCGACGCAATGCCAGCGGCGCGCGCCGCCTCCAGCAGCGGCGCCTTGACGCTTGCCACGTCGGTGACGGCCGCCAGCGGGAAGCGCTCGGCCACCTCGCCAAGAATGCGCGCCGCGACGGCAGGCGGAGTCGCGATGATGACGAGCTCCACCTCCTCCTGACGCACGTGCGTGCCAGCGCCGATGCGCTTGGCAAGCAGGTCGGCCTCTGGATCCGCGTCCTCGATCGATACTCGCCAGCCCTCGGCCGTGAGGCCGATGCCGAGCGACGCACCAATCAGGCCCGCGCCCACAATGTGCGTGACGGGCGGGCGCGACATCACTGCGCCAGATCCCGCCTCAGCGAGACGGCCTCGTGGAGATAGACATGCGCGATGAGGTCGCGCGGGCGGTCGAGCTCGGCGTGCATCATGACGCGCACCACCTTGCGCAGCGCGCCCGGCACCGCCATCTCTGTGGCACACATGAGAGGAACGGCTCCAAAGCCCATCTGCCGTGCCGCCGCCGCGGGGAAGTCGCTCACGATGTCGGGCGTGCACGTGAAGATCACCGAGATCACCTCGGCGGGCGTGATGTTGTTGTCGCGCAGGATCGCCTCAACGAGCTCCTGCGTCCGCTCGTGCAGGTGCTCGCGCTCGTCGTGCTCGAGCGTGGTGGCCCCTCGGATCGCGCGTACAGACATGCGGCCATGCTACCGGTGGTCGGGGCGCCGGCGAGCCCAGGTCTACAGCCCGGCGACCTGCTGCAGCTGGCCCACTTCCGCGTTCGTGAGCTCGCGCATCTGCCCCGGCTGGAGCGTGCCGAGCGTGATGGGCCCAAAGCGCGTCCGGACCAGCTCCAGCACCGGGTAGCCCACCGCGTCGAACATGCGGCGCACAATACGGTTGCGGCCCTCGTGCATCTCCACCTCGACAAGCGTGTGGTCCGCCTGCGAGTCGATGATGCGGCACTCCACCGCCCGCACGGGGCCATCATCGAGATCGATTCCCTGGCGCAGCGTGGTGCAGATGCTCTTGGGTGCCCGGCCGGCGACCTTGGCCACGTACAACTTCGAGACGCCGTGCGTGGGGTGCGCCAGGCGATTGGCGAGCTCGCCATCGTTCGTCAGCAACAGCACGCCAGTGGTGTCGGCGTCGAGGCGACCCACGTGGAACAGCCGTTCCTCGTAGCCGGTGACGTATCGATCGAGCGCCGGACGGCCGTCCGGGTCACTCATCGTGCTCACCACGCCCTTGGGCTTGTTCAGCACCACAGTGACAAGGCTCGCGTCAACGGAGATACGCTTCCCATCCACCTCGATCACGCACTCGTCGGGGTTGATGCGCACCCCAAGCTGGTCCACGACCACGCCGTTGACCTTGACCTTGCCGCGCTCGATCAGCTCCTCGCACTTGCGACGAGACCCCACGCCAGCCTGCGCGAGCACCTTTTGCAGACGAACGCCCTCGGGTCGATAAATGGAGAGATCGCCCATCACGCCACCTCGTCCACGTCTGCAAGGTCCGGCAGGTAGGGAGCGAGCGGTGGCAGATCGTCGAGCGAGCTGAGTCCCAGCCTCTCGAGGAACTCGGTGGTGGTGCCGTACAGCACTGCCCCTCCGATCTCACCCACTTCGGTGATCAGTCCACGCGCGGAAAGCGTCTTCATCACAGAATCGACATTCACGCCGCGAATCTGAGAGATCTGGCCTCGCGTCACAGGTTGGCGGTACGCGACCACTGCGAGCGTCTCGAGCGCCGCTTGGGACAGGCGCGCTGACTGGCCCTCGACGATGAAGGCGCCCACCGCGTCGGCGTACAGGGGCGAGGAGTACATGCGCCAGCCACCGCCCACCTGGCGCAGCTCGAAGCCGCGAGGAGCGTTGGGATCCGCGTACTCAGCGGCGAGCGACTCGAGGTGGGCCAACACCTCGGGCTCGGGCGCGCCGAGCGCCGCCGCGAGGTCGATCGGTGCAACGGGCTCGTCCACCACCATGAGGATGGCCTCGATGCCGGCACGCACGTGGTGACTCACGCGGTGGCTCCTTCCTGAGCGTCGTCGGTGACGACGCCGTCAAACTCGTCGCTCACTTCAATCTCGCCGTCGGTGCCCGTCCAGCGAATCGTGAGCTCGCCGAGCGAGCGTACCTGTTCAAACGCGATCGCTGATTCGCGGAACAACTCCAGCAGCGCCAGAAACCTCGCCACGACAACGCCCACGTGGTCGGCATCGGCCACCAGCGACCTGAACGTCATGGTGCCTGTGCGCTGCAATCGGCTCTGCACCAGCACGGCCTGGTCGCGCACGCTCACGCGGGGATTGTGCAGGTGCGCCAGCGATACCCCGGCCGGCTCGGCCTTCGGTTGCATCGCATGCGCCGCGAGCCTCGCCATCTGGTCCGGCGTGGTGTTCCACACGAGTTCCGGCAGCAGCATCGCGAAGTGGGGCTCGAGCGGCACATCGCGCGGGACACGACGCGGGGCCGTGAGCAGTTCGTCGAACGAGCCAGCCACGTCCTTGAAGGCCTTGTACTGCAGCAATCGAGCAAACAGCAGGTCGCGCGCCTCCAGCAGCGCGAGATCCTCGGCGTCCTCGACCTCGCCCTGCGGGAGCAGCCGTGCGGCCTTCAGATCCAGCAGTGTGGCCGCAACCACCACAAATTCCGATGCCTGCGACAGGTCCCAGTCGTCCTCGTGGTCGCGCACGGTGGCCAGGAACTCGTCTGTCACCGTGGCGAGCGCCACCTCGGTGATCTCCAACTCGTGTTTGGAGATGAGGCTCAGCAGCAGGTCGAACGGGCCGGAGAAGTTAGGCAGCGTGACCTCGAAGGCGCCGCGTGACCCGTCTGAGGCGGCGGCCACGTTAGGCGGCGACCCCGCGCGCCACGAGCTCGCGGGCGAGCTGGCGGTATGACTCGGAGCCCGCGTGCGTGGGAGCAAAGGTGAGAATCGGCTCGGCCGCCACCGAGGCGTCGGGGAACTTGATCGTGCGACCAATCATCGTCTCGGTCACGCGATCACCAAAGGCCTCGCGCACGCGCGTGACGACCTCCTGCGCGTGAAGCGTGCGAGCATCGTACATCGTGGGCACAATCGCATCGAGCGCGAGGCGTGGGTTGAGGCGATCCTGCACCTTGGCGATCGTGTCCACGAGGAGCGCGACGCCGCGCATCGCGAAGTACTCGCACGCGAGCGGAATGACCACGCCGTGCGCGGCCACCAGTGCGTTGACGGTCAGCAGGCCGAGCGAGGGCTGGCAGTCGATCAGGATGACGTCGTAGTCGTCCTCGACTGAGCGCAGCGCGCGGGCGAGCGCACTCTCGCGGGCCACCTCGCCCACGAGCTGCACCTCGGCCGCGCTCAGGTCGATATTCGCCGGCAGCAGGTCGAGGTTCTCGTAGTCGGTGGCCACAATCACGTCCTTGGTGGCCACCTTGGAACCCAGCAGCAGGTCATACACGGTGGTGTCGAAGTCCTGCGAGTTGATGCCAAGCCCGGCCGAGGCTGCACCCTGCGGATCAAAGTCGACCAGCAACACCTTGCGGCCGTACTCGGCCATCGCCGCGGCGAGGTTCACGGACGTGGTGGTCTTGCCCACCCCGCCCTTCTGGTTGCAGAGGGCCACGATGCGGGCAGGCCCCGTCCCATCGAGGGGCGTCGGAACAGGGAAATCGGTCACGGACCCACAGTACCGGGACGGCTCACACGTCACCCAATGCGCGCGGGTGTGCAGAGGCATAGACCTCACGCAGTGCGTCGCGAGTGACGAGTGTGTAGACCTGCGTGGTGGTCACCGACGCGTGACCCAGCAACTCCTGCACCACTCGAATGTCGGCCCCGCCTCGCAAGAGGTGCGTCGCGAACGAGTGGCGCAGGGTGTGCGGCGATACATTCTCCACACCCGCTCGCTCGGCCGCGGCCTTGAGGATTACCCAGCCGCTTTGCCGGCTCAGTCGCCCTCCCCTGGTGTTCAGAAAGACTGCCGGTGTGCCTCGACCACCCGCGGCTAGCGCGTGGCGCCCGCGAACAAGGTACGCATCGAGGGCCTCGACCGCGTATGCGCCCAGCGGCACCACCCGCTCCTTGCGGCCCTTGCCACGTAGCAACACGGACGCAGCGTGCGGGGTGAGGTCAAGGTCGTCGACGTCCAGACCCGTCGCCTCCGACACACGGGCACCCGTCGCATACAGGAGCTCGAGCAACGCCCTATCGCGCAACGCGGCCACGCCGTCGCCCACACCCGCTGACTCGAGCAGAGCGCTCACCTGCTCCTGCGACAGAGCCTTTGGCAGCCGAGCGGGCGTCGAGCGCGGCTTCACGTCCGCCGCCGGGTCGTCGAGAGTCCACCCCTCGGCCACCGCAAACTTGTGCCAGCCCCGCACCGCGACCACCGTGCGCGCGGCCGACGCGGGTGCCAGGGCCGTCCCACCATCGGTCCCCGCCGACACGGCCTGGGCAAAAGCCGCCACATCGGCGCCCTTCGCGTCGCTCAGGCTCCCGCGGCCCAGCGACGTCAGGTACGCGCCATATCGTGAGAGATCGCGACGGTACGCGGCGATCGTGTGCGACGAAAGGCCTCGCTCCACAGTGACGTGGGCGAGATACGTGTCGAGCTCTCGCTCGAGCCCTAGGCCTGCCACACCTGCAACGCGTGCGGCCAGAAGGGATCGGCCAGCACCGCGGCAAATACCGCGCTCAGGTACACGATCGAGTCGCGGAACAGGCGCATCGAGTGGAGCTTGCGCCCCTCCTCACTGCGGCGATACAGCGTGTAGCAGCCGCCCACAAACCACACGCCGAATCCCAAGGCAACCACCGCGTAGATCCAGGTCATGTGCGCAAGCGGGATCAACGCCAGCGACGTGGCCACCATGGCGATCGCGTAGGCGATCATCTCGCCCGCGACTCGCTGCGGCTTGGCCACCACCGGCAGCATCGGCACCTCGGCGTGCGCGTAGTCCTTGCGGAACTTGATGGCAAGCGGCCAGTAGTGCGGCGGCGTCCAGAAGAAGATGATGAGCGCAAGGATGATCGGAGGCCACGCGAGCGACTCGGTGACGGCCGCCCATCCAATCAGCACGGGCATGAAGCCGGCGGCACCTCCCCACACGATGTTCTGGGAGGTACGGCGCTTGAGCAACATCGTGTAGCCCACCGCGTACAGCAGGATCGCGATCACTGAGAGCAGCGTCGCGAGCGGCGAGCCAACGATCCACCAGAACCAGGCAGTCGACACGGCCGCGAGGAACCACGCGAAGAGCAGCGCGTGCATCGGCTTCACGTCGCCGCGCGGGATGGGACGCCCCTGCGTGCGCTTCATGACGGCGTCGATGTCGCGGTCAAGATACGAGTTGAACGTGTTCGCTGAGCCGGCCGAGATGGTGCCACCGATCAACGTGGTGAGCATCAGCTGCCATCCGGGCCAGCCGCCGGCCGCCAGCACCATCGTCGGCAGCGTCGTGATGAGCAGTAGCTCGATGATGCGCGGCTTGGTCAGCGACACGTAGGCCTTGAGGATTCGGCTCGCACGAAGCAGGCGACCCACTGACGGTGCAGGCACGTCGGAGTCTGCGGGAATCGCGGAGGACATGGCTCGATTGTACGGGGCAACCGTGCGTGAACAGGCCGGAGGTCCCGGTGCGTCGGGCACTGTGGGCCGAGAGCAAACAGCGGATGGCGCACATCGTGTCCAGGAATATTCAAACCCCTTACGCCGCTAGGCTTAGGGAGCCGCCTTATGACACCACAAGGGAGAACCGTGGCCACTGGATGGACTGATCTTGACAACCGCGCCGTAGACACGCTCCGCGTGCTCGCCGCCGATGCTGTGGAGAAGGTGGGTAACGGCCACCCCGGCACGGCGATCTCGCTGGCGCCCGCGGCGTACTTGCTGTTCCAGAACGTCATGAAGCACGACCCCGCCGACCCCGCCTGGCTGGGTCGTGACCGCTTCGTGCTCTCGGCGGGACATTCGTCGCTCACGCTGTACCTGCAGCTGTTCGCGTCCGGCTACCCGATGTCGCTCGACGACCTCAAGTCGCTGCGCACCGAGGGCTCGCAGACCCCCGGTCACCCCGAGTATGGCCACACGCCCGGCGTCGAGGTCACCACCGGCCCCCTGGGCTCCGGCATTGCCGCGTCCGTGGGCATGGCGATGGCGGCTCGTCGTGAGCGCGGCCTGCTTGACCCCGATGCCCCGGCCGGAGCGTCGATCTTTGACCACCACATCTACGTGATCGCCGGCGACGGCGACCTGCAGGAAGGCGTCTCGTCCGAGGCGTCCTCCCTTGCGGGCACGCAGGAGCTCGGCAACCTCATCGTGATCTGGGACGACAACAAGATCTCGATCGAGCACGAGACCGACATCGCCTTCACCGAGGACGTGCTGGGCCGCTACGCCGCGTACGGCTGGCACACGCAGCACGTGTCGTGGCGCACGCCCGAGGGCTACAAGGAGGACCCGGACGCCCTTCTCGACGCGATCGAGGCCGCCAAGGCAGAGACCGGCAAGCCGTCGATCATCGCCCTGTCGACCATTATCGGCTGGCCCGCGCCCACCAAGCAGAACACCGGTGGTGTGCACGGCTCCGCGCTGGGCGCCGACGAGGTTGCCGGCCTGAAGACCGCGCTGGGCTTCGACCCCGAGCAGTCCTTTGCCGTGGAGCCCGAGGTACTGGCGCACATGCAGCAGGTTAAGGACCGCGGCCAGCAGGCACACTCCGACTGGAACGGCGAGTTCGCCAAGTGGCAGTCCGAGCAGCCCGAGCGCGCCGCCCTGCTGGAGCGCCTCCAGATGCGTGGCCTTCCCGAGGGGTGGGCCGACGCCCTGCCCACGTGGGAGCCCGGCACGTCCGTGGCCACCCGCGTGGCTTCGGGCCAGACGCTCAACGCGCTCGCTCCCGTGCTGCCCGAGCTGTGGGGTGGCTCCGCCGACCTCGCCGGCTCGAACAACACCGACATGAAGGGCGAGCCCTCGTTCTTCCCGCCGCACCGCTCCACTCACTCGTGGACCGGCACGTGGTACGGCCGTAACCTGCACTTCGGTATTCGCGAGTTCGGCATGGGCCAGATCATCAACGGCATCACGCTGCACGGTTTGACCCGTGTGTACGGCGCGACGTTCCTGGTGTTCTCGGACTACATGCGTGCCTCGGTTCGCCTCGCCGCGCTGATGCAGATCCCCACGACGTTCGTGTGGACCCACGACTCGATCGGCCTGGGCGAGGACGGCCCCACGCACCAGCCCATCGAGCACATCGCCACGCTGCGCGCGATCCCCGGCATCGACATCGTCCGTCCCGCGGACGCCAACGAGACCGCGTGGGCCTGGAAGCACGCGATCGAGACCCTGGACCGCCCGTCGGCCCTGATCTTGACGCGCCAGAACGTCCCGACGCTCGAGGGCACCTCGCTCGAGGGCTTCGAGAAGGGCGCGTACGTCATTGCTGGCGCCGACGAGGACGCCGACGTGCTGCTGATCGGCACCGGCTCCGAGGTCCAGCACTGCGTCGCCGCGCGCCAGACCTTGGCCGCCGAGGGCATCAAGGCGCGCGTCGTGTCGATGCCGTCCCGTGAGGTGTTCGAGCGCCAGGACGAGTCGTACCGCGAGTCGGTGCTGCCCAAGGGCCTCAAGGCTCGCGTGAGCATCGAGGCCGGCTCCCCGCTGGGCTGGCGCGAGATCGTCGGCGACGCCGGCGAGGTCATCGGCGTGGACCACTTCGGTGAGTCCGCCTCGGGCGGCCTGCTCATGAAGAAGTACGGCTTCACCGCCGAGAACGTCGTGGCCAAGGCCAAGGCGTCGCTCGCGAAGCTCTCCTAAGTTCATCCCGTCTCCCGCCTGAGCGGGAGCGCGTGGTGTGGGCGGTGTCACCTCGGTGGGACCGCCCACACCGCGCTCCACGCCGCGCCCGAGTCCCGGCGCGGCCCTCTCAGTGAATGCAGCCCTGGAGGCTCACCCGTGGTTAATCCCCTGCGCGATCCCCGCGATCGCCGTCTGCCGCGCATCGCAGGTTCCTGCGGTCTTGTCATGTTTGGCGTGACCGGAGACCTGGCGCGCAAGAAACTCATGCCTGCCGTGTACGACCTTGCCAACCGTGGCCTGCTTCCCCCCGCCTTCGCGCTCACGGGCTTTGCCCGCCGCGAGTGGGACAAGGAGGACTTCGCGCAGGTGGTGCACGACTCCGTGAAGAAGTACGCGCGCACCCCGTGGCGCGAGGAGACGTGGCAGCAGTTGTCCGAGGGCATCCGCTTTGTGCAGGGCACCTTCGATGACCCCGAGGCCTTTGCAGAGCTCCGCCGAACCGTCGAGGAGCTCGACGAGAAGCGCGGCACGGGCGGCAACCACGCGTTCTACCTGTCGATCCCGCCCTCGGCCTTCCCCCAGGTGGTGACACAGCTGCGCGAGTCCGGCCTCTCGGACCCCAAGGAGGGCACGTGGCGCCGGGTCGTCATCGAGAAGCCCTTTGGCCACAACCTCGAGTCGGCGAATGAGCTCAACGACGTCGTGAGCGAGGTCTTCCCGCCCGACGCCGTGTTCCGCATCGACCACTACCTGGGCAAGGAGACAGTCCAGAACCTGCTGGCGCTGCGCTTCGCTAACCAGTTGTTCGAGCCCATCTGGAACTCGCAGTACGTGGACCACGTGCAGATCACGATGGCCGAGGACATCGGCATCGGCGGCCGGGCCGGCTACTACGACGGCATCGGTGCCGCGCGCGACGTCATCCAGAACCATTTGCTGCAGCTCCTCGCCCTCACGGCGATGGAGGAGCCGGCGTCGTTTGACGCGGCCGACCTCCGCACCGAGAAGGAGAAGGTGCTGCGCGCGGTCACGCTCCCCGAGGATCTGGGGGCGGCGACAGCGCGAGGCCAGTACGCCGCAGGCTGGCGAGGTGGTGAGCAGGTGGGCGGGTTCCTGGACGAGGACGGCATCGCCGCCGACTCGATCACCGAGACCTACGCGGCCATCAAGGTGGAGATCCCCAACCGCCGCTGGAACGGCACGCCGTTCTACCTGCGCGCTGGCAAGCGCCTTGGCCGCCGCGTGACCGAGATCGCCATCGTGTTCAAGAAGGCGCCCTCGCCGTACTTCCAGCAGATCGAGGGCTCCGACGTGGGCACGAACGCGCTGGTGATTCGCGTGCAGCCAGACGAGGGCGTCACGCTCAAGTTCGGCTCCAAGGTGCCCGGCACCGCGATGGAGGTCCGCGACGTCACCATGGACTTCGCGTACGGTAACGCCTTCACCGACGAGTCACCCGAGGCCTACGAGCGCCTCATCCTCGACGTGCTGCTCGGCGACCCGCCGCTGTTCCCGCGTCACGAGGAGGTCGCCCTGTCGTGGGAGATCCTCGACCCCATCACCTCGTTCTGGGCCACCCAGGGGCAGCCCGATCAGTACCGTTCCGGCACGTGGGGCCCCGCCAGCGCCGACGAGATGATGGCCCGCGACGGCCGCGTCTGGAGGCGCCCATGATCATCGACCTGCCCGGTACCACCACTGTGGACATCAACTCCGAGCTGGTGCGCATCCGCAAGGAGGGCGGCGTGGTCACCCTCGGCCGCGTGATGACGATGGTGATCGACGCGACCGATGCCGACGCCGAGGAGGCCATTCGCACGGCGAACGTGGCTTCGCGCGAGCACCCGTGCCGCATCATCGTGCTGTCGCCTCGGAACGAAGGCGATCACCTCGACGCCCAGATCCGCGTGGGCGGCGACGCCGGCGCGTCCGAAGTGGTGCTGCTGCGTCCGCCGGCCTCCGCGATGGAGCACGCCGACACCCTCGTGACTCCCCTGCTGCTGCCCGACGCCCCCATCGTCGCGTGGTGGCCCTCGGTGGTGCCGCTCGTGCCGTCGGCCACGGGCCTCGGCGCGATGGCTCAGCGCCGCATCACTGACACCAAGGGCGTGTCGGCCCCGGCTGCCGTGCTGTGCTCGCTCTCCGACGGGTACCGCCCCGGCGACACCGATCTTGCCTGGACGCGCCTCACCCGGTGGCGCGCGCTCCTTGCATCGGCCCTTGACCAGGTCAAGGACCAACGCGTCTCCGTGGCGCGCGTGCACGGCGACGTCAACTCGCCGTCCATCCTCCTGTTCGGCGCATGGCTACGTCGGACGCTCGGTTGCGAGTTCGAGGCCACCTACGATCCTGAGGCCACCGGCCTGCTGTCGGTCGTACTCGAGACGCCTGCTGGCGAGATCGCTATCCGTCGTCCCGACGGCCACAACGCCACTCTCAGCCAGCCCGGCCAACCCGACCACACCATCGCGCTCCCGTCGCGCTCCCTGGGCGAGTCTCTCGCCGAGGAGCTGCGCCGCATGGATGACGATCCTGTGTACGGCGAGGCCCTTCACGAGATTGTGCACTGCTAATGCGCCGAGTTCTGATCTACCCCGACCAGCAAGCGGTGGCCGATGCCACCGGTGCCCGCCTTGGTCTGTTCCTTGCCGACACGATCGCCACGCGCGGCCGCGCCGACGTGGTGCTCACCGGCGGCACGGTGGGCATTGCCCTGCTGAGCTCGCTCGCGCAGTCGGCGCTCTCCGGGCTCATCGATTGGACGTCCGTCCACGTGTGGTGGGGCGATGAGCGCTTTGTCGCGAGCGGCGATGGCGACCGCAATGAGGGCCAGGCACAGGAGGCGCTGCTGCGCCATGTGCCGCTGCCCGAGGAGAACATCCACCGGATGGGTGCCTCCGACGCGTTCGGGACCGCCGAGGAGGCCGCAGAGGCCTACGCCGCGGACATCCTCGCGGCCGGCTCCCCAGCGTGGGACGTGGCCCTGTTCGGAATGGGTCCCGACGGCCACGTCGCCTCGCTGTTCCCGGACCACCAGTCGTTCATCGACGGGCGCTCCGGCGCTGATGCCCGCGCCGTCCACGACTCCCCCAAGCCCCCGCCCACGCGCGTGACGCTGTCGCTGCCTGCGATCAACCGAGCCAAGCGTGTGTGGGTGGTCGCCGCTGGCGCCGCGAAGGCCGACGTGGTGGGGCGCGCGCTCGCCGGCGACGCGACCCTGCCGGCGGCGGCCGTGCACGGCGTCGAGGAGACCCTGTGGCTCATCGACGCTGAGGCCGCCACCAAGGCCTAGAAGCCTCCCACATGCACGAAGGCCCCCGGCCAACGCCGGGGGCCTTCGTTGCGCCTGGGGACCGCCTACGCAGCCTTGGAGCCTCGCAGCTCCTGACGCACTGTGGCGACGATGTCCTCAATGTTGAACTCGGCGGGCTTGGAGTAGATCTCCCTGCCACCGGCGCGGAACGT
>QKAX01000029.1 GCA_003246255.1 Demequina lutea
TGCGCGTCGCGAAGGGTTACGACGCGATGGTGGCGCGGAGCATCCACGCCGCCTTCTCGTGCGCGGCGAGGCGCGCGGTGATGAGGTCGGCCGTCGCGGCGTCACCCGCGTCGTCGGCCACCTCGACCAGCGGGCGCATCGTGCGGGCGATGGCCTCGTGGTCGGCCGCGAGGTTCTTCACCATCTGGTCGGCGTCATCGGTGGGCTCGTGATCCTTGATGCTTGACAGCGACGTGAACTCGGTGAAGGAGCCCGGCGCCATTGCACCCAGCGCGCGCATACGCTCGGCCAGATCATCGGCGGCGTCGCGAAGCTCGAGGTACTGCCCCTCGAACATCTCGTGCAGCGAGTGGAACGTCGGTCCCACCACGTTCCAGTGGTAGCCCTGCGTCTTGACGTACAGCGTGAACGTCTCCGCCACTGCCTGCGCCAATCCGGAGTTGATCGCCTTGAGGTCCGCGGGCTTGATCCCAAGCTCCGGCGTCCGCTCCTTGGTCACCTCAGAGGTGCTTGTCATCGTGTGCTCCTTCCTCCGTTGGTTTCCCTCAGTTGGTCTTGAGCGCCCTGTAGGGCACGCATACTTGAACGGCGTCGGGCGGGCGAGGTATTCCATCGCCGCCGCGCCCAACGCCAGGAATCGCACGTCACGGACAGGGGTTATATCTCGTATGGAGACGTTCGACGTGAATGCTGAAAGTTGCCCCATCCCCCGTGTGGATCAGGCGCCAGCCGACGACGTGATGGCGCTCATCCTGGCCCGCTCGCACGCCGTCGCGATCGTGGGCGCCTCGCCCCGGCCGGACCGCACCTCGCACGCGATTGCCGTATGGCTCATGGAGCACACGCCGTACGAGATCTTCCTTGTCAACCCGCTCGCGGGCGACGCCGACATCGAGGGCCACGGCTTCTACGCGTCCCTCGACGAGGTACCCGTCGCGCCCGACATCGTGGTGGCGTTCCGCCGCTCGGAGGACATCCCTCCGGTGGCCCAGGCGGCTATCGACGCCGACGCAGCGGTGCTGTGGATGCAGCTCGGCATCGAGAATGCCGATGCGGCCGTCTCTGCCACCGAGGCCGGGCTCGAGGTGGTTCAGAACCGCTGCATCAAGGTCGAGTACGCGCGGCTGCGCGAGCAGATCGACGCCGCGCGCGTCGCGTAGGCCTCACACCAGGCGCTTCGCGTGCGCGGACACGCGTGCCGTGCGACCATCGAGCCATGACCGCTCCCGTTGAGTACTCCCGCGTTGACATCCCGCGCGACCGCGCCGCAGACATGTTCGCAGTGGATGGCTGGGCATTCATCGCCGACATCGTGCCGGATTCAATCCCGGTCATGACGGACTCTCTCGACTGGTCCCGCACGCGCGGTATCAGCCCCACGAGCGGGCCCGACGCGGGCGAGCTCGTCGCCGTCCACGGATCGTTTGGCTACACGATGCGCACCCCCGGGGGCACAGTCGCCACGTCCGGCCTGACCTGGGTGGGAGTGCACCCCGGCCATCGCAGGCGCGGCCTCCTCACCTCGATGATCGCGGATCACTTTGGCCGCTCCCGCGCGCGCGGCGAGGCAGTCAGCACCCTCATCGCGGCCGAGACCGCCATCTACCAGCGATTCGGCTACGGCATTGGCCACCACGCGTACAAGGTGTCGCTGCCGCGGGGCTTGAAACTGCCCCACATCCCGGGCTCCGATGACCTTCACATCCGGCTTGAGAACGCGTCTCCGGCGGCGCATGGCGCAGCGATCCGGGCAGTCCTTGAGCGCGACACGCGCCCCGGCTCGATGGCCGCTGTGGACGATGTGCTCCTGCATGACGTGCTCAAGGACACGGCCGAGGCACGCCGCGACAGCGAGGCGCTACGGATCGCGATCGTCGAGGACGAGCAGGGCCCGGCCGCGTTTGCCGTGTTCCGCCGCCGGCTCGAGTGGGAGGGCACCCACCCCGACGGCAAGGGGACCACCTATGCGTGGGCGGCCGTCACCCCCGCCGCGGAACGCAGGTTGCTCACAGTTCTCGCGGACCTGGACCTCATGGAGTCCTTCACGCTCGCCGTGGTGCCCACCGACGACCCGCTGCTCTCGTGGGCGCCTGACATCCGCTCGCTCAAGGCGGAGCTGCGGGACCAGGTCTGGGTACGCATCCTCGATGTGAAGGCGGCGCTCGAGGCGCGCGCTTACGCCTCAGACGTCGAATGCACGCTCGCGGTGACGGATGCGCAAATCAGCGAAAACTCGCACCCCTGGCACCTGCGTGTGGTGGGCGGCGTCGCGTCGGTCGAACGCGCCGAACGCAACGCCACGGTGGATGCGAGCATCGACATCAAGCAGCTCTCGAGCGCCTACCTTGGCGGCATCACGATCGACCAGCTGGCTCTGGCGGGCCTCGTCGAGGAGGTCAACCCGGGCACTGTGCACGCGATCTCGGACGCCTTCGCGTCGCCCACCGCGCCACGCAGCACGTTCTTCTTCTAGGCCAGGTCCCGAGCATCGGGCCCCCGGGCGTCGGAGACCGGGCGCTGGGCTACGCGCGCGAGGCCTCGTACGCCGTCATCTCGTCGATGCGGCGCTGGTGGCGCGCGTCGCCCGAGAACGGCGTGGCGAGGAACGCGTCGACAATAGCCGTGGCCTCCTCGACCGAATGCATGCGCGCCCCCACCGACACCACCTGGGCGTCGTTGTGCTGGCGCGCGAGCTGAGCGGTCTCGAGGCTCCACGCGAGAGCGGCACGGATGCCGGTGACGCGGTTGGCGGCAAGCTGCTCGCCGTTACCGGAGCCGCCGATGACGACGCCCAGGGACTCGGGCTCGTCGCGCACGGCCTCGGCCGCGGCGATGCAGAACGCCGGATAGTCATCCAGGGCGTCGTAGACGTGAGCGCCGTGGTCCACGACGTCGTGGCCCTCGGCGGTGAGGTGTGCGACCAGGTGCTCCTTGAACTCGAAGCCGGCGTGGTCCGTGCCAATGTGAACGCGCATAGCCTCATTCTGCCAGCCACGCCGTTGGCGAACGCGCTCAGGATTCCCGGCCCGTCGCGCCTAGGGTGGTGGCATGACGACATCCACCTCCATCGACCCGACGTCGTTCTCGCCACAGGTTCGCCCGCAGGACGATTTCTTCCGCTACGTCAACGGCCCTTGGCTTGCGACTCACACGATTCCGGACGACCGCGCCGCGGACGGAAGTTTCCACAAGCTTCACGACCAGGCGGAGAAGGACGTCAAGGCGATCATTGACGAGGCCTCGCCCAAGACTCTCATCGGCGCGCTGTTTGCGAGCTTTATGGACACCGATCGCGCGGACGCGCTGGGCACCTCACCCCTAGCCGACGACCTGGCGGTCATCGAGGCGGCGTCCACGCACGAGGAGTTCGCCGCTGCGGTGGGCACGCTCCAGG
The DNA here is from genome assembly GCA_003246255.1 of Demequina lutea. Taxonomy (GTDB): domain Bacteria; phylum Actinomycetota; class Actinomycetes; order Actinomycetales; family Demequinaceae; genus Demequina; species Demequina lutea_A. The sequence goes on from QKAX01000029.1 coordinate 3,395, forward strand.
CGGCGGGCGTGGGTGGCATGGTCGGCTTCGAGGTGTTTGCCGACAAGCTTCACCCCGACGAGAACGTGGTCTACCTGTTCCAGTCGGGCCTCGGCCTGCCGGACGAGGCCTTCTACCGCGAGGAGGCTCACGCCCCCATTCGTGAGCAGTACGTGGCGCACGTCGCTCGCATGGCGGAGCTCACTGGCGTCGACGCCGACGCGGCGACCGTCATGCGGATCGAGACGGCCTTGGCCGCCCACCACTGGGATGTGGTGAAGTCGCGCGAGGCGGACCTCACTCACAACCCCACGACCCTGTCCGCGCTGGAGGAGTCCGCAGGCGGCTTCCCGTGGCGCGCGTGGGCGCGTGCGGTGGGGATGCCGGAGGCTGCCGACGACTCGCTCATCGCATATGAGCCCTCGTTCTTTGACGGCCTCGCAGAGGTGTTCCCCGCGACGCCGCTCGAGGAGTGGAAGCAGTGGGCCCGCTGGCGCGTGGTCGCGTCGCGCGCCGCATACCTGACGCAGGAGATCTCGCGCGCGAACTTTGACTTCTACGGCACCGTGCTCTCCGGCGCCCCGCAGCAGCGCGAGCGCTGGAAGCGCGGCGTGCAGTTTGTGGAGGGCTGCGTGGGCGAGCTCGTGGGTCAGGAGTACGTGAAGCGTCACTTCCCGCCCGCCTACAAGGCGCAGATGGACGAGCTCGTTGCGCACCTCATCGAGGCGTACCGCGTGTCCATCACCACGCTCGAGTGGATGACCCCGGAGACCCGCCAGCGCGCGCTCGCCAAGCTCGAGCAGTTCACCCCCAAGATCGGCTACCCCGACAAGTGGCGCGACTACACGGGACGACCTGATGGGCAACGTGCGTGCCTCCGCGCGCTTCGACCAGGCATGGGAGTGGTCAAAGTTTGGCAAGCCGGTGGACCGCACCGAGTGGCTCATGACCCCGCAGACGGTCAACGCGTACTACCTGCAGACCGCCAACGAGATCGTGTTCCCCGCGGCCATCCTGCAGCCGCCGTTCTTTGACCCCGAGGCCGACGCCGCGGCCAACTTTGGCGGCATCGGCTCCGTGATCGGGCACGAGATCGGCCACGGCTTTGACGACCAGGGCTCCAAGTAC
>QKAX01000211.1 GCA_003246255.1 Demequina lutea
CGATGCCCTCGTCCCACAGCGTGCGAGCGGCGGCAAGGACCGCGCCATGGTTCTTACGAGGCTCGTGACTTCCGACGCAGAGAACGACCGGCAGGTCGGGATGAGGAAGGTCGTTCACAAAGCTCGTGAGCGATGCTTCGTCAACGGTGCCGGCCTCGACGGGTAGCGACACAGCGCTGATGCTTGGGCCGCTGAGGCCCACCGAACTCAGCGTCTCGCGCCATCCACGGTACTCATTTGCGGCCGCCTCTGAGATCGCAACCACGGCGTCGAAGTAGGCCACCGCTCCGAGGTTCCTCACGAAGGCGGGACCCATACCCGGTCCAGTTGTCTCGCTCGACGTCAACGGCACACAGTCGAAGCCAATGACGGTGCACACGTTTCCCGAGAACTCGGCCATGGCGGCAAGACGATCGACCCTGTCAGCCTCGACAGCGAGCTCGAGGAGCACGTAGCGGCAGTTCCACGGAATGATGACGGTCCGGTCGTCACCACGCTTCGTTCCCGTCTGATCGCCACCACGGGGTCCTGCCACCTCTTCCGGCGTCAGCGCGGTGAGCGCATGCATGTCGCGTGACCAACCGACTGGAGTCACGTCGTTGCTTTGGATCCACGCGGCGGCGGTGTTTCGCGCGACGCGCTGAATTCCCGTCGCAAGGCCGGTGCGCGAGGTGTGATGGACGTCGATGAGGTTCGCCTCAGTCACGATTACGACGTGGTTGCCGCGTCGGCTATTTGCGCGTCTCCTGGAGCTGCGGATGAGTGCAGTGAGTGCCGCCTTCGTGCCGCTCGTGACGAGGGAACGCTGAAACTGCCTGACCTCAGCGGATGTCGCGAGCTGGCCTCTGAGGGCGGACAGCACGAGCCACGCGGCTGCGGCTTGTCCGTTTGCGAGTTCGTTGTCGATGGCACGGATCGCTGCCGCTTCCGTCTCGATTGAGGCTTCAGGGCCGAACTGTTCCGCGACGGTAATGAGACGCCGCGTCATCTCGCTAAACATGGTCGTACGCTCCATCCCGACCAGTCAGCGCGGGCCAACTTTCGTCAGCGTAGTCCTGCCAGGTCCGGTGGGGGATCGTGCCAATCGACGCGACCAACTCGGCGCGCGCTCCAGGATTGACAAGCAAACGTTCCATTGCGTCCGCAATGTCGATGTCAGACCGAGGGTCCACCAAGACGCAGCCGCCGTGTCGAGCAATCTCCTCCGTCGCACCGAAGGCGCTCGTGATGACTGGCACGCCATAGGCGAGCGACTCGGCGACCGGCAGCCCGTACCCTTCGTGCAACGAGGGAAAGACTGTCATCGCCGCACGCTCATACGTTGCTGCGAGTTCCGTGTCGGTCACTCCTGTACGAAGCGCGACGTCGTGACCTCGGCGGCGGGATGCGCGCAACTTCTTCTCAAATGCGGCGAGTCGAGCGGTGGTGCCGCCTCCGACAAACTCCAGCCGGAACCTCACCCCGCGCTTCCACACCTGTTCGGCCGCAGCAAGAACTGCGTCCTGATTCTTCCTCGCTTCGACACTTCCAACGCACAGCACGAGCGGCACCGTTGTGGTGTGGTCCGTTACGCCCTCGAGTGAGTCGACCCGCTCCTTGTGGGTTGCCACCGGGAGAGACACCGTGGCGATCTCGGGCCCTATCAGGCCTTGGGATGCGAGAGAAGCCGCAAATCCACGGAACTCGCGTGCGGTGGACTCGCTGATCGCCACGCCGCGCGTTGCATGCTTGACGAACGTGAGGTACGCAAGGAACCGTCGGGTCTCGTCAGACGAGACGGCAGTGGCACTCACCACGGGAATCATGTCGTAGGCAATGAAACTACAAGTGTTGCCCGACACCGCCGCCAGTGCTGCCAGAGAGTGGCACGCCATGAGGTGCGGCACTTCGGCGATGACCACCGTGGAGCGGAACGGAATCACCACCTCGGCAAGCGATTCGCTTGCGGGCCGTTGAGTGTCGTGATCCGCGGACTCTCCCCACGCGACGACGCGCTTCTCTTCCAAGGGTGTGAGACGTCGATACGCTCGCGCGTGCGGAAGCCACGCGACGAGGCTCATGTCGTGACCCCGCGCTTGCCAGCGCGAGACGGTCTGCCGGACCACCCGCTGAATGCCGGTGTTGTGCGAGTAGCGTGCACAGAAGTCCACGTCGACAAGTACGGCGTCCGTCACCACAACAACAGGCCCCACGTGCTGCATGAGCCGGTGTCGTTGGTTTCCCAACGCCGACAGCACGGCTCGGTGTTCGAGCCCCGGCTCGCTTGCCCTGAGCGCGCGTGCGCAGGCGAGCACAGTGGCCTCCTCCGGGAAGGCGGCGCCCAACACGGCCAAGGTGAGCCAGACGAGTTCGCGGGAGTCGAGTGTCTTGAGCCGCTGCGCCACTGTAGCGAGAAGAGGACCCATACCGCGCTCGGCGAGTTCATCGATGGCGGAGGCCTCGAGACCCAAGAAGGGCGCGACTGTAGTCAGTCGCGCCAGGAACAACTCCTCGGTGTCGCCCGCGCTCGGTGCGGCGGTCATACGGCCCTACGCCGACGCATGAGGTAGTTCCGCGCGAGCCTCACGGACGTCCGCCAGCCGACGTCGTGGACCGAGAGTTGGAATGTCCGGAGAAGCCGCAAGGGGCGCGTCACGCGCCATGACAGCGTGGACTCGTAGTCTCCGGCGCTCGCTCCAAAGCGGGGCTCGAGGGCAAGCCACAACTCAACCTCGTTGTTCAGAAGCGCATCGAGCCGTCCACGAAGCTCGTCCACTTCAGACGAGACGTTGCGCGCGCTGTTCGGCACGCTTGAACCTGACTGCGGTTCGGGCGAGACGGGGGGATTTTGCACGCGTGTAGTGTAACTGCCCCTACCCGGGCCTCTTCACGACGCCCGGGCATGGTTCGTCCACTAGGATTCCTTGGAGTGTCATGAGGCCTGACAAAGTGTGTGGGGCCCGTCTATGAGGTGGGAGGGCCCGATGGCTGTACCAAGCGTGCTGGTCACTGGTTCGGGTGGCGTTGCGGGACGTGCTGTGGTCCAGGAGCTGGAGCGAACGGGTTACCGAGCGATCCCGGTAGCGTCGAGCGACGCGGACCTCCGAGACATGGCCGCCACGACGGCGCTCTTTGAGACGCACCGCCCCGATTACGTGGTCCATCTGGCTGGTCGCGTTCATGGCCTGATGGGGAACATCGGCTCCCAGGGGAGCGCCTTCTACGACAACATCCGGATGAACATCAATGTTGTCGAGGCGAGCCGCGCCGTGGGGGTGCAGAAGCTTGTGGCGATGGGTTCTACGGCTGTCTACTCAGACTCTGTGCCGCTGCCGATGTCCGAGGACGGTATTTGGTTCGGGCCTCCGCACGACTCTGAGAAGGGTTACGCGAGCGCCAAGTTGGCTATGTTGGCGCAACTCGAGGCGTACAAGGATGAATACGGTATGGACTATGCGTTCGTAGTCTCAACCAATCTCTATGGTCCAGGGGATCGCTTTGACGAGGTGCGTGGACACGTCCTGCCCTCGCTCGTCTCAAAGATTCACCGGGCAAAGACGGAGGGCCTGCCCCTTGAGGTCTGGGGAACTGGCACCCCGACGCGGGACTTCCTCTACAGCGGAGACGCGGCGCGCGCCATTGTGATGGTGTTGGAGCAGCTCTCTGGTGTGGTCAATATGGCAACGGGGGTGTCGGTGACGATCCGCCAAGCGGTCGACACACTTGTGGAGGTAGCGGGGTTTGATGGTGAGGTTCGTTGGGACGTCACAAAGCCAGACGGTCAGCACGCTCGGGCATACGACATCTCGCGTCTCAGCTCCATTGGTTGGGCTCCGCAGGCGAGTCTTGCCGATGGGCTCGCTGAGACCTTCGCGTGGTACGACGTGAACTGGACCAGCGCCCGGCGGTAATGCCTCGCAGACCTAGCCGGGGGTTGAGGATTCATGAGGTGGCGGCCGTGCGGTGCTCGGTTGGCCTAGCGGATTCCGTTACCATGAGGGCGAGTTTTCAGGCGCCGCGCAGCCGCGCGGCACGCGGTCTTTGCGCAACTTGAGGGAAGTTGCTCACCAAGCACTGTGAGGAGAGGGGTCGCGCGTGCTTCCAGATTCAGTAGTTCACGACGTTACGGTAGACGGCGATAGCGGGGGCGATCGCAGCGATCCTGACGTGGTGATTCGAGATCTGCGGGCAGAGAGGTCGGCCCTGGTCCGGCAACTCGAGTTGGCCGAGTCCTCCGCTGCAGCGGAAGTGACAGCATTGACGCAGCGCGTCGACGAGTTGACCGCCAACACGGGTGCGCTTGGCCTGACAGTTGCAGCCCTGGAACAGACGAGTTTCGAACGTGAGCGGCTTGTCGCCTGGTACTCCCACGAGCTCGCTCGGGCGAAGTTCGACGTCAGCGTCGCCGTGAATCAGCATGCCACCGCGGCTGCGGAAGCCGAGCGGTTAGCGGCGGCAATCGCGAACCGTCCGGCGCCCTCGAAGCTGGCGGAACGTATTGCACGAGTTCTGTGGCGACTCGGTCTGCCATTCCGTGCAATGCGACGCCCGCGCACCTACCTGAGGATCCTCCTGCGCCGATGAACAGCTTCAGAGACTCAGCCCGGTCAGGTGGCATCTGCGTCATGGGCAGGCGCGCGTTTGGAACCGGCATTGGCCACCTGTCCGAGAGCCTGCTTGAGCTCTTGTCACGCAAGTACCAGGTGGACCTTTGGGATATCCACTCCCGCCCGGCAGATGGTGAGACCGTCACGCTGTCGACCGGCCGGCAGGTTGGGCTCGCGCAGAACCTCGACGGGTACCAGGTGTACATCTACGCAGATGTCTTGTGGAATGGCGTGAACTACACGCGGTTCACACCGCCGCCGGCCGACGGATACCGGATCGCATACTTGGCTTTCGACTCAGACAAGTTGCCGCCGGAGTGGGTCGAGATCCTCAACGAGCACTTCGATGCCGTGTTCTTCACCTCGGCGCACCTGATCGAAGTTGCTCGTCTCTCCGGTGTGACGTGTCACGTCGGAGCATTGCCGCTCGCCATTCCCACCGAGCAGAACCTCTCGCGACCATATCGACCGGTTGCCGGTGGGCGGGTGCGCTTCGGCACGTTGTCGTCGTATCACCGCCGAAAAGGCCTCGACCACCTTGTGTCTGCCTTCCTGGCTGAGTTTGCGGACAACTCCGACGTCGAGTTGGTGATCCATTCCAACATTGCTTTTGGCGAGACGGCCCAGACTGTCGCCTCGATGGTTGAGGTGGCTGGTGCGGACAACGTGCGCCTCTCGACGGACAATCTCTCCGAGGTGGCGAAGAACCAGCTTCTTGAGAGCTTCGATGTCTATGTCAACGCCTCGCTCGGTGAGGGCTACTCGGTAGGCCCGCGCGAGGCCCTGTCGTTCGGCAAGGTGCTAGCCATCACGGACCTGGGCTCGCATCGACCGCTGTTTGGGCCTCCGGGTGTCTTCTCAGTGAAGGAGTCGCACAAGGCCCCGGCGATCTATCCCGAGATCGACAACCGCCAGTTTGGTATGCAACAGGTGCCCGATGCTGCGGACCTGCGGCGTGCCTTGCGCGATGCGTACAACTTTGCCAAGAGCCAGGAGGCCGCAGCGACAGCTAACGAGCGCAAGCGCCTCGGCGCGGAGTTCACCTTGCAGGCACTTGAGCGTAGCTACTGGGCGCTTGTTGACCCAGACTCTCAGGCTCTCGGTGGGCGTCACTTGAGCTCGATGGCGGCGTTGCCGGACACGCATACAAAAGCTGTCCGGGAGAAGGCTGGTAGGCACGGCACCCGGATTGGTGCCCGCCACCTTGTTGTGCCTGCGCACGACGGTGGATTCTTCTCGCTCTACAACGCGTTCGTGAGCCACCTTGTGTGGAGCAAGCATGACTCTCCACAGAGGCTGGTGCTCCCGGATTGGGATGCCGGGCGCCTGCTTGAGCGTGTAGCGCCCAAGGAGATCGTCAGCTATTGCTACAGCGGGCCGCGTGACGGCAATCTCTGGAATCACCTCTTTGAGCCGCTGTACGACCTCACGGCGGAGGAGCTCGACGACGAGGATTTCTTGTGGGGCCACTCGGATCCTGTGCAGTTCGCATTCAATGAATCGCGTGAACCTCTCCTCACCTATGTCCATGCCTATCGCTTGTACCAGGACCCGGACTATCAGCAGATCCGCAGGCAGTACTCGTCGGTCATACAAGAGCACGTGCGGTTGCTGCCTGAGTACCAGCGGGAGCTTGACACGCACCTTGTGGATCGCCGCGCTGGCCGCTTCCTGATAGCCGCCCATGTGAAGCACCCGAGCCATGCGGTGGAACAGCCGGACTTTGAGATTGCCGACAGATACCGCTATGTGGAGCTAGTGCGACAAGAGCTCAAGGAGCGCGGGATTCGCGAGGCGAGTGATGATTGGGCTGTGTTCCTGGCAACCGAACAGGAACGTGTGGTCGAACTATTCGCCGATGAGTTCGGCGACCGCGTGATCCGCTTCCCTGATGTCGAGCGCATTCCGACCAACACGGATGTCCAGTTTGATTCGCTCGACGATGCGCAAAAGATCGCGGATGGCCACCAACTTCAGCACATCATTGCGCAGGACACCTCTAGATGGTCACCGCGCCTTGCTTGGGAGGTGATCCGCGACGCCAAGGGCATGGCGTCTGCGGACGTCCTTCTCCATGCAGTGTCAAATGTCGCGACAGCTGCCTCCCTGATGGACACTCGCGTTGCCATGAGATTTGCCCACGCGAGAGTGCGTCCGAGTTCCGGTGGTTGACGTGACAGATAGGGCTCTCGAAGTGGACCAACGTAGAGAAGTACACGGCACCCGCCCCGCGATGACGTCGTACCTGCGATCTGACCTTTGGCTGTGGCTTGCGCCGCCCATCGTCATGCTCGCGCTCGCTGCATACGGAACCTACGCAGCGCTTGGCCTGGTTGCTGATGGCTCGTACTTCTTGGTCACGATCCTCGGTGACGGTGACTTCTTCTTCTACGACCCCGCTCGCGTGATGGCGGTTACTCTGACTCAGGCGCCGGTGGTAATCGCTGGCAAACTTGGCGTATCCGACGTGTCAGCCCTTATCCGGATCTACTCCGCGAGCCTCGTCGGTTTGCCAGTTCTCGCATGGGTCGGCGCGCTATCGAACCTATGGAGAACGCGGCTTTACTGGGCCTTCGTAGTGATGTTTGCTGTTACGTTCCTCAATGGGGGCCTCATCCCGATCGGCGAGTTTAATCTCGCATACGCACTTGTCGCCCTGAGCGCAGCGATCCTGTTGCGACGTGACTCATTGGGGTTTGGGCGGCTGCTTATGTTGTCGCTCGTTTCCATTGCACTGTTGCGGAGCTACGAGGCGCTTGTCTACCTTGGTCCGGTTCTGTTTGCGATCGCGTTTGTGCGGCTCATCGGCTGGCGAGGCACCGCTCGCGAAGTCGGTCTTGCCCGGCAACTCGTGCTCGCCGGAGTCATGTTCATGTATTCTTCGGCGACCGCACTCTCTGCCTGGGCGATCTTGTTCCCTAGAGACCCCACGAATGCGGCGGGTGCATCAGACCTCCTTTGGCCGGTTATGCACGACCCACAGATGACGATTTCGGTGGCCGTTGGTGTTGGGTGCTTGCTGGTTCCGTTGGTGCGGGCACCGCGATTCCGGTGGGCCTCGGCTGCCGTCGTTGGGCTTGTCGCGCTCTTTCTCCTGCGCTCGTCAATTTGGGCCCCCCCGTGGATGCAGTACGCGTCACGGACAGTCGTTGGCCTTACCTTCTTTGTGCTCCTTGCAACGTGCAGTGCTGCAGTGATTGTGGGGCGTTCACGGCCGGAGGATGCCGCCAGGAGTCTGGGTGGGTCAAACGCGACATGGTTTGCCCCGGCGCTGCTCTTCGCGGCTCAGGCCGTTGTATTCGCATCCCAGGCGCATGGATTCGCCGAGTGGGCGAGCACCTTCGAACATGTGGTCACGGCCTCTCGCGGCCCGGTTGTGCTCTCGGAGTCGGGGCTCGATCCGGTGGAGACAAGCCGCTTTGGTTGGCCCTGGACTAATCCCTTGATGAGCATCTTGCTGGCCGATGAGCCTGGCCAAGGATTGGTTCTCAATCCCCCGGGCAACGTACCTTCGACGCTGGAGGAGGTCACAGCCTATGTGCCAACGTTGGATCCGAGGTTCTCCAAAGATGCGCCTCTCTTTCCGTAGCCTCGTCTCAGATCGGAGACCCCCAGGTGTCCAACGGTGGAGTGGGCCGCGAGCGCGGCCTGATGCGGTCGGCGGGTAGCGTCAGTGCAATGAGTGAGGTCTCGCCCCGAAGCGTAGGCTCTCGCGTGGTTGGCGCGGATGGGATGCGCGCCCTAGCCGCCTTAGGCGTGGTGCTATCGCACCTGTATCAGCGCCTGCAAGTGCCGGCGGAGTCGCATTGGCTTGCCGAACTGCAGGCGATCGCGGTTCACGGTGCATACGGCGTCTCGGTGTTCTTTGTCCTGTCGGGGATGCTCCTGAGCCTCCCTTTCTGGACCGCATTCTTGTTGGGATCTGCCCCGCCGAATATCAGTCGATATGTCCGAAGGCGCGCAGCGCGCATCATTCCCGCCTATTATCTCAGCCTCACGGTGAGTCTCGCGCTGGTGCCACTCATCGCGCCGGGTGATATCTACACGTTGTGGCGGTACTTGGCCGGACTTACCTTTACGTCGGGGCTCAGTTTCATCACGCTCTTCCCCGTGGAGGTGAATCCGCCGCTGTGGTCAATCTCATTCGAAGTCGCGAGCTACGTGTTGCTGCCGCTGATGCTTGTGTGGTTTGTGCGGTCCTCGTTAGGTCGCGCCGAGTCGATTGGAGGGCGCGCGAGGCGCGGGCTCATGTACTGGCTGTGTGTCGTGTGCGTGGCTGTAGGCCTCAACGGGGTCCTCGTAGCGGCGGTGAAGCCGGACACATCCGACGCGCTCTCAGGACACGTCGCTCTCGCCCAGAGTTGGATGCCCGGATATAACCCGCTGGGGTTCTTCGGCCATTTCGCCATCGGTGTGCTGGCAGCCTGGGCGATAGCGGTGTGGCGCGCGAGTCGCGCCGCAGACCCGGCTGGGTCCCGACCAGCGAGGCCACTGCTGGCCTGGAGATGGGACGCGCTAGCGGCGGTAGGAATCCTTGCTGCTGGCCTTCAGATCTGGATCCACCGCACTCCGCAGGCGCCGAACAGTCCCCTCTGGTTTCAAGGCCAGCCCTACCAGTATCCCTTCTTCGCCTTGGCCATCGGGTTGGCGTTGGTAGGGCTTGCGCACTCGCGCATGCTAGGGCGAGTGGCTGATAACCGCTTCTTCCGCTATACGGCCAAGGTGTCATTCGGCCTCTACGTGTGGCATTTCCTGGTCATCCACCTCTTCTCTTACCTCACTGGAGGCCAACTGAATGCGGGGACACTCAGTCCTGCCACTCACCTTGCGGTGTCCTGCGCAATCCTGGTGGTGGCATATACCGTTGCTACACTGAGTTGGCTACTTGTCGAGCAGCCTGTACTGCGATCGCGATGGGCGACACGCTCCTAGGTCCGAGATCTCGCAAGTCAGCCGGCGGGGGCGTCGGGTGCAGGCTGATCCCCGCCGTTCGAGGCAGCGCTGGAGAGTGAAGGTGGACAGTGTCGGACGAGAGGGTTGAACTCGACTACTTGATCGTGGTCCCTGCGAGGTATCGATCGACACGGCTGCCGGGTAAGCCCTTGGTCGACATATTGGGCAAGCCAATGATCGTCAGGACGGTTGAGCGATGCCTCAAGGTCGCACCGCGCGAGAGAGTTGTCGTGGCGACGGATGACGAACGCATCGTTGATGTATGTCGGGCAAATGGTATTCGAGTTGAAATGACACGATCGGACCACCGCACGGGAAGCGACCGAGTCGCTGAGATCGCCTCGCGGATTCCAGCTGAGGCATATATCAACGTCCAGGGTGACGAGCCAGTCTTCAACCCCGAGGACATCATTCGTATCATTGAGGCGGCGAGCGCGGACTCCACACGCACCTACATCGGCTACTGCGACCTCAAGGAGTCCGAGTGGGCGGACAGCAAGTATTTGAAGTTGCTATTTGGCATCCACAAGCAACTGATCTACATCGGCCGCGCGCAGGTTCCTGGTTCGCACGATGGATCCTTCCACGGCGGGCATCGCCAAGTGTGTATCCATTCGTACCCTCGGGAGGCGCTCGAGTCCTTCGCAAGTAGTGACGCCCGAACGCCCATTGAGGCCATTGAGGATCACGAGATGATGCGGTTCCTAGAGATGGGTCTACCAGTTCAGGTCGTAGAACTGAGCGCAGACTCCATGGCCGTCGATCGACCTAGCGACCTAGCGCTGGTCGAACAACGTCTCAGGGAACTGGGCGAAGGGAACTAGTTGTTCTGGCTCATGACGTTGGTGACGCGGGCTTTGAGCCGTGAGGCTGGGGGTCGGTCTCCGATGGCGGTGTGGTCTCGATGGTAGTTGTAGTGGATGTTCCAGTGTTCGATCGCTTTGGCGCGGTCGGCCTCTGATAGCCAGATCCGGGCGTAGAGCAGTTCGGCGGCCAGGGTGCGGTTGTAGCGTTCGACCTTGCCGTTGTGGCGGGGTGTGTAGGGCCGGATGTACTGGTGGATGGACGCGGTCGCGCTCACTGCGCGGGTGAAGTCCTTGGCGCGGTAGTTCGATCCGTTGTCGGTGATCACGCGCACGATCCTGGTGATGCCGTGAGCTCGGAAGAACGCGCGTGCACGGTGGTAGAAGCCGATCGTGGTGTGGGCCTTCTCATCTGGCAGGTGCTCGGTGTAGGCCAGGCGGGAGTAGCCGTCAACCATGGAGTGCAAGAAGACGTAGCCTCGCTTGGCTCCTGCGTTCTTTGCCCGCCCAGCGGCGCGATGTTGGTCACTGCCGCGTCCGTGGACGCGGTGCCCGCCCCCTTCGGGGATGCGTCCGACTTTCTTCACGGCGATGTGGACCATGTGGCCGGGGAAGCGTGCCGTGATAGTGCCCACGTGGCGGTTGGTGGAGCCATCAGGATCGAGGTCACGCAGCCTGGAGAGCCCTCAGCGTTGCAACCAGCGTCCCACCGTGGCCAGTGACACGTCGTGACCGTGGACGGCAAGCTCGCGCCGGATCGCCCGCGCGGTCATGTGTTTGTCACGTCGCCACGTCTCAATCAGGTCCACTACCTCGGGCTCGGTGATGGTGGGACGTGCGTGCGGTGCGCTGGAACGATCCCGCAGGCCGTCGAGGCCTTCGCGGTCGTATCGTGCTTTCCACTTCGACAGGCACGCCCGCGAGATGCCAGCCTCAGCCGCGACGTGAGCGATCGGACGATGCTGGCAGCGGCAGATCAGTCGCAGGCGTCCTTCAGGGGTCAACGGCGCGTTAGCGTGGGGCATGAGGGATAGGTCTTTCAACGGGTCAGAACGGTTGTAGAGGTACTTCCATCCTGCCGTCGAAGGCCTATCCCTCCTTCACAGCCCCACCGCCACCAACCTCATGAGACGCAACAACTAGTTCGAACCGCCAGGCGGCTGGACTACTCGGTACTTGTGGTGCTCACTGGGCATGACGCGCTTTTCGCCCGTTCCAACAATCACTTGGGCACGTCGGATGTTGTCGACATACTCCTGAAACTGAGACGTCAAGAGGTCGACAGCGACCGCGTCGAAGTGTGCCCAGTCAGTGTTGCCAAGTTTCACGTGTTTCTCGACCATGCCCGCCCCCGCCGCTACGGCTAGCGCTGAGGCCATCCAGCCGGCGTCGTGGCTTGAGTAGCCGGGTACGATTCGAGGGTCGAGGTTAGCCAAGTCGCTGTAGTGGCGCACTACACCAACGTTGCAGTGAGCCTGGGGGGTGGGGTACGCAGAGTTGGCGTGGAGCAAGTAGAGCTTCTCTTGGCGCACGAACGTCTTGAGCACCCACTCTTCGTACGTAGCATCCGTCATCCCAGTCGAGAGCACTAGTGGGCCGCGATAGTTGTCGGCCACGTGTTGGAGATACGCCGTGTGCTCCGAGATAGTTGACGGCAACTTGACCATCGCAGGCTCGAAGGGCAAGAGGTACTCAAACGACGCGAGATCAAGAACGGATGCGAACCACCCAATGCCCAGATCCTTTGTGAGGGCGGCGATGAACTCCCAGTCCTCGTCGCCTAGTTCCAGCGCCAAGCGATAGTCGCGGAAGGTGTCACCGAAAGGCGAGTGATAGGGCGCGTTCAGTTGGGCTGCGGAGTAGAACGATTCCACGTCACGCTTCTGGAACTTGACGTAATCAGCACCAGCGCCCGCAGCAGCACGAATGATGGTCTCAAGACGCTTGCGATCTCCGTGGTGGTTTGTCGTCACCTCGGCTGTGATCGCAACCGGCTGTACGTCGCCCAGATCTCGCGACGTTGGCGCGCTCAAGTGTCCTAGACGTGCGTTCAGCCCAGTGGGACTGAGCGCGGAGAACTCCTTGTTTCCTACGTGAATGACGTCTAGCGCGCTGTCTCTTAGCATGTAGAGCGCATGACGCAGGAAGTCCTCCTGCAGTTCGATTCCCCGAGCTCGGTCGGAATCGAGATGTGGTGAGAAGCCACTCAAGGCAGCGCGTGAGAACCCCGAGCCAGGCAGGAAGTCGAATCCCACGAGGTACACGGTTTGTCGCCGGCCGCGTGCCTCCGCCACGAGTAGCCCAGCTTTGAGCGCGGAGATCAGTGTCACCTGTTCGATCTCAAAGGTAGACGTGTCGAGCAACCTGCTCATCATGAGGTCCGACGAATCCTCGCCCACTGGCGCGAGGCGCACATCGAGAACGGTGCTGTGCGGGGCGTCAAAGGGCTCAGTGGTCAAGTACAACCTTGATCGCAACCCTGAAGCCCTCAGGGAGTCAATGACCCACGAGTCATGCAGTAGCGAGATATCCGCCGGGACGATGCGCTCTGCATCATTGATGGCGATGATGAGGTTTCCGTCGAAGACCTGCCGGTCGATGGTGTCAACCGAGGGACCCTTTCCCAAGATGATCACCGTGTCGGTTGAGTACATCGACGCGATATCTGCGACCCGGCTGGAGATACTGCCCGCCGTATTGTTCGCCATCGATCCGAACCTCACATCCATGCTCAAGCGCCATGACTACTCCTGCCTGCAAGTCCCACGAATAGGCGCCGACTGGATTCACGAACTGGCGGAAGCGTCCCGTGATGACGCACCACATATTATAGACGGCGCAACCGGAGACTCTCGCTTGGCTGCTGGGATCAATGCTTGCGAGCAAATCTGCTGTGAGGTTGGACGAGTACCCGACGATGCGCGAGCGATAGGGCACTACCGGGTCGCCGGTTCGCAAGCGCACTCGCAACTCCGGAAGCACGACAAGGCTCGCCGCGTGCTGGCCGCGATGCCACAGGCTCACGGACGTCCCCCACTCCACGAGACCCGAGGCGAAGTTCTCCGTTCCGTCAATCGGATCTACCGCGGCCGCCCACTCGCTCGATGTTCGCTCGTACTCCCCGTAGGTCTCTTCGCCAACTAGATCGACATCGCCGAGTTCAGCCTCGAGACATGTTCGGAGCGCGCCTTCGAGCCACACGTCGGCAGCCGTGACCGGTGTCCCGTCCCCCTTTGTCCGGACGTCGTTGCGCATACGGACAATCTCCGGGAGTGCGCCATATACGAGCGACTCGGCACTCTCCAACGCCCCTATTGCTGCGGCTCTCGCGGCGTCACTGCATCCGTCGATACTGCGGTCATGGCTCATTAAGACCGAGGCCTCATCAACCGTGGGAACCGCGGGCGACGCGCCGAGGACAGCTCGGACTCGAGCGCCTCGATCCGCGCCAGAAGGACCTCCTCACGAGCCGCAGCCTGCGCCACCGCCTCAGCAAGGTGCGCCTCCTCACGAGCCGCAGCCTGCGCCACCGCCTCAGCAACGTGCGCCTCCTCACGAGCCGCAGCCTGCGCCACGGCCTCAGCAAGGTGCGCCTCCTCACGAGCCGCAGCCTGCGCCACCGCCTCAGCCACGGCAAGAGCCGTCGTTGATGTGTCGGAGAGTGCAGAGGACTCATTTGACTGGCGTGACACCTGCCAAAGGTGCTCATATCGAAGCCGGTCGTTCCTCTGGCCCGCAACACGCACCGCGAGCTCGAACAAGATCGGATCAGGGCCTAGCCCCACCGAGTCAGCAATACGATCAATCGATGCCTTGAGGAGGCCGCGTTCGAGCGCGCCGTCCACCCGCAGGTTCTGTGTAAACAATGCACGGAAGTACTGACCAGAGTATGTCGTTGTGATGCTTGTGGCACCGCTGCTTCGATACTGCTCAACCACATTGCGTTGCCACTCCACGGTCTCCATTACCTGGCTCACGGCAAGCGGGTCGATGAAGTAGTCCCGAAGGCGCTCGTTCCGCGGCCACAGGACGTCGACCTGAGATTGCGTGACGCCCACCAGCACATTCGGAGTGCCGTCAAAGCCGAAGAAATGTCCTTTAAGCCAGTCTCCCGCGAAGAGGTATAAGTCGAGCACGTCAAGTGATCCCAGAGCCACGTGGATAGCCTCGTCGGGTGTCCAGGGAACTACCGCCACCCGAGGATCGAGACGCTCTCTGAGAGCATCTTCGACCTCGCAATCGGGCACGATGCTCCTCGGGTCATGTTTCACGACGACCCGCGAGACAGTCGAAGGCAACTCAAGGTCCGCAACGGCGTCAATTACTGATTGCGCGCGTCGAGTCTGGTAGACCGAGGTATTGCCCCAGTAGCGCATCGCAATGAGCAACGTGGAGCCATCGGTCGCAGGCGGGACATCGAGCACCCCTGGGGCGTGCTCCACGACCATCGACCACAGCGTCCTGATCGAGTCCAATGCCACGACGTGGACGTCGCGCGGCGGGGCCGCGAGTTCGAGCGCCCACACCTCGTCCACGAGTTCCCAGCCGAAGAACACGAGCGTTGACTTCGATAGGTCGGTTTGCGGGGGCCAGATGAATCCGTTGCGGATAAGGTCCGCGTAGTACCAGGTCTGATCAAAGCTGATACCCGAGAGAATTTCGGACACCACGTCGGTGTCGACGTAGCTGTGTGTCAGCACGACGTCGAAATCATGCGCCATTGCAGCTTCAGCAGTGATAGGGGTAACGCCAAGACGTGACGCAAGACTGTTCACTACGCCCGTGCCCGCGTCGGGCTCGCCGTACCCGAGAAGGAAGTACTCGGCCTCAGGGTATGCATGCGCGTACGCGAGCAGGTAGAGACCAAAGGTCGCCACGTTCGCGCGCGACAGCATCAGAATTTTCGGCCGGTTGGGACTCACATGCTGACGATAGGCGAGGGCACTAGCCCGAGCAAACTGATACGTTCGCCTAAGCGGGGCTCAGGACGGGTGGCGTGGGCCCGGTGTCGCGGTATCTTCCGCCCGTTCCCCTACCCCGCCGTGCGAATCAGCGTCGCTTCCCCCAGGTCGAGCGCGGCGCCGGAGCCCCCCGCGTAGATCTCCACCCGCAGGTTGTCGTGCACGGATGCGTTTGTCAGCGTGACCGTCACCGGCGTCCACTGGTCGCCCACCG
>QKAX01000164.1 GCA_003246255.1 Demequina lutea
GCCGGCGGACGACAAGCGCCGTCGCCTTGTCAGGCTTGCCAATCCGCTGGCCGCCGAGAAGCCGGTGCTGCGCCCGCGTGTGCTGTTCACGCTGTTCGACGCCGTGAAGGTGGACCTGGGGCGCGGCGCGCAGGACGTGGCCGTGTTCGAGGTGGGCCGCGGCTATCTGGACACCGGAACCGGCGTGGCGGGTCGCCCCGCCGTCGACGGCACTGTGTCCCAGGCGGACCTCGCCGCGCTGGGCGAGGCGCTGCCGGAGCAAACCCGCATGGTGGCGGGCATCATGACCGGCGCCCGCGAGGTGGCGGGCTGGAACCAGCCTGCGAAGGCGTGGGAGTGGTCCGACGCCATTGGTCTGGTGGAGGTCGTGGCGCACGCCGCCGGGGTGACGCTTGGGCGACGGGCCGATGCCTACGCGCCGTGGCACCCGGGCCGCGCGGCTGTGTTCACGTTGCCGGACGGCACTCCCACGGCGCACGCGGGCGAGCTGCACCCCAAGGTCTGCGAGACGCTGGGCCTGCCGCCGCGCTCGGTGGCGTTCCAGGTGCTGCTGGACCCGATCATCGCGTTCACTGCCGATCAGATCGTGGCTGCCGAGGCCGTCTCTGGTCAGGTGCTGGCCAAGGAGGACTTCGCCTTTGTGGTGGACGCCTCGGTGCCGGCGGGCGACTTGGTGGCGCTGGTGCGACGCGCGGGCGGCGCGCTGGTGGAGGACGCTCGCGTGTTCGACGTCTACGCGGGTGCCCAGGTGGGCGAGGGCCTCAAGTCGGTGGCCGTGAACGTGCGCATGCGCGCGGCGGACCACACGCTGACGGCCGAGGAAGTGCTGGACGTGCGCAAGGCCGTGATCGCGGCTGCGGAGAGTGAGTTGGGTGCGACCCTGAGGTAGCGCCTCCTCCACCTGGTCGGCTAGGTTATCGAGGGGCATTTACAATGCGTGGCTTAGGCGGGGGATATGCCGGCGGACTTGAACGAACTCGTCATGAACGGTTTCGCGACACTTAAGCGCGAGCAGTTCGCGCAGCTCGAGCAAGGAGGCGGCAGGCATGCTGCGCCGATGCCTGTCGAACAGATCATTGCTGAGGTCGTTCGTGCTCGGCTCGAGTTGGCGAGCAGTCATCTCGCGGTGGCAGACGCCCTCCTCCTTAGCGGCAGTTTCCGAGGGTCGATCTCACGCTTCTACTACGCCGCGTACCACGCCGTCCGTTCTGTCGTGTTTGCGGCGACCCGGGGAGACGACTTCAGCCAACATGGCGTGATATCGGCGCATTTGCCTCCCGAATTGCCGGATGTGGCGAAGATCAAGACATTCGTCGAAGACGCGCGTCTCTTGCGAAACCAGGCGGATTACGAGCCGTACCCGAAATCAGACGCGCATTGGGAGCAAGATGCGCGGCGACTGGCTGCTATGACCGCGGAGGTTTGCAGTACTTGCAATCTCTATGCCGACCAGGTCCTCTTAGGGCGCGGCGAGGTCTCGATGACTACGGAGGGAACAGATGTTGGAGGCCGCTGATGAGGTCGTGTCGAAAGCACTCGCAAGCGTTGGCATCCAAGAGTTCACTGCATCGCATAGAGAGTTTCCCGACGAACACTGGGTGCTGATTCAGGTCCCGATTGGCCAGTTGGCTAGCGCGCAAGCGCTCGTCAAGAGTCTCGAGGCAGACCTGTCTCAAGTGTTCAGTTCGGGGGTCGAGATCATTGTGGTCGTGAGACCCGCTGCGGAAGTGACCGCCGCAGATGATGCCACGTCCGATTCAGGGCTCGCGCGCCCCGAAGTTGATCAGCTGATCCAGCTCCTCGAGGCGAGATCACGTACGTCGGACGCTCTGCCTAGCCTCAGGTACGTAGAGGATCCGCGTGCGAGCCTGTCAGTGGTCTCTGTTCAGCGGCACCACATTGTGTACGGTCGGCGTGGTGTTGGAAAGACCGCGTTGTTGCTTGAGGCCAAGAGACTTGCAGAGAACGCCGGCCACGTTTGCGTATGGTTGAATGCCCAAGCGTTGCGGCGGCTCGCCCCAGCGAATGCAATGCTTGTGATTGCTGAGAGGCTCGCACGCGCTGTCGTAGCGCGGGCCGGCGACTCGGGTGGTTCCGCCTTTGCTCGAGTCGAGCAGTTGCAACAAGAGGCCGCCATGCTCCTGGGCCAGCCAGTGTCATCGGCTGATGCCGCGTCTGCCTTCGTCGCTCGAATCAATGAGGCTCTCCGGGCGGTATTGCGAGAGGACCTATTGCGTGCTTATGTTTTTGTCGACGACTTCTACTTGCTAGACATCGAGTCTCAACCAGAGGTCCTTGACTATCTCCATTCGCTCACGAGAGACGCAAACTGCTGGATCAAAATCGCGAGCATCGAGCGATTGACTCGCACGTTCGAACCGTCCACTCGTTCAGGGCTTGAAGTCCCGCACGACGCGACGACGATCGATCTTGACGTCACTCTTCAGGACCCCAGAGCGGCGCAGATATTCCTTGAGAGAGTCCTCGGGGACTACACGGCCGCAGCCGGACTCCCTACGCCGCGGAGCATTGTCAAGCCGGACGCCCTATCGAGACTGGTACTTGCTTCGGGCGGTGTTCCACGTGACTATCTCAGCCTGCTCGCATCCGCGATCGTCGAGGCCCGTAAGGCCCGCAGTGCTGCACGTGAGGTTGGCAAGGAAGACGTAGCCAAGGCGGCGGGAGGTGCGGCTCGATCCAAGCGTCGCGATCTCGAGCAGGACGTGCGCGACTCCGATGCGCCCGTGCTTATCGCTTTCTTCGACAAGCTAGCGTCGGCGGTCAAGTCAGCTGGATTCACTTACTTCCTGGCGCGGGTGGATGAGCCTACGGGTGCCAACTATGACCGCATAGGCCGCCTTGTGGACCTACGGTTTTGCCACCTGATCCAGGCATCATTGTCTGATCAGCACAAGCCTGGTGTGAGGTATGAGGCCTACATTCTGGATTTGAGCGCGTTCGCCGATGTACGCCTCAAACGAGGACTCAACGTGCTCGACCTCGCTTCGGGCACTTGGACGCTGAAGCGTTCCGGAACCAGCGGTGCGGTCGAGCGCCTGGATGGCACGAAGCTGCGTGACCGCTTGCGCCGTGCACCAATGGTCGAGGTTGGCGAGACCGGACCGGCGGGGGTCATCCTTCACAGTGAAGGCGAGCGATACGACGAGTAGCGTGCTGCGCATCAGCCCTCGCATGCGGCTCGACGACGCCGTGCGGGAGGTCAGCGACCTGCCGTTCGGCGCCACCGACTGCGCGCTGCCCATGCTCTACGCGCTGGAGCGAGGCCTCAAGGTGGACACCTTTGTGGTGCTCACCGACAACGAGACCTGGGCAGGGTCCATGCACCCGCACGAGGCCCTCGCGCGGTACCGCGCGCAGATGGGGATCGACGCCAAGCTGGCCGTGATGGCCACCTCCGCGACGCCGTTCTCCATCGCGGACCCGGCCGATGCGGGCATGCTCGACGTCGCGGGGTTCGACGCTGCGGCGCCGGCCGTGCTGGCGGCGTTCTCGCGGGGGTTCTAGGTGGGCGGTCGCCCGGGTGCTCTTCTTTGGGTGCCCGGGCGGCTGCTTGCTTAGGTTGTGGTGTCGGGGAGGCCGGCGTCGGGTCGTTCGCGCCTGGGTGCGGCCCACCGCCGATGCCCAGAACTGACCCTGTGGAGAACCTCCGTACGCCGGTGGCAAGGGCCATGCTGAACGCGTGGGGGAGCAGTGGACTGTCGAGGTCGCCTCGGACGACTTCGAGCGCTTTGTGCGCAAGCTGCCTGCCTACGAACAGGCGGTGGTCGTCGCCGCGATCCGCCACGTGCTCGCTCGACACCATCCTCCGCTCTGCGGGTCTGCCGGATGCTGGCGAGCGCCGAGAGGTATTGGTGCGGGTCTTCTGCTCCTTTGTTGGCAACAGGGTGGTGCTGTTGCTTGGTGGCTATGACAAGCAGCGGGACCCGAGCGATCGTCGGCAGCAACGCGAGATTGCCAGGGCGCGAGCAGAGCTGGCGAGGTGGAAGCGCTCGTCTGGGGATTGACCGCGATATGTGGCACAACACATAATGGGTGCAGAGGAGGTAGGGCATGTCTCGGGCGTTCGAGGACTTCAGCAAGGAACTCAGCACTGAGTGGTCCGATGACGTGCGTCGCGCCCACGATGCGGCGGCTCGAGAGTTTGCAGCGGACATCGCGGCCCGCAGGGCGCTAGGGAGGCCGGGCTCACCCAGGTGCAACTGGCGGCGCTGGCATCTATCCAGCAGGCCGAGATCAGCCGCATCGAACGCGGCCACGCCAATCCCACTGTCAGCACGTTGGCTCGCATCGCCCAGGCCACGGGTTCGCGGCTAGACCTGGTGGCGGCGTCGGGTTGAGGTCGAGTGCTTTTGGCGAGTGGGGCGGCGGCCCGTCGCGAGCCGCCGCCCTTCCGGCCTGCTAGAACTCCCGTTGCGCTAGAACCCCGGTCGCTCCTGGAACCAGAACTCCGAGGTGGTCTCCTCGAGGGTCACCGGCTCGTTGAGCACAGGCGGGAACTCCAGCTCGACCGTGCCCTCTCGGTAGAACGAGTACAGCACCGCGCGCAGCTCGCCCGAGCTGTCGGTGAGGCGTCCGCCCATCGGAAGCCACGCGTCGTACCCGGCCCTTGCCAGTGCGATGGGTCGGAAGACGAACGTGGGGCACGTGCCGCAGGCACACGAGGTGGCCGCCTCCCAGTCATCGGGGACTGAAGCATCGTCGCCCGTGCCGTCGTTCCACGCGGTGACCCAGCGTTGCGCGACCTCGCGCTCCGCGGGGGTGGGCGTGCGCCACGTGAGGGTCCGCTCGTCGGGGATGTTGCGGCGCTCCGAGGCGCCAGTTGTGTCGGTCATCCGATCACCCTTCTGACCTCGCAGATAGCCAGATCATGTCTGCTCGCACTCGCCTCGAAACGGCGAGTGCCCCGCGGCAAGCACAACACCGCCGACGCATGCGGTGCCAGGCGAGGAGCGGCTAAGCCCGAGGCGACGGGAACGCCGCAGCAACGGCGGCCGCGGCAGACGGGTGTACGGCGACCAGCTGGAGGGCGGCGGTGAAGGCGGCTGCGGTGCCCACCTGGGGGTCGTACACAGCCGCCGCAGGAACGGCAGCGCCCAGCAGGCCGTCGGGCGTTGAGCGATAGAACCTGGCCTCGCCAGGAGCTGGAAGCGCCGTGCCCCGATCCCAATGCAGGTGCGGGGACAAGTTGGCGACGCCCCATCTCAGGGCTTGTGCGGCCTGAGCGAGCTGTGGTTGCGACGCACTGAGGCCAAGGTCGATTCCCTGGTCGTTCTGCAAGAGGATGAGCGAGATCGTGCCGTCGCCAAAGACGGCCACGCTCACCGAGCCGGCCGCAACCCCGAGGTCGACCATCGCGGCGAGCTGTGCGCCCAGAGCGAGCGGTGCGCCCGAGGCATCGGCACCTGCGAGTGCATTCCGCCGGCGCACCGCTCCATACGAGTTCCCGCCAGGTGTCGCCGCTGGCTGCGGCGAGGGATGACCGATGGCGGCCAGATGCGGCGTGGCCCCGGCCGACTTCTTCACCGCGTCGGCCGCGGCGAGCATGGCCTCGAACGCGCGAGCGGGTGGGGAGAAGGGCGAGATGCGCAGATCGAAGTTCTCGGCCGTGCCGCTGATGCCCACGACAGAGGTAGCCCGGCGCAGCCACAACCTGCCGTGGCGCGGCATGGGCCATCCGTGCGGCTGGGCGGGTTGAAGGCTGGGGATGATGCGGTCGAAGGACTCCATGAACGCGCGGCGGATCGCCTCTACCTGAGGTGAGGCGCCCGTGAGATCGGTTGCGCTCTCATCGTGCGAGGTATAGATGGCCGCCATGCCATCGCTCGAGCATGCGAGGCCCATGCAGCCGTCTCGCATGCCTGCCTCGAACATCGCGAAGGTCGTGGTGCCAAAGTCCAGCGGTTGGCCCGACTCGTCCACGCCAAGTAGCACCTTGTTCCGAATCCCGTGCGCGGTGATCACGCTCGCGGCCTGAGACGGAGTGGGCGCGGGTCTCGGCTCGGGCGTCCAGGAGTCCTGCGGTAGATCCTCGGGCAGAAACATCGCTCCCGGCGCTGGCGGCGTGAACTGCGCGCTCGGTTCACCACTCATTGCGCGACCCCCCTCTGGTCAAGTGCTGGACCACACACTAGCGCGCTCTCCGGGCTGGAGGCCATGGGTGAGTTCGTGTACGGCCCGTCGCCCACAGGACCCGATTCGCCTGTCGTCTGCACCGCGCCGCCGTCTCCCACGCGCCATGTCAGTCGGTCGTGTTTGACTGTGTTTGTGGACATTTGGCGAGGCGAACTCGAGCAAGCGGCGGCGCTTGTCGGCAAGCTCGCGCGCCGGGACGTCTCGGGGTTGTCGCATGACGATCTCCTTGCCGCGCTCGATCTCGTCGCGCGCGTGGGGCGCCTATCGGGGGCCCTGCAGGCGCGGTTCGCCGGCGAGATCGCCCGACGCTCCGCACCCGTCTTGCCCGGAGGTGGGCTCGCGCGGGCGCAGGGCTTTGGCACGGCGGCGGCGCTCGTCGCGGGTTCGCTGGGGGTCTCCGGCGCGCAGGCGCGGCGATCGATTGAGGCCGGGCAAGCGCTCATGCCGGACGCTCTTCCGCCCGGTGCCGATG
>QKAX01000196.1 GCA_003246255.1 Demequina lutea
CCGAGGCGGCGCTCGGCCGCGCGATCCGCGAGGCGCAGGAGTGCGACGTGTTCGTGGCGATCGGCACCACGCTGTCCGTCTACCCCGTGGCCTCGCTCGCTGCGCTCGCGGTGCGCTCCGGGGCCGACCTCGTCATCGTCAACGCCGAGCCGACGGACTACGACGCGGAGGCGGCGCGCGTGATCCGCGAGCCGATCGAGACGGCGGTGCCTGCGCTGGTGGAGGAGCTGCTCGCGCACTAGACACGTGCCCGGTGCCAGCGCGCGCCGAGTGGCCCGCACGCCGCGCACTACTGTTCCCAGCATGAGGCGCGATCTGTCCCAACCCGTCGCCACCGGCATCGTCACCGCGCTGGTGGGCTTCACGTCGTCGTTTGCCGTGGTGCTGGCAGGCCTTGGCGCCGTTGGGGCGACCGATGCTCAGGCCGCCTCGGGCCTCGCGGTGCTGTGCGTGCTGCAGGGCCTGGGGATGCTGTGGCTCACGTGGCGCTTCAAGACCCCGCTGACCCTCGCGTGGTCCACCCCGGGCGCGGCGCTGCTCGCGACGCAGGGCTACGTGGCGGGCGGCTGGCCCGCGGCGATCGGGGCGTTCCTCGTCACCGGCGCGCTCATCGTCGCCACGGGCCTGTGGGGCTGGCTTGGCCGCGTCATCGCGGCGATCCCGGCGCCCATCGCGCAGGCGATGCTGGCCGGCGTGCTCGTGACCCTGTGCCTCGAGCCCTTCAAGGCGCTGGCAGTGTCGCCGTGGCTGGTCGCGCCGCTCATTCTGCTGTGGCTCGTGATGCAGCGCGTGAGCCAGCGCTGGGCCACCCCCGCGGCCTTTGGGCTCGCGCTGGTGTTCATGATCGTGGCCGCGCTGCAGGGAGACGGGATCCCCGTGGCGGCGCCGCACCTGACCTACACGGCCCCCGCGTTCACGTGGGCGGGCATCGTGGGCCTCGCGCTGCCGCTGTACGTGGTGACGATGGCCTCGCAGAACGTGCCCGGCGTCGCGGTGCTGGGCGCCGCCGGCTACACGGTGCCGTGGCGCGAGACGATGGTGGTCACCGGCGTGACCACGATGGCGGGCGCCCCCTCGGGAGGCCACGCGCTCAACCTCGCCGCCATCACGGCGGCGCTGCCCGCCTCGCCCGAGTCGCATCCCGATCCCGCCCGACGCTGGATCGCCACGGCCACGGCCGGCTGGGCCTACATCGCGATGGCGGCCGGCGCGGCCTCGCTGACAGCGCTCGTGGCGGTTGCGCCCGCCGGGCTTGTGGAATCGGTGGCCGGGCTCGCGCTGCTGGGCACGCTGGCGTCGGCCCTCGCGGGAGCGCTCAAGCAGGCGAGCGACCGCATCCCAGCCGTCGCGACGATGCTACTGGCCGCGTCGGGCGTGAGCGTGCTGGGCGTCGGCTCGGCCTTTTGGGCGCTCGTGGTGGGACTCGCAGCGCGGTGGCTATTGCGACCGCGCGGTGCGGTGGCTACTCCGTAGGCGCCTCCGACCGGCGTGCGCGCGCCGACTTCGCGGCACGAAGCTTCGCAGCGGGTTCGGCACCCATCACAAAGTAGTCGTCTCCCAGGCGGACGGGAACCCAGCCGCTCTCCTGCGCCGCGTAGACCGTGACCTGATCCCACGCCAAGGTCGTGCGGCCTCGGTTGAAGGGCCACGCGTACGGCTCTGCTGCGCGGAGCACCACGCCATCCGCGCGCAGTCCGAGCAGGTGTTGGGGCGACCGTCGAAAGACGAAGGGCTTGAGGAGGTCGGGCGTCCAGATTCGACGTGCGTGATGCTCGAACCACTCCATCACCTGGTTCTCCGTGCCGCGAAACACGTGCACCGCCGCGAGCGCTCCGTCGCGACGGAGTGCGGGGTTCCACCGCGCCACGCGTCGGTCGAGAGGCCCGAACGGCGCGAGCCATGCCTCATCGTTCTCGGGCCGGCGGCTCATGCGGTCACGCTACCCAAGCTCCAGCGCTAGCGCGCGAGCACGCCCAAACCCTCGAACGCGCGCCACGCCATGACCACATTCGCCTCGCGATCAAGGGTGGCCCAGCTGGCCGCCTTGGCCACGGCGATGCCGCGAGCGCGGGCGTCGAGCCCGTCGTCGTCGATGCCCGTCGCCTCCCTGTACGCGGCAAAGGCGGCGGCCACGCCATCGGCCGGCATCGCGGTGTAGAGGAAAGCCAGATCGACGGCTCGGTCGCAGCCGGCCATCTTGCCCCAGTCGATGATCCCGGCGAAGTCGCCGCCGTCGCTCAGCAGATTTGAGCCGTGGCAGTCCGCGTGTGACCACACCTTGTCGTCGGGCTCGGGGGCCTCCATCGCGAGATTCCACAGCTCGCGCGCGCGGGTCACGTCGAGCCGCTGGCCGTCCGGTCCCGCCTTCTCCGCCACGAGCGCCATGGCCCAGCCGAGAGTCTCGCCGCGCTCGGCCAGCGGGATGGATTGCTCCACGTTGTAGGGCGTCTCGGGGGTGGCCGGCGCGTGCACCTCGGCGAGCGCCCGGCCGACGCTGGGGCCGGCATCGGCGCGCAGCGGATGGAAGTCCGCGGTGTCGCCGCGCAGCCACGTGGTCACGGCCCACGGCCACGGGAAGTCGTCGGTGGGGGAGCCCTCGTGAATCACGCGCGGATGCGGGAACGACCACGCGGGTGCCAGGCGCTCGAGGCCCCGCTCTTCTACTGCGAGCGAGGTCACGGCGGGTTGGGTGCGGGGCAGGCGAATCGCGTGGTCCTCGCCCAGGCGGAACACGGCCATGTCCCAGCCGTCGAAGCGATCGCCGATGGTGGCGTCGGCCAGGTGCGGGAGCTGAGCGGCGACGAGGGAGCGGGCCACGCTGGCGTCGATGTGCACCTCGGACGCAGGGGGACCGCTGCGAGAGGTGTCCACCCATCCGTTCGGCGCGCTGCTCATCCGCTCACGGTAGCAAGGTGGGGATGGCCAGTTGTCCACAGGGTTGGGCTGTAACGCCGATGCTCGCTCCGGCTGCGGGGCTACCGTGCTCGCTGTGAGGGGCGCGGCTGTGCGATAACGCGCTCATGTATTGACGTTGTATATACGTCGCGCGACACTGAGGAGGACAAGTGGAGGCGACCATGACCGGTGCGAACCGCGACGCGACCATGCAGTTGCGCATCTCGACAGCAGACAAGGAACGGCTGCGACGGGCCGCCGAGCTCGAGGGTCTTGACCTGACGACGTTCGTCTTGCTCCACGCGCGCCGCGCGGCGGATGCGGTCCTTGCCGAACGCTGGACGTTTACGCTTGACGACAGCGACTTCGCGGACTTTGTGGCGGCGCTTGACGCACCGGCCGTCGAGTTGCCGGGCCTGCGCGCGCTCACTGACGCGCCGTCGCCTTTCGCCTCGCGGTAGGCGGCACGCATGCCGCGGTACCGCGCGCCGGCTCACCTCACGACGTCGCACGAGGTGGGCGGCTTCGACTGTGCCAGCGCGGAGCTCTCCGACTGGCTCAAGGACCACGCCCTCGCATCGCACCGCGGCGGGCACAGCCGCGTCGCGGTGGTCACCGTGGAAGGCTCGAGCGAGGTGGTCGCCTACTACGCGATCGCGCCGGGCTCGTTGTTGGCACGCAACGCGACATCGCGACTGCGCGCGGGTGGGGGCGCCCACCCTGTCCCGGTGGTGGTGCTGGCCCGGCTTGGGGTGCATCGCGACCACGAGGGGCGGGGACTTGGAAGGGCCCTGCTGCTCGATGCGATCCTGCGGGCACTGGCGGCGGCGAAGGAGATCGGCGGGCGGGCGCTTCTCGTGCACTGCAAGGACGAGCGCGCCCGGGAGTTCTATCTGCACGCGATCCCAGAGTTCGCGGCGCTGCCGGGGGATCCGCTCACGCTTGTACTCATGCTCAAGGATGCAAGGGCGACGCTGGGGATCGCGGCGGACTGAGCCGTGCGCGTCGGCCTCAACAAGAAGACGTGATGGTGGAGCCTAGGGGACTCGAACCCCTAACCCCCTGCTTGCAAAGCAGGTGCGCTACCAATTGCGCCAAGGCCCCGTGCGGCTCGAGAACCGCCTCAGGCCCGCCGTGACGCCCTCGTCATTGACGACGCTACGGGGGGTGGTGGGCCCAGGAGGACTTGAACCTCCGACCTCTTCGTTATCAGCGAAGCGCTCTAACCGCCTGAGCTATGGGCCCTTACGGCCTACGGCCGCGACGCACAAAGATACCCCACTCAGGGGCATGCTTCCAAGTACACGCCACCCACCACACGGGACACCGTGTTGTAGATGAACGCGCCGATCACGGACAGGCCGCTGATCAGCACCACGTTTGTCACAGCCACGAGCAGGGTCGCGGAGATGACGCGCTCGTAGTTGATGAACTGCAGGATGTTGACCTGCTGATCAGTGGTGAAGAGGCGCTGCACCCACTCGTTCGCGAGCGAGATGGTGCCCATCGAGTTGAGAGCCGTCCACAGGATGTGCATGGCCACCACGAACATGATGCCGGCGGCGATGGACAGCAGGAAGCCGATCTTGAGCGCCGACCACGGGTCAATGCGGCTGAGCAGCACGCGCACCTTGCGGGGTCCCGCCACGGCAGGCTTGGCGTCGCTCGAGGTGACCTTCTCGGTCGCCTTGTCCTTGAGTCCCTGCAGTCGACCGATGCCGGCCGACGCGCTCACGGAGCGGGTCTTGACGTCCGAGGTCTCCTGCACACCGGTGACGGGCGCGGCAGCGGGACGGGGCGCCGACGGGGCGACGGGCTGGGGGGCCGACGTGGGCGCAAACGCGGGACGCGTCGCCGTCTGTCCCGTGGCGGGAGCCGCAGCGCGAGCGGCGGCGGGCTGGCCAGCAGTCGGCTGAGCCCCGGTCGCGGGCACGGCGGCACGCGCGGTGGCCTGAGCAGCCGACGGCGCGATGGGCTGCTGCCCTGTCACGGGACGGAACGCCGTGCGCTGGGGCACGGCGCCACTGGCTGGCATGATGCCCGAGCGGCGCACTGCTGCATCACCCGAGGCGGGGGTGAACGACTGCTGGGACTCGCCAGCGGGGGCGCGGTCGTCCGCGTTCATGAAATCTCCTCCTGGCCCGAAGGGCGCACGTCTGCATAAGACTAGCCGAGCGCGCGCCGGGGGTCTTGCCCAGCCCAACGAGTCGCCCGCCCCGACTGCTCCCAAGATTCCCGATGGGCGGGGAGCGGCGTCCCCTGCGTCGGCGCCTTCCGGGCGGCGGGAGTGCAGCGAGACGCCATATCCGGGAGGTCCTAGGACGTGTCTTTAGTCCCGAGCGCAGACACCCCCCGGGGCATACCTTGAGAGCATCCAATACCCCAGGAGGCATCTGTCATGAAGCTGGTCGTGGTTGGCGGCGTCGCCGCCGGAGCATCTACCGCCGCGAGGGCGCGGCGACTCGACGAGTCCGCCGAGATTGTGGTCTTTGAGCGCGGACACCACGTGTCGTTCGCCAACTGTGGTCTGCCTTATCACGTGGGCGAGGTCATCACCGAGCGCTCACGCCTGCTGCTGCAGACCCCCGAGAGCCTGCGCGAGTCCCTCAACATTGACGTGCGCATCGCCACCGAGGTCATTGCGATCGATCGCGAGGCCAAGACCGTGACAGTCAAGGAGGTGGACACCGGCAAGGAGTACACCGAGCCGTACGACAAGCTCGCGCTGTGCATGGGCGCCGAGGCCGTGCGCCCGCCGCTGCCCGGCATTGACCACCCCGCCGTGGAGGTGCTGCGCCGCATAGGCGACATGGACAAGATCAAGGCGAGGCTCGACGCGGCCCTCGCCGAGCAGAAGGCCGGCAAGCGCGGAGTGGTCACCGCCGTGGTCGTGGGTGCCGGCTACATCGGCCTGGAGATGGCGGAGAACCTTCACCACCGCGGCGTCAAGGTGGACGTGGTGGAGCTGAGCGACCAGATCCTGCCGCCCGTCGACCACGAGATCGCCTCGCCCGTGGAGCAGCACATCGTGCAGCGCGGCATCAAGGTGCACCTGTCCACCGCCGCCGCGGCCTTCCAGCCGCTCAGCGACAACGACAGCGCGGACCGCGTCAAGGTGGAGCTCAACAATGGCACCACCATCGCGGCCGACCTGGTGATCCTGGCCGCCGGCGTGAAGCCCTCCGTGGGCATCGCCAAGGACGCTGGCATCGAGATCGGCGAGCGCGGCGGCATCAAGGTGGACCTGCACATGCGGACCTCCGACCCCGACATCTACGCCTCCGGTGACGGGGTCGAGACCCCGCACCCCGTGCTGCCCGGCACGTACCTTGCCCCGCTCGCCGGCCCGGCCAACCGCCAGGCGCGCGTCGCCGCCGAGAACATCTGCGGCCGCGACACCACGTATAAGTCCACGCAGGGCACCTCGATCGTCAAGGTGTTCGACATGGTGGCGGGTGGCACCGGCGCCTCGAGCGCGCGGGCGTGCCATTCGACGTGGTGAACATCCACCCCTCGGGCCACGCGGGCTATTACCCCGGCACCGCGATGATGCACATCAAGGTGCTGTTCGACCCCAGCGACGGCCGCGTGCTCGGCGCGCAGGCGTGCGGCTTTGACGGCGTGGACAAGCGCCTCGACCTGTTCGCCATGGCGATCCGCGCCGGCATGACGGTGTTCGACCTCGAGGAGCAGGAGCTCGCCTACGCGCCGCCGTTCGGCTCCGCGAAGGACCCGGTCAACATGGCCGGCTTCGTGGCCTCGAACGTGATCCGCGGCGACTTTGCTCAGTGGCACGCCAAGGACTGGCCCGCCGCCGTGGAGGGTGCCCGCCTCGTGGACGTGCGTACTCCCGAGGAGTACGACATCTGGCACCTGCCCGGCGCGGAGAACGTGCCGCTCGCGACGTTCCGCGAGGCCACCGTCGGCTGGGACAAGACCACGCCCGTACGCCTGTACTGCGCCGTGGGTTTCCGCTCGTACCTGGCCCACCGCGTCCTGGTGCAGAACGGCTTCACCGACGTCTCCACCCTTGCGGGCGGTTCCACCACCTACAAGCACGTGTGGGACACCGAAAAGGCCGAGTACCAGGCGCAGCCGCCCATGGAGAGCTACGCGGAGATGGTGTCCGTGGCGTCGGCCGTTGCGGCGGCCACCGGCCAGGTCACCGACCTCGACTGCACGGGCCTCGCGTGCCCCGGCCCGATCATGCGCCTCGCCGGCGCGATGAAGGCCGCCAACGCGGGCGACGAGATTCGCGTGACGGTCTCGGACCCCGGCTTCGCTCTCGACGCCCCGGCGTGGGCCTCCAAGAATGGCCACACGCTTGTGGGCATGGAGCCCAAGGGACCGGGTTTTGTGGCGACGTTCCGCAAGGGCGGCGTGGCGCCGGTCCAGGTGGGCAAGCCGGCCGGCAACAAGTTGTCGATGGTGGTCTTCTCAGGCGACCTGGACAAGCAGCTCGCGGCGTTCATCATCGCCAACGGCGCCGTGGCCATGGGCCAGGAGGTGAGCCTGTTCTTCACGTTCTGGGGCCTCAACGCGCTGCGCAAGTCCAACCCGCCCAAGCGCCAGAAGAAGTTCATGGACAAGATGTTCGGCGCCATGATGCCGCGCGGTGCGGAGAAGCTGACCCTGTCGCAGATGCACATGGCCGGCATGGGCACCGCGATGATCAAGAACGTCATGAAGCAGCACGGCGTCCAGTCGCTGCCGGAGCTCATCAAATCCGCGCAGGACAGCGGCGTTCGCCTGCTGGGCTGCACCATGACGATGGACCTGCTGGGCATGGCGCAGTCCGACCTGCTGGACGGGGTCGAACTCGCGGGCGTGGCCACGTTCCTGGGCGAGGCCGATCAGTCGGGCACCACGCTGTTTATCTAGTTCGCGTCTTCACCACACCACTCCCGGGCCTGCCAGCCCGGGCATGACAAAGGGGCGGCTCCTTGCGGGGCCGCCCCTTTGCTGCGTTACTCGCATGTACTCGCGAGCCGTGAAGGACTAGACCTCCACTGGCTCCACGCCGGTTCCGGGCTCGCCGGCCTCGACGGGCGCACCCTCGGCGGCAAGGTTGGCGCGCAGCTTGGCGCCCAGGTCC
>QKAX01000104.1 GCA_003246255.1 Demequina lutea
TACATCGGCGACGAGCGCGACATCGATGCGGCCGCGGCGCTCGAGGCCGGCTTCGGCATGGGCGTCTGGCTCGACAGACCGGGCGGCCACCCGCAGCCGGGGCCCCTGCCCAAGGGCGTCACGCGGGTGACGAGCCTCGACGAGGTCGCGAGCATCCTGCACCTCGACCACTAGCGGCGCCTGACCCCGCCTGCTGAAACTCTGAGCAAAGTCCTACAACCTAAAAGCACCCCTCAGGTGTCTCCATCTATGAGGACCTACCCCAGGAGGTGCGCATGGCAGCGTGGACAAGCGTCATGGACGAGGTGGTGCGGACAAAGCGCCCCGCTCTCGTCGGATATGCCTATCTGCTGACGGGCTCGCGCTCGGAGGCTGAAGACATCGTGCACGACGCGATCGTGCGCACCTTTGCCAGGGGAAGGGCCAAGAAGGATGTGAGGTCGGCGGAGGCGTATATCGAGCGCGCCATCGCCAACGAGGTGATCAACCGGGCAAAGCACCGCAAGGCGGTGGAGCAGAAGAAGCTCACCATCGCGCGCCCCGAGTCTCACCCCGGTCACGCCGACGCCGTAGCCGGCTACGCGGACCTGGAGCAGGCACTCAGCGTGCTGAGCGCCCGCGAGAGGACAGTGGTGGTGCTGCGCTTCGTCGAGGACCTCACCATCCCTGCCATTGGTGGCCTCATCGGGCTGCAGGAGGGCACCGTCAAGCGGTACCTCTCCAACGCCTCGCAGAAGCTCCGCGATCGTCTGGGTGACGACGCGGTGGAAGACGACACGGACCGAGCCAGGCGGCGCGTGCCCGTGATGGAAGGGGTCTAGCGATGTACGACATTTCAGAACAGCTCGAGGGACTCGCCAAGTCCGTGAGCTCCGACTTCGAGGCGCACGCGCCCCACAACGGCGCTCGCATGATGGCGCAGGCCCGACGAGGTCGCGTCGTCTGGTCGGTCGGTACCGGCGCCGCCGCGGTCGTGGCGACCTTTGCCGTGGGCGGTCCCGCCATGGCGGCCGTGGTGACCGGAGACGCGTTCGCGGCGCCGGCCGCGTCGATCTCCACCACGCCGTCGGCCTCGGTGACGCCGTCCGCGTCGACCACGCCCGCGCCCAGCACCTCGGCGGCACCCGAGTCCATCACGCCCACCGCGACGCACCAGGAGCAGGAGCAGGAACGGGAGCAGGAGCAGGAGCGCGAGCACGCCGTGAGCGGCTCGACAGGCTCCGGCGGAGCGGGAGCGTCGACTGGCTCTGCGAATGACGTCATCACGTTGCCTGGTGGCGGATCCGGCTCGACCTACGGCGACGACGATGACGATCACGACGACGACCACGGTTCGTCCGATGACCGCGACGACGACCACGGCGAGCGTGAGGGCCACGACGAGGACGACGACTAACGCCACGTCGCCCGACGCGGGGGCCAGCCCGGTTTGGGAGTTGGCCCCTGCGTCGGGTACAGTTGTTCCTCGGTTCGCCAAGCGAATCATTGGCCTATGGTGTAATTGGCAGCACGTCGGTTTCTGGTACCGCCAGTCGAGGTTCGAGTCCTTGTAGGCCAGCGATAGACCCTCCTTCGGGAGGGTCTTTTTGCTTTTCCGGGCGCGTCAAGCGGTCGGCAATGCCGCTCTGGCGCCGCCGACCGCCGCGCCCGCTCGTTCGGGTGTTACGCGGATCCGGTCAGGAACGCCGCGAGGGCTGGCGCAGGATGCGTGCTCGTGGAGGCGTTCGCGACCATCAGCAGCGCCATGGCTGCCGCCCCAACGCCGCACGCGATCGAGCCCGCGAGGCGCAGGGCGCGCTCGCGCGGTATGTGGCGGTCGCCCGTCCGTGCGAGGCGCGCCGCACCCACGCCGAGCGCCCCTAGCGCCACCACGGCGGTCCACACCATTGCCAGGTGGTACGCCCTGAAGTCGGCGATCAGGGCTGCCGCCACGGGGGAGTCGGGGTGGTCGTTGACGAGGGCTGCCGCATCCGCCATCGCGGGAGTGGGGGTGGCTGGCAGCATGCTGATCAGGGACGAGAGGGGTGCGACAGCGCCCTGGACATTGGCGAGCGTAAGGATGCCGGCTAAGGCGAGTGCCGCTGTCGATGCCACTGCCAGAGCTCCGTAGAGCGCGCGCTCGCGCGCCGCCGCGGCATGTACCCACCGCCGCGTTGCCAGCCGCAGCGTCGCGCCCGCGAGGGCCGCCCATGCAATGGCGAGGGCCGCCTTCGCCACATGGAAGGCGAGCCACATCGTGACCGCGGCCCTGAGTGCGGCCGGCGGTGTCGCGTCGGCGTGAGACAACCAGTCCGCGAAGGCGTTGGAGACCGTCACGGGAAGGGTCCTCGTCGTGAGCCCAGCGCCGCTGCCCACAGCGTTCGCGACGGGCTCCGGGAGGGCGGCGACCGCGATGGCCGCGATAAGCGTCGCAGCGGCGCGGCGACCCATGCCGCGGACCGCGGGGCGCGGTGTGGTGGCGGTCATGCGACGGCTGTGGAGGGCTCGTCGTGGGACGCCGGCACGGCAGGTGAGGCAAGGGGCGGGCGCAGCCCGCGGATCAGCATGAGAAAGGCGAACCACAGCTCGAACGCGAAGATCGGGACGGCCGCGACGCCCGCTACTGAACCGTTGAGCGCGATGGCTCCCCATAGTTGTGCGAGATCGCTGCCGAGCACTATCGCGCCCCCGCCGACGCCGAGCACGCCTAGCGCGCGAGGCGCGCGACCCGACGAGGCGAGGAGCCATCCGAGCGCGATCGTGTTCACGCCGATCACCAGGCCTTGGCCCATGAGGAACGAGGCCGTATGCATGTCGGCTTGGGAGGCCGTGGCGTCGGCTGCACCGCCGACGATGGCCGCGACCATCGGCAACGTCCCAGCGATGATGACGGCTGCCTCCACGGAACGCAGCAGCGCGAAGGTGGCGGCGCGCGCTGGCCCGTGGCTGTGCAGGAGGCGCCACACCAACACGCCGGTTCCCGCGCAGGCGATGGCAAGTGCGAACTCGAGGGTGACGCCAGCGCGGAGCCAGCCTTGTGCGTAGGCGACGACCGCTGTCACCGAGGTGACGTGGGTGACCAGGTAGAGAGCTCCGGCTGCGCGGGCGTAGTGACTATCGGTGTGGGGCATGGCGTCCTCTCAGGTATACGGCGTATGCCGCCGATGAGGAGACCCTACGTATACGCTGTATACATGTCAACCAAATCGTCGCGACAGGCGCTCGATCGGGATCGGATCGTCGCCGCCGCCATTGGTATCGCCGATGCCGAGGGGCTGGCGGCTGCAAGCATGCGCCGCGTCGCCGAGGTGCTGGCGGTGACGCCCATGGCGCTGTACAAGCACGTCGACCATCGCGACCACCTCGTCGACCTCATGGTTGACCACCTGCTCGTCGCCGTCCCCGCGCCGGAGGAGGCTGGCGACTGGCGCGCAGCTGTGCGCGGTCGCATCCTTGCGATGCGCTCGGCGCTCGGCGCGCACCCGTGGGCGCGTGAGGCGATCGAGACGCGCACTCTTGCATCCGAGAAGGCCCTCGCCCACATGGAAGCGCTCATGGCGTCGATGTTTGCTGGGGGGCTCTCCGCAGACCTCGTCCACGTGGGCATGCATGCGCTGAGCATCCGCATGTGGGGCTTCACCCGCGACGTGATGCCCACGCCTTCCGTTCCCGATGACCCCTCCGAGCGTGCCCGCGCGATGGCCGACTATGCCGCACGCTACCCGGCGATCGTGCGCATGGCGACAACGGCGCAGGGGGCGGGCCAGGAGTGTGACGCCGACGCGGAGTTCAGGATCGCGCTCGACCTCCTGCTCGATGGCATCGATCGGCTGCATCGGCACGGGTGGGTGCCGGGGGCCTCTTAGGCGGGGGAGACGAAGGGCCCGAGCGGGAGGGTGTCGAGCGTTCATAGGCTCGAGAGGTCATCGGAGAGGAGCCTCGATGGGAGCCATCAACCGTGAGTGGCACGCGGCGCACCGCATGCCGACGAAGCCGACGCCGGAGCCGCGCGGCGAGTGGCATGCCGAGCACCAGGATGAGTGCGCGTGCCGGGTGCCATCGGAGAAGGAAACGGCTCTCATCGCCGCGTGGCGGCAGGCGCGCCCGAGCCGCTAGGCCGGTTCTCGGGT
Organism: Demequina lutea; assembly: GCA_003246255.1. Lineage (GTDB taxonomy): Bacteria > Actinomycetota > Actinomycetes > Actinomycetales > Demequinaceae > Demequina > Demequina lutea_A. The sequence goes on from QKAX01000104.1 coordinate 4,110, forward strand.
GCGCCCGCCGCGGCGAGCGCTGTGGCCCACTGCCGGGCTAGGCCAACGTCAGGCGCTCGCCGTTCCAGCCCGCCGTAACCTCGTCGCCCTCGTCGAGCCGCCCGTCGACAATCTCCTTGGCGAGCTCATTGAGCAGGCGCGTCTGGATGAGCCGCTTGAGAGGTCGCGCGCCGAACGCGGGGTCGTAGCCGTCGCGGGCAAGCGCCTCGCGCAGCGACGCGTCCACGTGCAGCGTGATGCCCTTGTTCTCGGCGAGCCGTGCCGACGTCTTGGCCAGTTCCGCGTCCACGATTCCCACCATCGCGGCGGGGTCGATGCGGTCGAAGACCACCACGTCGTCCAGGCGGTTGAGGAACTCGGGCCTGAACGAGCGCTTGAGCACGCCCATGAGGTCCGCCTCGAGTGCCTGCCGCGAGACCCCGTCCCACGCGAGCACCAGGTCGGAGCCCAGGTTGGAGGTCAGCACGATGATCGTGTTGGTGAAGTTCACCGTGCGGCCGCGGCCGTCCGTGAGGCGGCCGTCGTCCAGCACCTGCAGCAGCACGTTCCAGACGTCCGGGTGCGCCTTCTCCACCTCGTCGAACAGGATGATCGAGTACGGACGACGCCGCACGGCCTCGGTCAGCTGCCCGCCCTGGTCGTAGCCCACGTAGCCGGGAGGGGACCCGATCAGGCGCGAGACCGCGTGGCTCTCCATGTACTCGGACATGTCGATGCGCACCATGGCCCGCTCGTCGTCGAACAACTGCTCGGCGAGCGCGCGCGCCAGCTCCGTCTTTCCCACGCCCGTGGGTCCGAGGAACAGGAACGAGCCGATGGGGCGGTTGGCGTCGGCGATGCCGGCGCGGGCGCGTCGGATGGCGTCGGAGACGGCCTCGATGGCCCTGTCCTGACCCACCACGCGCTCGTGCAGTCGCTGCTCGAGGTGACCCAGCTTGGCGGACTCCTCGGTGAGCAACTTCTCCACGGGCACTCCCGTCCACTTGGCCACGACCCCGGCGATGTCCTCGCCAGTGACCTCTTCGCGCAGCATGCGGGTGTCCATCGCGTCCAGCTCGGCGCGCGCGGCCGCCATCTGCTTCTCGGCCTCCGGGATGTCGCCGTAGCGGATGCGTCCTGCCCTTTCGAGCTCGCCAAAGCGCTCCGCGCGCTCAAGCTCGCCGCGCAGCGACTCGAGCCGCTCCGTGGCGCCCGAGACACGCGAGATCAGGTCCTTCTCTCGCGCCCAGCGCATGCTGAGCTCCTCGGACTCTGCCTTGAGACGAGCAATCTCGGCGTCGATCTCGTCGCGCCGCGCGCGGGCGGCGTCGGCCTTGTCCTTTGCCACCTGGGTGCGCTCGATCTCGAGCTGCATGATGCGTCGGCGCGCGCGGTCAAGCTCGATCGGCATCGAGTCCAGCTGCATCTTGAGCGCCGAGGTGGCCTCGTCGATCAGGTCAACGGCCTTGTCGGGCAAGAAGCGATCCGTGATGTACCGATCGGAGAGCGCGGCGGCAGACACGATCGCCTCGTCGGTGATCTTGACGCCGTGGTGCACCTCGTACTTCTCCTGCAGGCCGCGCAGGATCGCCACGGTGTCCTCGATGGACGGCTCGCCCACGTACACGGGCTGGAAGCGGCGCTCCAGGGCAGTGTCGGTCTCGATGTGCTCGCGGTACTCGTTCAGGGTGGTGGCGCCGATCATGCGCAGCTTGCCGCGTGCCAGCATCGGCTTGAGGATGTTGCCGGCGTCCACGGAGCCGTCGGCCTTGCCCGCGCCCACGATGGTGTGCAGCTCGTCGACGAACAGGATGATGCGGCCGTCGGCATGCTCCACCTCGGCGAGGATCGCCTTGAGGCGCTCCTCGAACTGGCCCCGGTACGCGGCGCCCGCCACGACGGAACTCATCGCGATCTCGATCACGCGGCGGTCCTTGAGGGAAGCGGGGACGTCGCCGGCGACGATGCGCTGGGCAAGCCCTTCCACAATGGCGGTCTTGCCCACGCCGGGCTCGCCGATCAGGACGGCGTTGTTCTTGGTGCGGCGCGTGAGCACCTGCATCACGCGGCGAATCTCCTCGTCGCGGCCGATGACGGGGTCGAGGGCGCCGGACTCGGCGAGCGCCGTGAAATCCTGGCCAAACTCCTCGAGAGCTGACTTCTGCTGCTCGGTGGAGGAGGTCTGGGGGGTGGCAGTCATGGTGAGATCCTCCTGAAACTCGCGTAGGCAACCCGGGTTGAGTCGCTTACACTCAACTTTACATAATGCGACCTGGCGAGGCAAGAGCTTGCGCGTCAGAAAGAGGAGGAGCGGCCGATTTCACTTTCTGGCCATCTATCGGCTACTCTTACGTGGCGCGTTCGGGAGAACGCAACTAGGGCCCCGTCGTCTAGCGGCCTAGGACACCGCCCTCTCAAGGCGGCGGCGCCGGTTCGAATCCGGTCGGGGCTACCACTCAAGGCCCCCGCGAAAGCGGGGGCCTTTGTGGTTTCCGGGTGAGGCGCTCGGCACGCTTTCTGCCGGCGCTGATCCAACTCTCGGCGAATTCTGAGACGCGCGTCCTAGCCTCATGTGACGAGCAACACAACCGGTTGCGCAGGTGCGGCGAAGGCGAGGCTTCCATGGCTCTCAAGCAGTACTTCGAGTCGACGCTTTCGGCGGCCAAGGGCGGCGCGCCGTGGGCTTGGGCCGCGCTGTACGACGATCTCGCTGGACCCCTGGCTGTGTATCTCGAGGGCCACGCATGCCCGCGCATTAGCGATGTGGTGCTGGACACCTTTCTGGAGGCCACCGATCACCTCCACGCCTTCGAGGGGCCGGAGGCGGGGCTGCGCGCGTGGCTCTACTCGGTCGCCCTTCGCCGCATGCGCAGGGTGGTGGTCGAGCGCGGCGCGTCGTCTCTCGACGCAGACCTCCTGCGGGTGACTCAGTTCGCCGACGCAATGTGGCTTACTGGTACCGACCTGCCGATGCGGGCTCACGCCCGTATGGAGGTCGTTGCGACGTTGCGCGGACTCGCCCTCTCGCGACCCGCGGGCACCAAGTTCGGTTCCGACGCGTCTCGGATGTGCACGGCCACCCAGGAACTGGCCGAAGCGTCGGGTCTGTCGCTCGGCCCGGCCTTCACGCCTCGGGTGGAGCGCACCGGGCGCTGACGTGCCTCGACGCGCGCGTCGCCGTGCCGAGGCGTCGCGCGCGCCTTGTCTGGCCGTGCCGGTGGCGTCGGCGCCTGAGGCGGTTCAGTCGTCGGTCGCCGTCCTCAGCGCTTCGACGTCGGCAAGGGAGGCGAGGCGTTCCCGCCACGCGTCAACGAGGGTGCGTGGGGGCACGCCGCATGCTGGATCCTCCGCCTCCACGCGCGGCCGCCGGGCCGCAACGACGTTGTACACCGCATCGCGCCACGGACGCGGAACGACAGTGGTGAGCATCGCAGAGCGCCACGGCCAAGGCAGCCCCGCTGCGACGCGTGCCACGGCATCGGACCTCAGGTATGCCCGACCATCCCACACCACAAGGGTGGATGCTGCGATCGCGTCCTCGAGGCCGGCGGCCGAGAGTGCCGCGCGCCCCACCTCGCCCGCCGAGCCGGCGATGAGGAACGATGCGTGACGGTCGTGGCGGATGAGCCAGGCGACAAAGCCGTTGCACAGCGCGCACTCGCCATCGAAGATCACGAGGGCGCGCGGTGGGGTCACGGCAACAGGGTACGTGCCTAGGGCTCGTGCTCAACGTGAGTCGCGAGGCTCTCGCCCCACCTGCGGGCGCGGTCAAGTTCGCCGCTCACGAGCATCGAGGCTGGGGCCGTAGGGGCCTTGTCATTCTTGACGTAGAAGCCCATGGCCGGCGAAGCGATAACCCTGCCGCGTGCCGCGAGAAGCTTCTCGATCTTGCTGGCCCCGCCGTGACCCAGGGGACCCTTGATGCGCGTGTCAAAGGCTGCGGCAAGCCCGTCGGTGACGGGGGCTTCCTCGAGCCAGCTCCTCAGCGTCGGCTGGTGCGTGTCGGGTGTGATGGCGCCGGCGGGGACCGGACGCTGATCGACCGACTGCTTGGAGGCCGCGGAGGGCATGCCAAAGGCGTGGACGGGTGCGCCGACCACGAGCAGATCGGCGGCGCGCGCCTCGCCGGGATCGACCTCGCCCGTGTGGAGCGCCCGGGCATGCGGGCCGATGCCCTCTGCAATGGCGGCGGCGATAGCGGCGGTGTTGCCCCAGAGTGATTCGTAGACGACGAGTGCCTTCATGGTCCCTCCCTGCCGAGACCACATCAGTTCACTCCCGCACGCGGCTCCGCGCAAGGGACCTCTCTCTTGGGATGGTCCCGGGTTGGGTAGCGGGGTGGCTACGCGAGTTCGGCGCGCTGCAGCACGTCGCTGAGCTGGCGGGCCGCTTCGACCACGGCATTCGCGTGGTGCGCCGCGGGGTGCGCGGTGAGGCGCTCCGCCGGTCCCGAGATGGAGACGGCGGCGACGACGGTTCCGGCCGCGCCCCAGACGGGTGCGGAGACTGAACTGACGCCCGGCTCGCGCTCGCCGGAGGACTCGGCGAAGCCAAACTCGCGCACGCGGTCCAGATCCGCCGAGGTGAAGTTGGCGGTCGCGAGCGCGCGGTGCATCACCTCGGGGGGTTGCCATGCCAGCAGTACCTTGGCGGCGGAGCCCGCGTTCATGGTCATGGTGGTGCCCACGGGGATGGAGTCCCTGAGTCCCACGGGCCTGTCGACTGCGGCCATGCAGATGCGCTGGTCGCCGTGGCGGCGGTACAGCTGGCTGGACTCGCCTGTGCGGTCGCGGAGCGTAGTCAGGACGGGCAGGGCGGCGCTCACGAGACGGTCCTCACCTACGGATGCTGCGAGCTTTGCAAAACGGTCGCCGAGGATGAACGCGCCGGTGGCGTCGCGGCCCACGAGGTGGTGGTGCTCAAGCGCGAGGGCGAGGCGGTGAACCGTGGGGCGCGCGAGGTGGGTGTTCTCCACGAGCTGAGCCAGCGTGGCGGGTCCCTTTTCTAGCTCAGCAAGGATCGCCGCGGCCTTGTCAATGACGCCGACTCCGCTATGATTGTCCATAGGTCGATACTACCGTCTCACATGATGAGATGTCGAGACGGAATCTGGACGGAGGATCGCATGGGCACGACGCTCGCAGAGAAGCTGTGGAAGGACCACCTGGTCCGCAAGGGCGAGGACGGCGCGCCCGACCTTATTTACATTGACCTTCACATGTGTCACGAGGTCACCTCGCCGCAGGCCTTCGAGGGGCTTCGCCTGGCCGGTCGCCCCGTGCGCCGCCCCGATCTCACGATCGCGACCGAAGACCACAACACGCCCACGCTCAACATCGATCTGCCGATCGCGGACGAGACGAGCCGCATTCAGATCAACACTCTGCGCAAGAACGCTGAGGAGTTTGGCGTGCGCATTCACTCGCTCGGCGACGCCGACCAGGGTGTGGTGCACGTCGTGGGCCCGCAGCTGGGTCTGACGATGCCCGGCATGACTGTGGTGTGCGGCGACTCCCACACCTCGACTCACGGCGCGTTCGGCGCGCTGGCCTTTGGCATTGGCACGTCCGAGGTGGAGCACGTGCTCGCCACGCAGACGCTGCCCCTCAAGGCCTTCAAGACCATGGCCATCAACGTCAACGGCGAGCTGCCCAAGGGCACCACCGCCAAGGACATCATCCTGGCGATCATTGCCAAGATCGGCACGGGTGGCGGCCAGGGCTACGTGCTCGAGTACCGCGGCGACGCCATCAAGAAGCTGTCGATGGAAGCGCGCATGACCATCTGCAACATGTCGATCGAGGCGGGCGCCCGCGCCGGCCTCATCGCGCCGGACGAGACGACGTTCGAGTTCGTGAAGGGCCGCCCGCACGCCCCCGAGGGTGCCGACTGGGACGCCGCTGTCGAGTACTGGAAGACGCTCACCACGGACGAGGACGCCGTCTTTGACACCGAGATCGAGCTCAACGCCTCTGACCTCGAGCCCTTCGTGACGTGGGGCACCAACCCCGGCCAGGGCCTGCCGCTCAGCGCGACGGTGCCCAACCCGGAGGACATCGCGGACGAGACCGACCGCGTCGCTGCCGAGAACGCGATCGCGTACATGGGACTCACGCCCGGCCAGCCGTTGCGCGACCTGCAGATCGACACTGTCTTCCTCGGCTCGTGCACCAACGGCCGCATCGAGGACCTGCGCGCCGCCGCCGAGATCATCAAGGGCCGCACCAAGGCCGAGGGCACGCGCATGCTCGTGGTGCCCGGCTCCGCCCGCGTGCGCCTGCAGGCCGAGGCCGAGGGCCTGGACAAGGTGTTCCTCGACTTCGGCGCCGAGTGGCGCAACGCCGGCTGCTCGATGTGCCTGGGCATGAACCCCGATCAGCTCAAGCCGCAGGAGCGCTCTGCGTCCACGTCGAACCGCAACTTCGAGGGTCGCCAGGGCAAGGGCGGCCGCACCCACCTCGTGTCCCCGCTGGTTGCCGCCGCCACCGCCGTGCGCGGCACGCTGTCCAGCCCCGACGACCTCGAGGGCGCCGTCGCGGCGCTCGCGTAAGGAGAAACGCCATGGAGAAGTTCACCACCCACACCGGCGTCGGCGTCCCGCTGCGCCGCTCCAACGTCGACACGGACCAGATCATCCCCGCCGTGTACCTCAAGCGCGTCACGAAGACGGGCTTTGACGACGCGCTGTTCGCGGCGTGGCGCGGCGACCCGGAGTTCATCCTCAACCAGGACGCCTACAAGCACGGCTCCGTGCTCGTGGCTGGCCCCGACTTCGGCACCGGCTCGTCCCGTGAGCACGCCGTGTGGGCGCTCAACGACTACGGATTCAAGGTGGTCATCGCCTCGCGGTTTGCCGACATCTTCCGCGGCAACTCCGGCAAGCAGGGCCTGCTGGCCGCGGTGGTCTCGCAGGAGAACGTCGAGCTGCTGTGGAAGCTGCTGGAGACGGAGCCTGGCAAGGAGATCACGGTCTCGCTCGAGGACCGCACCGTCACGTGCGGCGAGCTGACCGTGCCGTTCGAGATCGACGACTACGTGCGCTGGCGCCTCATGGAGGGCCTCGACGACATCGGCCTCACGCTCCAGCACGAAGAGGACATCACGGCCTTCGAGGCCACGCGCGCGTCGTGGCGTCCCAAGACGCTGCCCGCCAAGACGGAGCCCAAGGTGGAGATCGTCGCGGCACGTCCGGTCGACTAAGTTCACACACGCGAGAGCCGCGCCGCCCACCAGGGTGGCGCGGCTCTCGCGTGTCACGGGGAGGTTGGCGGCGAGGTGGCGCCGCCATGGGCACTAGGCGCCCGCGTGGTCGGGCGGAACGTGTCCCACGGCGTCGCTCCCGGTGGGAACCCCTGGCAACACGCCTGGCGCCGGCGGAGCGGGCACGTCGAGCGCCACGGCACGAAAGTATGCGGCCCGCACGTGCGGTGCCGCGTCGTTGGCGTTGTCGATGTCGGGGCCGCCCCGATGGCTCAGGTGTGACACGAAGGTGTCGGTCCGTCGCAGTCCGCGAGGGACGTAGCTGGCCTCGTACTCGGGCATGTAGCGGGACTCGGCGTTCCGCTGCTTGGCGAGGATTCTGGCGTACCGCGATTGGCCGACGATTGCGCCAACGATGATCACGATGAGTCCGAGAGACGCGAACATTTAGTGCGCCGCCAATCCGGAAGCGGCGAACAGCACCACGTCGATCAGCACGCAGGGGATAGCGAATGCTGCGATGGCCAAGCCCAACTTCCACCCCGCTGCCTTTGCGTGGCCCTGGTCAACCGGGACGGAGCCTTGGACTTCTCCGGTGCGGCCATTGACGGCGATGTAGTGCATCATCGGCCCTCTCGGAGTGGACTCCTGGTAGCCATAGAGCCACACGGGCAGCAGCATGGAGACCCAACGCGTGCCTCTGATGGCCACTTGCTCAGCATCCCAGCGCGTGTGGCCGGTGTAGCCGGTGAGCGTCTGGGCGACGTAGCCTCGAGCCATCGTGGCAAACAGGCCCGCTGCGGTGGACATCGCGGTGTCAACCTCGGTGTCGCGCGGCTCGAAGTTCACGTCGGGGCCAATGTAGCGAGCGTCAAAGGGCAGGGCGTTCTTCACGTCGAACGGCTGTAGCGCGTTGATGATGTTGGTGGTGGAGACCGCTGAGTAGAGCCGGCTCCGCGTCGAGCGTGCCTCGATCGCGAGGTCGTCGACCTCGAGATCCGCCTCGCGCATCACGGCATAGATGTCGGTCTCGTAGAGGTCCGGCGCGTCTCTGCGAACGAATGCGCCCTTCTGGACCCATGCCTGGCCGTCGAGTCGCACAGTGACGTTGCCATCGACGATGAAGTACGGCAGGTAGACGGCAGCGATCGGGTAGGTCGCAAAGTCGGCCTTGAAGCCCGCGGTAGCGAACTCCCAGCGCGAGGCGACGTAGCTCCACATGCGTGCCTGCGCATCCTCGCGCGAGATGGCGAAGGGCAGGATCGCATCGGGCACGGCTCCGTTGTCCACCGGCGCGTTGAGGGACAACTCGTGGCGGCACCAGTGACACCGCGCGTGGAGGTTGAGATCCGTATTGATGCCCACCTCCGCGCCGCATCCCGAGCACTCAAGGGTCACGAGGCGGCTGCCAGTCCCCGCGGCGGCTCCCGCGTGGATCTCGGTGCCCATGAGGGTGCCGATGTCACCATCGCTCTGCCATGGCGCGTCGGTGCGCTGGGGCAGCCAGCGGTGGCGGCAGTAGGCGCACACGAGCCACTCGCCGTCGGGCCGCGTCTCAGAGGCACCGCAGGCAGTACAGCGGATCACCCCATTGGATGGTGCAGTACTCGTGATGTCTGTCATGCCTTATGCCCCCTGAGTCAGGCCTCTGTGGTCGAGTGTGTCAGGCTTTGCGGGTGTCGCGCGGCATGTCCACAGCCGCGTCGGGGGAGTGCGGCAGACTGGTGCCTCCACCCGCGCGTCTGAAAGGACTGGAGTGACCACACCTCTCGCCGCACGCTGGTCCTCGCTGCCGCACGCGCAGGCCCGTCGACTGGCGCTGCCGGCGATTGCGTCACACGTGGCAGTGCCGCTGGTGGGTCTCATCGACACGGCCATGCTGGGGCACTTCGCGTCCACGCAGGACCTGGGCGGCGTGGGACTCGGGGCCTCAGTGGTCGCCGCCGTGTTCTGGGCGTTCGCCTTTCTGCGACCGGGCACCACCTCGCTCGTGGGGCGCGCTCTGGGGGCAGGGGACGCGGCCGCCGTGACGCGGCACCTGCAGCGCGCGTTCGCGCTTGCGCTCACGCTTGGTCTCGCGTGGATCGCGCTCCAGTGGGTGGCGGTGCCGGCGCTCGTGGACGTGCTCGCGCATGGCTCCGAGGCGGGCCCCCTCGCGGCCGACTACTCGCTCATTCGCGGGCTGAGCCTGCCCGCCACGCTGCTCACGCTCGTGACGTTTGGGTACTTCATCGGCGCCCACAACACGCGCGTGCCGCTCGCCGTCGCGACCTCGCTGGCGGCCGTGAACGCGGGGCTCGACGTGTGGTTTGTGGGGGGACTCGGCTGGGGTGCCACCGGCGCCGCATGGGCCACGTTTGTCGCCGAGTGGGTGGGGGCCGCGATGGCGCTCGCGTTCCTGGCTCGCGGACTCGGGGCGGAGGGGTGGCGCTCCCTGTGGCGCTGGCATCCCGAGCTACGCACCGGGTGGGGCTCGCTCATGAGCATGAACGGCGCGCTCGTGGCGCGCACTGGCCTGCTCATGGCGGCGCTCACTGTGGTCGGCTCGCTCGGTTCGCGGTTCGGGGACGACGTGCTGGCCGCCAACGCGATCCTGTTACAGATGATGTACCTGTCCTCCTACGCGCTGGACGGCTACGCGACGGCGGCCGAGGCGATGGCGGCGCGCGAGATCGGCAGGGGCGACGTTCCCGCCTTCCACCGTGCGGTGGCGGCCGCGTCGGCGGCGGGGGTGAGCATCGGCATCGGGCTGGCGGCGGTGTGGTGGCTTGCGCGCGACCCGCTGCTGACAGTGCTGACAGACCTGCCGGACGTGCTCGCGGCTGCCCAGCGATTCTGGTGGGTCGCCGCGCTGCTGCCGCTCCTCTCCGCCCCGTCCTACATGCTCGACGGCGTGTTCCTGGGAGTGGGTCGCGCGCGCGACATGCTCGGCTCGATGGGCGTGTCCGTGGGTCTTGTCTTTGTGCCGATGCTGGTGTTTCCCGCGCTCGCGGGCGCGCTCACCAACGCGTGGCTGTGGTGGGCGTTCCTGGCGATGAACGTGATGCGAGCCGTGACCCTCGGGTGGCGCTATCGCGACCTCACGGCAAGGCGTACCTGGCTCGCGAGGAATGAAGCGGTCGCCTAGCGCGTCTCAGTGGGCATGACGCCCGACGCCGCGGTGGCCGCCGACGCCCCGCCCGCCCTGTCGTTCAGCGCGCGCACGGCCGCGCGAGTGGGTGCGGCGATGCTCGTGTGCGGCGCGGCGGTGCTCCTGTTCGCGGTGCACATACGGCCGCTCGGCTACGTGCCTCTAGCGGCTGGGCTGCTGCTGGCGTGGGGCGTGGATAGGGCCCTGGCGAGAGACCTGACGCTCATTGCCATCGGCCAGGCGATCATTTCTGCGATCTCGCTCAAGGCCGATCTCAGCGACGCCGGCATCGCGCGCTTCGCCGCCTCGCTGTCTCTCGCCGTGATCGTGCCGTACGTGATCTCGCGCTACGTGTTCAAGGACCGCACCATCCGGTTCAGGTGGCGAGGCGGGTGGCCGTGGACCCGTGCGCAGTGGGCCTACATCGGCGTGGTGGTAGCCGCGGGCTACCTGATCCTGCCTTACTACTTCATCTCGTCGGGTGCGTACCTCAATTGGCCGCCCATCGATGGAGCGGAGGAGATCTCGCGGCTCCTTGTGGGCGTGAACGCGGTGGGCACGTGGGATGAACTGTTCTTTATCGCCACCGTCTTCGCGCTGCTGCGCAGGCACTTTCCCGTGTGGCTCGCGAATGTGTTGCAGGCCACCGTGTTCGTGTCGTTCCTGTGGGAACTGGGCTATCGAGAGTGGGGTCCGCTGCTGACCATCCCGTTCGCGCTGATCCAGGGCTGGATCTTCTCGTGGACAAAGACGCTGCCGTTCGTGCTGACGGTGCATCTGCTGTTTGATGCCGTGGTGTTCGCCGTGCTGGTGCATGCGCACCACCCCGAGATGTTCGCCGTGTTTGTGACGGCGCCCTAGACGCGAGGGTCCCGCGCTTCTGGAATGCTCGTGGGAATGAAGCCCGTGCTGGTGAACTTTCGCGGAGCTCTCGCATGACGGCGGGGCCTCCGAGCGAGGCGGTTGACGCGCTCCGCGAGCGCGCCAGGTCGGGGCGAGTGGTGCTCGGCATCGTGGGGGCACCCGGCTCCGGAAAGTCCACGCTGGCGCACGAGGTGGTGTGCGCACTGTCCACGTGCCGCAAGACGGCTTCCACTTTCGCAACGAGCAGCTCGACGCCAAGGGCCTGCGCGACGTCAAGGGCCGCCCAGAGACCTTTGACGCGGCGGGCTATGCCGATCTTCTGCGCGGCCTGCGCGAGAGGCCCGATGCCGAAGCCGCCGCGCCCGACTACGATCGCGAGCTTCACGAGCCGGTGGAGGGGCGCATCGCGGTGCCGGCGTCGGCG
>QKAX01000177.1 GCA_003246255.1 Demequina lutea
GAAGTCCATCGCGACCCACCCCGCGACCACCACTCACCGCAAGCTGGGCGCGGCCGGGCGCGAGGCAGTGGGAATGTCATCGGCTACAGTGCGCCTGAGCATCGGCCTCGAGGACGTCGAGGACCTGCGCGAGGACTTCGCGCGCGCCCTGGACGCCGTCTAGCCGCCCCCGCCGGGCTACGCGCCGAAGCGCCGCAGGCGCAGCGAATTGCCCACCACGAACAGGCTCGACGCGCCCATCGCCGCCGCGGCGACCATGGGGTTGAGAAGGCCCGACGCAGCGAGCGGGATCGCGACCACGTTGTAGGCGAACGCCCAGAACAGGTTGCCGCGGATGGTCCCGAGCGTCGCGCGGGCCAGCGAAATGGACGTAGGAACCGCGCGCACGTCCCCGCTCACCAAGGTGATGTCGGAGGCCTCGCGCGCCACGTCGGCCCCCGTGCCCACCGCGATGCCGATGTCGGCGATCGCGAGAGCGGGGGCGTCGTTGACGCCGTCGCCCACCATGGCCACGCGCTCGCCCTTGGAGCGCATGTCCTCGATCACACCCGACTTGTCGCCGGGCAGCACCTCCGCGATCACGTGGTCGATGCCCACCTCGGCGGCCACTGCCTCCGCGGCCCTGCGGTTGTCTCCCGTCAGCAGCGTGACGCTCAAACCGGCCGCCCGCAGGCTCGCGATGGCCTCGCGCGCGTCGGGCTTCACGGTGTCGGCGACGGCGATGGCAGCCTCGGCCGCGAGTTCCGTGCGTGTGGCGAGCCCCGCGTCGGGCGTACCGCCCAAGAGGCCGGTGCCCAGCGGCGCGGCCCTACCAGCAAAGATCACCGTGCGGCCCAACGACTCCTGCTCGTGCGCCCACGCGACCATGTCGTCGTCAATGGTGTCGAAGAGCCTGCGCGAGCCCACCGTGACGTCCACGTCGGAGCCATCAGCGCCGGCGCCGCGCACGGTGGCCACTGCGCCGCGGCCGGGGTGCGAGCGGAAGCCCTTGACCGGCAGCAGGTGCTCGCGCCACCCCGTGACGGCTCGCGCGATGGGGTGCTCGGAGCGCTTCTCCACGGACGCGGCGGCGTCGAACAGCACCGCCACCTGTTCGTCGTCCTCGAGCACTGTGCTCGAGGCGGCGACAGACATCTGACCGGTGGTCACGGTGCCGGTCTTGTCCAGCACCACTGCTGTGAGCCTGCGGGTGTCCTCGAGCACGCGCGGCCCGCGAATCAACACGCCCAACTGGGCGCCGCGACCCACGCCCACGAGGATCGCGAGGGGAGTGGCAAGGCCCAGCGCGCAGGGGCACGAGATGATCAGCACGGCCACCGCGGCGGCTACTGCGCGGGTCGCGTCGCCGGTGGCGATCAGCCAGGACACGAGGGTGACGATGGCAAGGCCCATCACCACGGGAACAAACACCGCGGCGATGCGATCTGCCAGGCGCTGCACTTCGGCCTTACCGGCCTGCGCCTCGTCCACCATGCGGGCGATCTGCGACAGCATCGTCTCGGCGCCCACGCGGGTGGCCTCGACCGTCAGCGAGCCGTCCGTGGCGATAGTTCCGCCCACCACGGCGGCGCCCACGGAAGCGGCCACTGGCGCGGACTCTCCCGTGACGAGCGACGCGTCGACGGCCGCCTCGCCCTCTACCACCGTGCCGTCGGTGGCGATCGTCTCGCCGGGCTTGACCACAAAGCGCATGCCCGGCTCGAGGTCCTCGCGCGCGATGACAGTGCCGTCCTCGAGCGTGGCGGTGGACGATTGCCTCGCGGAGAGCGCGCGGATCGCGTCGCCAGCGTGAGCGGAGGAGCGCACCTCGAGCCACTTGCCCAGCAGGATCAGGGTGACGATGACGGCACCCGTCTCGAAGTAGACGTGGCCCTCGCCGCGCAGCAGCACCGCGACCGACCATCCCCACGCGGCAACTGAGCCGACTGTCACGAGGGTGTCCATGGTCGTGGCACCCGAGCGCGCGGACATCACGGTAGACCGGTGGAACGGCCAGCCGGAGTAGAAGACCACGATGGTGGCCATGACGGCCACGACGGACTCCCACCCGTCGAACTGCAGCGGCATCACCATCGACAGCAGCATCGTGGGCACCGAGAGCGCGGCGCCCACGATGAAGCGGCGGCGGTAGTCGGCGATGCGCTTGGCATCGGCGGCCTGCTGAGCGGCGTGCTCGTCGGCGAGGCTCATGGAACCCTCGCCCGAGCCCGCGCGCGGCGTGAGCACCTGGTAGCCAAGACCCTCGATCGCCGCTCGCATCATCTCGTCGAGCTCGGCGGGGTCGATCGTGCCGTCCACGCGCACTGTCGCGCGGCGGGTGGCCACATTGACCACCGCCTCCTGCACACCCGGCAGGATCGCCAGGCCGCGCTGAATCGTGGAAGCACAGCCGGCGCACGTCATGCCGCCGACGGCGAGGTTGAGGTTGTCCTGTTCTACAGGCGCCGCGGTCATGACTTACGCGAGCGAGTAGCCGGCCTGGTTGACGGCCTCGTCGATGGCGAACTCGAGCTCGCCAGCATCCACGGTGCCGTCGGCGTGCACAGTGACGCGACCGGAGGCGACGTCGATGTCGGCGGCGGAGATGCCGTCGGTGGCCACCAGGGCTGAGCGCACCTTGCCGGCGCAGCCCTCGCACGTCATGCCGGTCACGGTGATGTCGATGGTGGAGCTCATGTGACTGTCCTTTCGTCCGTCCGGTGCCGTAACCGGAACACGGGAACCACCGTAAACCTTCCCGTCCACTGGAAGGTCAAGTGCGATGACCTGGCAGCGGTCGGGGTCCGTGCAACCGGAGGGATCCAGCGCGTCCGAGCGCGCCACGAGCGCCGCAAGCTCGGCCCGCGCCGATTGCAACCGCGCGATCTGCTCGTCCATATCTGAAAGGTGCTTATTGAGCAGCGCGCTCGTGTGGGAACACGTGGAGCGACCCTCTGACTTCATGCCAAGAATCTCGCCCACCTCGGCCAGCGTCAGGCCGGCCGCCTGAGCGTCGCGCACAAAGCGCAGCTTGCCCACCGCGTCGGGCGCGTAGTCGCGATACCCGTTCGCGAGGCGCTCGGGCTCCTCAAGCAGGCCGATCTCCTCGTAGTACCGAATCGTCTTGGCAGTGAGGCCCACCTCTGACGCTAGGTTCGAAATCCGCATTCGGATACGATACCTCTACCTTCCAGCCCGCTGGAAGGCTGCTGTCCCGTTACAGCAGAGGGCCCCCGCCCGGGTGGATCGGACGGGGGCCCTCGTCTAGCGAGGTCTTCTCTCACGGAGAGAAAGACTTAGCCGGCGTACTCCGCGACAACCGGACCAAGGGTCGGGTCCTCGGCGTACGTGTCGGCCGCGTTGTCCTGGGTCACGATCTTGGGCGTGAGCAGGAACGCGGGCACGATCTTCACACCGTTGTCGTACTGCTCGGTGTCGTTGATCGGGATGTCACCGCACGAGGCCAGGGCGTCGATCGACGCGATGGTCTGCGCAACGAGCTCGCGGGTGTCCTTGTAGATCGTGGAGTACTGCACGCCCTCCATGATCGACTTGACCGACTCCACCTCGGAGTCCTGACCGGTGATGACGGGAACGTCCTTACCGGCCTGCTCCACGGCTGTCAGCGCCGCGCGGGCAAGGGTGTCGTTGGGCGACAGGATGCCGTCCAACTTGACGTCACCCGCGTACGAACCGGCAAGCACCGTGTCCATGCGCTTCTGGGCGTTCTCAGCCTTCCAACCCTGCGTGGCGACCTGCTCGAACGTGGTCTGACCCGACACCACCGTGAGCGTGCCGTCGTCGATCTTCGGCTGCAGGACGCTCATGGCACCCTCGAAGAACGGCGTGGCGTTGGCGTCGTCGGGCGAACCCGCAATCAGCTCGATGTTGTAGGGGCCGTCACCCTTGCGAGCGGCGAGTCCCTCCAGGAGCGCGGTGCCCTGGAGCACACCCACCTGGTAGTTGTCGAATGCGATGTAGGCGTCCACGGCCTCGGTGTTCTTCACCAGACGGTCGTAGGCGAGGATCGTCGCGCCCGATGCCTTGGCATTCTCGAGCTGCGAACCCAGCTGGGAGCCGTCGATGGCACCCACCACGATCACCTTGGCGCCGCGCTCCACCATGGAGTCGATCTGGTTCTGCTGCTCGGTCACACCCGAGTTGGCGAACTGAACGATGGCCTCGTAGCCAGCGTCGGTCAGGCCGGTGTTGAACAGGTCCTCGGCGAGCACCCAGTTCTCGGACGTCTTCTGCGGCAGGGCCACACCGATGACTGAGCCAGGCTCGATGCAGACGGTTGCGTCGGAGCCACCAGTGGTGGCAGCCGAGGGGGCGGCGGCGTCGTCGGTGCGCTCCGAGGAGCAGCCGGCGATGGCAGCCATACCCACGGCAGTCAGGGCGATGAGCCCCGTCAGTTGCCTCTTCACTTGTCTTCCCTTTCGGTTCGAGCATCCCCCGTTGGATGCGTCGTGGCGGTGACAGGCGCCGCACCCACGGCAGGTGCGTCAGTCACAGCCTCGTTCCCCACGCCTGCAGGCACCACTGCCGGCTCGACGGGGGTCACGTTGAATTGCCTCTTCAGCCCGTTGACCAGGTAGCCCGTGATGGAGGGCTTGCCCTGCTGCTTGCTGTAGACGTCGAACGCGACGGCCAGCAGCAGCACCAGGCCCTTGATCATCTGGGTGCGGTCAGAGCCGACACCCATCAACTGGAGGCCGTTGTTGAGGGTGGCCATCACAAAGCCACCGATGATCGAGCCGCCCACGGTGCCGATGCCGCCGGAGACCGCGGCGCCGCCGATAAACACGGCCGCGATGGCGTCGAGCTCCCAGTTGGTGCCGTCGAACGGACCGGAGGCGGTGGAGCGACCGATGAACACCATGCCCGCCAAGGCGGCCAGTACCGACATGTTCATCATCACAAAGAAGTAGGTGCGCTTGGTGGACACACCTGACAGCGCGGCGGCCGACTTGTTGCCACCCACCGCGTACACGTGGCGACCAAAGACCGTGCGCTGCGTGAGGATCGTGTAGCCGATCACGAGCACAGCGAGCAGCACGCCGGGGATGGGGAACGAGGTCCCGACGCGGCCGGTGCCGTACAGGTAGGTCGCATAGACAATGACAGCGATGATCACGGCGGAGCGCACGATGACGACAGTCCACGACGCCGGCTGCGAGTCCACGCGCTTGGCACGCTTGCGCAGCTGGAACTCGCGGTACACGATGTACGCCACCGCGAGCACTCCCAGCAGCAGAGTCGAGTTGTTCATCCCCGTATTGGGCCCCCACTCCGGCAGGAAGCCGCCGCCCAGGGTCTCGAACTGGTCAGGAACCGGGATCGAGTTCGACTTGCCGATGTACTGGTTGAGGCCGCGGAAGAACATCATGCCGGCGAGCGTCGAGATAAAGCCCGGCACTCCGACATAGGCGACCCACCACCCCTGCCACGCACCGATCACGGCGCCGACGGCCAGGCCGAGCAGCAGGCCCGCCCACCAGGGGAAGCTCCAGTCGCGCATCGCGAGGGCCACGATGATGCCCACCACGGCGGCGACAGAGCCCACCGAGAGGTCGATGTGGCCCACCACGATCACCATGACCATGCCGATCGCGAGAATCAGCACGTAGGAGTTGCCGTTGATGAGGTTGATCATGTTCGACGAGGTGAGCACCTTGCCGCCGGTAGCGATCTGGAAGAACAGAATCAGCGCGACGAGCGCGAACAACATGGAGAACTGACGGGCATCTCCGCTGAAGAGACCCTTCAAGGATTTCATCGTCGAATGTCCTTTGGTTGGTGAGGGTGACCGCTTACGCGGCCGCGGTGGTGGTGGTCATAAGGCGCATGAGGGACTCCTGCGTGGCGTCCTCGCGGAGCACCTCGCCGGTGATGCGTCCCTCGCACACCGTGTAAATGCGGTCGCACATGCCCAGCAACTCGGGCAGCTCGGACGAGATGACAACCACGCCCTTGCCGGCATCAGCCAGCTGCTGAATGAGCGTGTAGATCTCGTACTTGGCGCCCACGTCGATGCCGCGCGTGGGCTCGTCGAGGATCAGCAGCTCGGGCTCCGTGAACATCCACTTGGCGAGCACGACCTTCTGCTGGTTGCCGCCCGAAAGCTTGCTGACTCCCTCGTTGACGGTGGGCGTCTTGATGCGCAGCGCCTGACGGTACTGCTCCGATGCCCGCAACTCCTCGTCCTCGTCGAGCAGGCCGTTGCGCACAATCTTGGGAAGATCTGCCGACACGATGGTCTTGCGGATCGTGTCCAGCAGGTTGAGGCCGTGAGTCTTGCGATCCTCTGGCACATACGCGAGGCCGGCCGCGATCGCCGACTCCACGGTGGGCAGGTGAATCTCCTTGCCGTTGAGGAACAGGCGGCCCGAGCGGAACACGCCAAACGAGCGGCCAAAGATGGAGCGGGCAAGCTCGGTGCGGCCGGCCCCCATCACGCCCGCAAACCCGACAATCTCGCCGCGCTTGACGGAGAACGAGGAGTTCTTGCACAGCAGTCGACCCGGGATCGTCGGGTCCTCGACCACCCAGTCCCGCACCTCAAAGAACGTCTCGCCGATGTGCGGCGTGTGGTCCGGGTAGCGCGACTCGAGCGCGCGGCCCACCATGCCGCGGATGATGCGGTCCTCGTCTACCGGGGCATCGGCCACGTCGAGGCGCTCCACCGTCTGGCCGTCGCGAATGATGGTGACGGCGTCGGCGATCTCGGAGATCTCGTTGAGTTTGTGGCTGATCATGATGGAGGTGAGGCCCTTGGCCCGCAGGCCCTTGAGCAACTCCAACAGGTTCTCCGAGTCGTCCTCGTTGAGTGCCGAGGTGGGCTCGTCCAGGATCAGCAGCTTGACGTCCTTTGACAGCGCCTTGGCGATCTCGATGAGCTGCTGCTGGCCCACGCCCAGGTTCTTGATGGCGGTGTTGGGGTTGACCTCGAGTCCAACCCGAGCGAGCAGTTCCTTGGTCTTGGCTCGCGCGAGGTCCCAGTCGATGAGGCCCTTTGAGACCACCTCGTTGCCCAGGAAGATGTTCTCCGTCACCGAGAGCTCGGGGATGAGAGCAAGCTCCTGGTGAATGATGACGATCCCGGCCCGCTCGGACGCCTTGAGGTCCTTGAACTCCACGATCTCGCCGTCGAGCACGATGTCGCCCGCGTAGGTGCCGTGCGGGTACACACCCGAGAGCACCTTCATGAGGGTTGACTTGCCCGCGCCGTTCTCGCCGCAGATCGCGTGGATCTCGCCGGCGCGGACTGTGAGCGTCACGTCGTCGAGCGCCTTCACACCAGGGAACTCCTTGGTGATGTGGCGCATCTCCAGCTTCACGTGCGTCGTTGCCACGCTTTTCTCCTGACACATCTTCGGGTGAGGGAGGCCCCGGGGGGCTTCTCCTGCCGAAGGTAGGGCCGCGCGGTTCTTGGCGTCAACTCTCGAACGCTTCCGTTACCAACTCGTGACGCGTTTCGAACTCGAGGGGGTGTTTTGGGCGGAAATTCGGCTGTTTTTGTTGTCTGACAAGCATTTGAACCGCGTTCCATCGGTCACTACCGCGTGTTGGGTTCAGGTCTCGAATCTATGTCGAGCGTTAACATTCCTTGGATTCGGTCAGTGAACGCACGCGCGCGCGGAAGCATTAGGCTCTCGGTGTGGCATCGAAGGTGGGCTCCGGTTCGCAATCAGCGCTGCGCGAAGCCAACGCTGCGCGCATCGTCGATGCCGTGCGCCGCTTTGGCTCCCTCACGCAGGTGGAGCTCGCCGAGACCACCAATCTGTCCCCCGCCACCGTGTCGACGATCGTCAAGAGCCTCCTCGAGTCCGGAGCCATCGAGACGCGGGCCACCGTGCGCTCGGGGCGGCGCGCTCAGCTCGTGACCCTCGCTCGCCAGTCCGGCATCCTGGTGGGCGTCCACGTGGGCCGCCGCAACGTGCGCATGTTGGTCTCCGATGCATCCTTCACAGTGCTCGGAGAGCAGAACCTCCCGCTCCGCCCTGACCACCTGCACGACACCACTCTTGACCGCGTCGCACTGCTGATCGTCGAGCAAGTCGAGGCCCTTGGCTCCTCGCTCGACGAGGTGCTGGGCATCGGCGTGGGCATCCCCGCCCCTCTCGACCCGGCCACGGGCATGATCGCCGCACGCGGCCTCATGCGCGGCTGGGAGGACGTCAACCTGTCGTCGGTGCTCGCCGCGCGGCTCGGCCGACCTGTGGTGGTGAACAACGACGCCAAGATGGGCCTACTGGGCGAGGCGAGGTTTGGTGCCGCCCGCGGCTTCGCCGATGTCATGTACGTGCGCTCCTCGTATGGGACTGGCGCCGGCATCCTCATCGGTGGGGATCTCCACCACGGACCGCACGGCACAGCCGG
Source organism: Demequina lutea (assembly GCA_003246255.1). GTDB lineage: Bacteria > Actinomycetota > Actinomycetes > Actinomycetales > Demequinaceae > Demequina > Demequina lutea_A. Next base: position 8,362 of record QKAX01000177.1, read on the forward strand.
CGAGATCGGCCACATGCTGGTGGACCCGCTCGGCCCCATCTGCCGCTGCGGCTCGCGCGGCTGTCTCGACACCGTCGTAGGCGCCACCGCGCTCATCGACTCGCTTCGCACGAGCCACGGACCCCTCACCCTTGGCGACGTGCTGAGGCTCGCGAGCGAGGGAGACCCCGGCTGCCGCCAGGTGGTCACCGACGCCGGCGCGCTCATCGGCACCCAGATCGCGAATCTTGCCGTCGCGTTCGACCCCGCCGTGGTGGTGGTGGGCGGCGAGTTGGCCACCACCGAGGACCTGCTGCTGGACCCCATCCGCGCAGCACTCGAGCGCCGCATCCTGCTGCAGCAGGGTGCGGGGCTGCCAGTGATCGTCGGCCAGCTTGGCGACGATGCCGAGGCAAAGGGCGCCCTCGCCGCGGCCTCGGAGATTGCAGTTTCCATGGGAGGCATCCGATGACCCCCGCAGGCCGCGCACCACAACGAGGTGATGTGATGGAGCACGAAGAGTCCCCCTTGCTGCGCCTCAGCAAGCTCACCAAGCGCTTTGGCGCTGTCGAGGCCGTGATCGACTTCGACATGGAGGTGTTCCCGCACGAGGTGGTGGCCCTGGTGGGCGACAACGCTGCTGGTAAGTCCACAGTTGCCCACATGATCGCTGGCGACTACAGGCCCGACGGCGGTGTCATGGAGATTGACGGCAAGCCCGTGCAGTTCCAACACACCCAAGATGCCTACAGGGCGGGCGTAGCCACGGTGTTCCAGACGCTCGCGCTTGCCGACAACCTGGACGTCACCGCCAACATCTTCTTGGGTCGCGAGATGCGCGGCGGGCGCCTCCTCGCCGAGGAGCGCATGGAGCAACTCGCGCGCGACTACCTAGGCAGGCTCAACGCCAAGATCGTGTCACCGCGCACGCCAGTGGCGGAGCTCTCCGCAGGCCAGCGCCAGTGCGTCGCCATCGCGCGCACCTTGGTGGGAGACCCCAAGGTGATCGTGCTTGACGAGCCCACCGCGTCGCTGTCGGTGTCTCAAACGGCCGAGGTGCTGAACTACATCACCGGGCTGCGCGAACTGGGCCTCGCGGTGGTGCTGATCAGCCACTCGCTCACGGACGTGATGGCGGTGGCCGATCGCATCGAGGTGGTGCGACACGGCCGCAACAACGGCTCTTTCGACACCTCGGAGGTCAAGTACGAGGACGTGCTCTCGGCCATCACGGGGGCCACGCGCTGGACGCGCACGCCCAGGCCCAACCGCCAGTCGCACGGCACCGTCCGCAGGGGTTAGCCTCGAGGGATGCGCTCCTCACCGCGCCGGCTGGGCCTTCTCGGCGGCATCACGTGGCATTCATCCCTCGAGTACGAACGGCTCATCAACCAGGGCATCAATGACGCTCTGGGAGACGTCGCCTCTGCCGACCTGCTCATCCGGTCGTACAACTTCGCCAAGATCGCCAAGGCTCAGGAGGCCGGCGACTGGAAGACCCTCGCCACGACCTTCGCGGACGATGCGGCGAGCATGGCCGATGCCGGGGCCGAGGCGATCGTCATCTGCGCCAACACCATGCACAAGGTGGCGGACGAGGTAGCGGCAGGCTCCGGACTGCCGGTGATTGACGTGCGCGACGCCGTCGCCGACGCCATCATCGCCAAGGGCCTCACCGCCGTCAGCCTGTTTGCCACTGGCTACACCATGAAGGACTCGTTCTATAGGGACCGCCTTGAGGCACGGGGCATCGCCGCCCTGGTGCCGCCCGAGCCAGGACTCACCGAGGTGCACAGGATCATCTACGGGGAGCTGGCGCGGGGCATCGTCACGGAGGAGAGCAAGGCGGCGTACCTGCGGATCGCCGAGGAGCTCAAGGCCAAAGGCAGTCAGGGCTTTGTGGCCGGCTGCACCGAGATCCCCATGCTGGTCACGGCGCAGGACGTGGATGCGCCCTACTTTGACGCGCTCGCGCTGCACGCCAAGGCAGCGGTGTCCTTCGCGCTCGACCTATAGAAGCCCGATCACACCCGCTCATAGCGGGCATTTCGCGCATTCAGCGCAATCCGGAGGGGGCCTCGTCCCACGAAGCCCCCGCGGGTATCGTTGAGGGAACCGCTAGAGCTGAGGGGGTGCTCGGAGTGACGTTGCCTGCGCGCCTTGCCCTCCCCGCACAGAACTCGGTGCCAGCGTGGGCTCTTCGTGGCACCATGGCCGCGAGCCACTTGGTCGCCCACGACGCACTGCGCCGAGGCCCTCGCGAGCGCGCCCAGATGCTGCGCCGCATCGGCCTCACCAAGATCATCTGGGACTGGCGCGATGAACACGCCGCGGCTTTTGACGCCGAGCTGGACGCCCTACGGGTCGAGGGCGTTCAACTCGCCGGCATCTGGACTCCCGTACCGATGCCTGGCTACGACGACCCCGACTACACCAGCCGCTTTGGCCTGGTGCCGCAGCGCATCAAGACGCTCATCACGGAGTCGGCCAGGCGCGGCTACGCGCCGGATCTGTGGACGCAGATCGGCTTCGGCACGCCTGGCGCCGGTGCACAGCTGAGCGACTCCGCGCACTTCTCGGAGGTGCAGCGCGCGGCCGATCACCTCACAGGCCTGGCCCGGCTGGCGCGCGGTCACGGCATGTGCGTGGTGCTCACAAATCACGGGGGCTGGGCGGGCGAACCTCGCACCCTCGTCGACGTGGTCAGGGAGCTCGCGCGCCGCGGCCTTGGAAACGTGGGCATCGGCCTGCGCCTGCAGCACGCCCATCACCTGATCCCCGATCTCGACCACCACCTGGCGGTGATGGGCGAGCACCTTGTCGCGGTGATGCTCTCGGGCGCCGACGCCGGGGCCGAGCTGTCCGGGCGCCTGATCCTCCCGTTTGGCGCGGGTTCGCGCGACCGGTGGGTCACGCACGCGCTGCTGGAATCCGGCTGGCAGGGGCAGCTCGTGGTGCACGCCGTGGGTCACGACGACTCCGAGGCGCGGCTGCTCGACAGCCTCGAGGGCTGGGAGTGGTCTGTCGATAGGTTTCTGCGCCAGGCGCGCGTGCGCCCCACGCCTCGCATCCTCGAGCCCACGTGGCCGCCGGGCCCCTCGTGGGCCGGGCGCGGCGCCACCGTGCCGCAGTCGGCGCCGTCCACCGGCGTGGCCTTCCCCACGGCGGGTACTCCCGTGGTGGCCGGCGCCACCGACCCCCACCCGCTGGATGCAGGTCGCCGCGCGGCAGTTCCCGGCGAGCGAGAGACTCGCGCTGCCGATGTCACAGCCGGGCCCACCGACAGGCCCCGCGTACCTATCCCCTACGGCCAGCAGATTGTTGCGGGCGTAGTGTCCACCGACGCCGCCGCGAGCTTCTTCGCGGCAACCGGCCGGGCCACGCAAGCGGCCACGGCGCGCGCGGAGCACGCGACGATCGTGCTGACGGGTTCGGCACCCGCCCCCGCTACGACAGGCATGGCTCGATCCGCCACCGATGCAGCCCCGGTCACGCGCGCGTTTCCCCACCCCACAGCCGAGGCGGCCGCGACGGCACTCACGGCGGACCTCGCCGCGCCGCCCACCACCGGCATCATCCCCAAGCGCTCGCCGCTCACGCGCATGGGAGGAGGCTCGTCGGAGGCGCCGCCAGGGGCACCCGCGCCGTCCCCCACGGCATCGGGCGCGCGCCCCTCCTTCCCGCCGCCGGCGCCCGCCCTCGACCCCGCGCCGTCGTCCCCCGCCCTGCTGCTGTCCCGCAAGGCGCGCCGCCAGCTCCGCGAGCAGCACGAGGCGCTGGCCCGCGACGCCGCCAAGCGCGAACGCGAGGCGCAGCGCCACGCAGCGCGCGAGCCGGAGCGGATCGGGCACAGGGACGTCAGCATCGTCGCGCCGGATCCGTACACGGGTGCCATGCACGCGCTGCTGCTGCACCTGGAGGACGAGGGCTTCACGGGCGCGCCGCGCTCGTTCGGATGGGACGACAAGGGTCGCCACCTGGTGGAGTTTGTGCCCGGCATGCGCGCCGATCACCCGGACGCACCCGAGGACGCGCTTGACCCCGCGCGCCTCGGCCGGTTCCTGCGGGACATGCACGATGCCCTGTCTCGGTTTGAGCCGCCCTCGGACGCGCGCTGGTTCGACGGGCTGCCAGCGCCGGGCCACGAGTTGATCGTGCACCAGGACATCGCGCCGTCAAACATCGTCATCAGGGACGACGGCTCGCTCGTGGCCATCGACTGGGACGCGGCCGGCCCCGGCACGCGCCTGTGGGACCTCGCGTACGCGGCGCACTCGTTCGCGCCGCTCTACCGCCAGGGCGCGGACATCGAGAACGCGTCCTCGCGCCTGCGCCGCCTCGTGGACGGCTACGGCCTCAGCGACGACGAGCGCTGGGACCTGGTGCCGCTGCTGTCGCAACGCTCGCAGCGCATGTACGACTACCTGGACAAGATGCGCCAGACCCGGCAGTCGCCGTGGATCGAGCTGTGGCAGCGCGGCGTGGGCACCGTGTGGCAGTCCGATGCCCGGTGGATCGACGAGCACGCGACGCTGTGGCGGGCGGCGTTGTTGGGTTGATCCGGCCAATCTCGGCGCGCCACGGCCGAACGTCGCCTCGTGGGCGCGACCTCAGGCTATCGTCAGCCGGAACACGAGACGGGTGAAGTCAGGCTCGGACCCGATGTCGGTGCACGAGTACCGATACGAGCCAGCGGCGAGCTCCTCGACGACCATCCCGGACGTCGCACTCTGCGACTCGTGCCGGCCACAACCTCGTCCCGAGTCCCACACGTTGTAGACCACAAGGCGGCCGTCCGTCTCTTCAACGTCGACGGTCACGTTGGAGGGCGCTGTGTCGCTCCAGAGAAGCACAGATGAGCCCGTGAAGCCGTTGACGGCAAGATGGCCGGCGGTGGCAAGAAAGACTCCTTGGCGCCACCTCGGCCCCACGGACTCGAAGGAGACTGTGACACGCTGCCCCTGAGCGACAGGAACGGCATCGATGAGAACAGCCGGGTCACCATCGGGGCGCTTGATGGTGGGACTCAGTGACCTCGAGGGAAGTGGACGTGAGCGAGGTGACGTCATGACGGGCTCCCGCGTGGAGCTCCCCCTCGGGGTGCCCGCCCCGCCACGCTACTCATACTCCACGTAGGTCAGCACGAAGCCGCCCACCGAGTCACCGTCACTCAGTGCCTCGACGTTCCCCTCGTCGTAGTCGGTGTAGACCCCGAGGAAGCCGATCTCGGTTCCGGTCTCGTCGTCGACCCCTAGAACGCACAGCATCTCGAACTCAGCGTCTGGATGGTTTGGGCACTCAAGTGACGTGGGTTCGATGACGCCGAGACGACGCAATTCGCTGTCAACGTCAGCCGAACTGAGGACCGCCTCAAAGGCACTCTTCGCGCCGGGGTATTCACCGTCGATGTTCCAGCACTGAACTGTGTGATCGGTGACAACTACCTCGGCCTCGCCGCACGGCACCTCGCCGAGTAGGTGCCCGTCACCCTCGGAGGAGCAACCAGGGAGCATGACGAGGGCAACCATCACACCCAGACATGCGCGAACCCGGTCGCGGCGTCTCCCTGGGGCACTCGAATGCGCGCTGGACGTCATCGGCCCTCCCCTCCTCGAGACCTTTGTACAGGATGCCCCACACGTCCACCACCGCGCCGTCGCCCCAGGCCGCTCAGAAGGACTCGCCCGCCCAGGGCACTACGTGAACTGGCGTGAGCACAGCGACCGCGAGCGTGCTGGCGTGGTGATGCGGTGGAGGTGGTGCTCGCCGCGACCTAAAGGAGCGGCTCGCCGGGCACCCACCAACCGGCGGCATCCAGCACGGCCCGCGCGGCGTCGTCCCGGCTGACGTCCTCGGTACTGACGATCGCGTCGTCGAGGTCCAGGGAGTCGAGCGAGTCCTCAAGCTCCTCCGTGCGGGCAAGCGAGAACTCCTGCCAGTAACCCTCGGGCTCGCGCGCCACGAGGCGGGCTGCCCGCGTGGAGGCCGATGCCGTCACGCGCACCACCGAGACCGGCGCGAGCCCCGCATCGGACGCGAAGGCGCGCGCGTAGCGGTCGCGATCATCCGCGTCTTCGATCACGCGCGCGATCACCACGAGCCCGTAGCCGCGAGCGCGATACACAGGGGCGAGCGCCGCGAGGCCCTCGAACATCAGCCCCTGGTGGAACCGGTCCCCCGGCGGGGTCGGCTCGGCGTCGGTGAGGGCATCGGCGTCGATCATGGCCACGCGCGCGCCGGCCGCGCCCAGCAGGCCCACCGCCGCGTACGCCGTGGACGTCTTGCCCGCGCCCATGGTGCCGTTGATGACCAGCACGCGCGTGGGCAGCGCCTTGGTCATGCAGATGAGCTCGCTCTCGCCCACATACGGCCCGTAGTCGGCGGCACGCGCGTAGCCGATGCGCTCGTACAGCGACACGGCCTCGGGCTGCGCGGTGCCGGTCTCCAGCACGATGCGGGTGGCACCCACGCGCTCGCACGCCTTCTCGTACGCGCCCATCAGCACTCGGCCGTAGCCGCGGTCGCGGCGGCTGGGGATCACGTAGAGGCGCTTGACCTCGATCGCGCCCGGCTCGCCCGGGTGATACTGCGACCACCGCGCCAGCACCGTGCCCACCGGTGTGCCGTCCTCCTCGAGCGCCAGCAGGGACACCGCCACGCCGTCGGCCGTGAGCGGCGCGTGCCCCTCGTCGTCCTCGCCGTAGCGCTCGGCGATCTCCGCCTGCTGCTCGGCCCACAGCGCCTGCGCGCGCTCGTCATCAAACGGCACGGAGAGCACGGTGATCATGAGGGGAGCGTATCGCCGGGCCGCCGGAATGGCGCGCGACACCAGGACGTTCCCTCCACTAGATGACACGTCAACCCTGGCCGAGCCCGGGTGGAAGGATGGGGCCGTGAAGAACGTCGGCTTTCTCTCGTTTGGCTGGTGGTCAAAGGCCCCCGGCTCCGTGGTGCGCACCCCTGCGGACCTGATGCACGACACGATCGCGCTGGCCGAGGCTGCCGAGGACGCTGGCATGGACGGCGCGTGGATTCGCATCCACCACTTTGACCAGAACACCTCCTCGCCGTTCCCGCTGCTGAGCGCGATGGGCGCACGCACGTCCAAGGTGGAGCTGGGCACCGGCGTGATCAACATGCGCTA
>QKAX01000215.1 GCA_003246255.1 Demequina lutea
AGGTCTTCACCACCAACGACGAACGAACCGCAGCACTGGCACCATGGATCGAGTACTACAACACCCGACGCCGCCACCAAGCCCTCGGCGGACTCCCACCCATCAGCCGACTGACACCAACGTCATGACCGAGTACAACTAGGCCCGGCCGTGCCCGCCCACGGGGGTCACGCCGAGGCTGCGGCCGGCAAGCCCGCGGCTGCGCGACGCGAGGCCGCGCGCGATTGCACGCAGCGCCTGCGCGGCGGGGGAGTCCGGCTGGCCGATGACCACTGGCACGCCGTTGTCGCCGCCCTCGCGGGCGACCACGTCCAGCGGGATCTGGCCCAGTAGCGGCACCTGGGTGCCGAGCGTGGTGCTCAGGCGGTCCGCGACGCGCTGGCCACCACCCTCGCCAAACAGGTTCAGGCGTGAGCCGTCGGGCTGCTCGAGCCACGACATGTTCTCGATCACGCCCACCACCGATTGGGACGTCTGCGTCGCAATGGAGCCAGCCCGCTCGGCGACGCCGGCCGCGGCCGACTGCGGTGTGGTGACCACCACCAGCTCCGCGTGCGGGAGCAGCTGCGCCACGGAGATAGCAATGTCGCCCGTCCCGGGCGGCAGGTCAAGCAGCAGCACGTCAAGGTCACCCCAGAACACGTCGGCCAGGAACTGCTCGAGCGCCCGGTGGAGCATGGGCCCGCGCCACACGACCGGCTGTCCGTCCGGCACGAACATGCCGATGGACACCGTCTTCACCTCCTGTGCGATGGGAGGCAGCAGCATGTCGTCGAGGCGCGTGGGCTGGCCCTCTACGCCCAGCATGCCGGGGATCGAGAAGCCAAAGATGTCGGCGTCGAGCACTCCCACCTTGAGGCCGTCGGCGGCCATCGCGGCGGCGAGATTTGCTGTCACGGTGGACTTGCCCACGCCTCCCTTGCCCGAGGCGATCGCGTACACCCGGGTCATGTTTCCTGGCTGCGTGAAGGGGATCACTGGCTCGGGCTTGCCGCCGCGCAGCTTGGAGCGCAGCCCCAGGCGCTGCTCCTCGCTCATGACGCCCAGCTCGATCCTCACGTCAGTGATGCCGGCGACGCCGCGCGCCGCGGTGTCCACGTCCTCGGTGATGCGGCCCTTCATGGGGCAGCCGGCCGTGGTGAGGTCGATGCCCACGGTGGCCACGCCGTCGTCGCTCACCTCCACTGAACGCACCATGCCGATCTCGGTGATGGGGCGACGGATCTCGGGATCGATGACGAGCGCGAGCGCGGCAGTGACATTTTCGACGGTGGGCATAGGACCATCGTAGGCAACGCTGTGTGATGGCAGCGCCGTGGGGCGCGCGCCCGGCTCCAGAGATGTCGGGGGCCATGGGGTCCGCGGGCGGCCCTTCGGCGGCCGCCATCGCGCCTCGTTCGGCGGGACGAGCCGCTCCCAGGGGACGTCCTCCGCTCGCATGAGCAGTGGGCGAGCAGACCGTCCGCGCGACCGTTTCGCCGCGAGGCGGCTCTCGGTAGGTTGGAGTCCTACGAGGGGGAACGTGGACTGGCCCCTCCCTGGTGAAAGGCGGCGGCTGTGGTCGTCACGTATCTGGTCATCGGCAGCGTCGGCTTGCTGATTGCGCTGGTCTCACTGGCGTTTGGCGACCTGTTCGACCTCGCTTTCGATGTGCTTCCCGAGGGTGCGCTGTCGACCACCACGATTGCGGCGACGCTTGCCGGATTCGGCTTTGTGGGCGCTGCGGCCGACGCTCTGTGGGGCGCGCTGCCCACATGGGCGATCATCCTGATCGCGGGCGCCGGAGCCGTCGTTGGCTGGGTCTTCGCGTGGCTCATGGTGCACGTGACCCGGCGCCAGGAGCAGCCGGACGGGGCGACACGGCTTGACCAGATCGTCGGCCGCACAGCCACGGTGGTGGAGGCCCCCCGCGAGGCCGGCATGGCCGGAACCGTGGTGCTGAGCTTCCTCGGCTCCGACAAGCGCATGCACTTCCGCTCCGCCGAGACCATCGCCGAAGGCGACCAGGTCACGGTGACGGCCGTCGTCTCAACCAACCAAGTGAAGGTGTCCAGGCTCACCGACTGAGCGCTGGCTAACGAAGGGGAAAGGCAAACATGCCCAGCATTGCTGTCATTGCGATCGTGGGAGGCGTCATCGCGGCGCTCGCGGTCATTGGCGGGATCGTGTCCCGCTACAAGGTGTCGGACCCTGATGAGGCGCTCATCATCTCCGGTTCGCGCTCCAAGGAGGCCGACGGCACCGTGGTGCCCTCTCGCGTGGTGCTGGGCGGTGGCGGCGTATTTGTGTGGCCGTTCGTCCAGAAGCACACCCGCATGTCGCTCGAGACGCGCCAGATTGCCTGGACTGTGCGCGAGTCGCCGTCGAGCCAGAACATCCTTGTCAACCTCGAGGGCGTGGCAAACGTGAAGGTGGGCGGCGATGAGCGCGCGGTGCGCGATGCGGCCGAGCGCTTCAACATCAACCCGCGCAACATCGAGCAGTTTGTCACCCAGAATATCGAGGGCGACATGCGCGCGATCGTGGGCACCATGACTGTCGAGGAGATCAACTCCGACCGCGAGACGCTCAAGGACCGCGTGCTGCGAGTGACCGGTGAGGCCTGCGCCGAGTGGGGCCTGGTGCTCGAGGGCCTGAACATCCAGTCCGTCACCACGCCGTCGGGCTACATCAACGACCTGGGCCGCGTGGAGGCGGCCAAGGTGCGCCGCGACGCCGAGATCGCCGAGGCGATCACGCAGCGCGAAGCCGAGGAGGCAAAGGCGAAGGCGCAACAGGCCATCGCCGACGCCAACCGCGAGCTCACGCTGCGCATCGCTGAGATCAAGCAAGACACCGACACGGCCGAGGCCAAGGCCGCCGCGGCCGGACCGATTGCGTCCGCCGAGCAGCAGGTGCTGGTGTTCGAGCAGGAGCGCATCGCGGAGCAGAAGCGTGCCGAGGTGACGGAGATGCGACTCGAATCCGAGATTCGCAAGCCGGCCGACGCCAACGCGTACGCAGCGCAGATCGAGGCGGAGGGCCGCGCCAAGGCCCGCGTGGCCGAGGCCGAGGCGTCCGCGAAGGCGGAGCGCCTTGCTGGTGAGTCCGAGGCCGCCGCCAATCAGGCGCGCGGTAACGCCGACGCAGCCGTGGCCCAGCGCCGCGGTGAGGCCGATGCCGCGGTCACCAAGGCGCGCGGTCTGGCCGAGGCGGAGGCCGAGGCGGCAAAGGGTGAGGCCGACGGTGCCGCGATCAAGGCCCGTGGTGAGGCCGAGGCTGGAGTGGTCAAGGCGCGCGGCCTCGCCGAGGCGGCGGGTGTGGACGCCAAGAAGAAGGCGTTCGAGAACTACCCGCAGGCGGGTCTGATCGACCTCACGCTCGAGGGTCTGCCTGACGTGGTCCGCGAGGCCGCCAAGCCCATCGGCGACATCGACTCGCTCACGGTGGTGTCCACTGACGGCGCCAACAAGGTGACGCAGATGAGCACGGACGCCTTGTCGCAGGGCATCGCTACCATCAAGGCGCTCACGGGTGTTGACCTGGCCGACGTGCTGCAGAAGGTGGCCGGTCAGTCGGCCGTCGTCGACGCACCCACGTCCGCCGCGTCGTCGGGCCTGGGCGCCGCGGCCGCCGCCGAAGCCAAGCTGGCCGCCTCCAAGGAGTAGTTGCCACACCCACGAAGGGGCCGTCCGCCATGACAGCGGGCGGCCCCTTTGTCGTGGACGGGAGGCTACTTGCCGTCTGGCTCCTCGGTGGACTTGTCCTCGCGGAGTTCCTCACGCAGATCCTCCAGCAACGATCTGAGCTCCGAGCGCACGAAGTCGCGAGTGGCGGTCTCGCCGAGCGCCTGGCGCAGAGCCGCGACCTCGCGGGCGAGGTACTCCGTGTCGGCGAGCGAACGCTCGGCTCGCTGGCGATCCTGCTCAGCCGCGACGCGGTCGCGGTCGGCCTGGCGGTTCTGCGCAAGCAGGATGAGGGGCGCGGCATACGAGGCCTGCAGCGAGAGCATCAGGGTGAGCGCCACGAAGCCCCATCGGTCAAACACAAGACGATCCGGAACCGACAGGTTCCAGCCGATCCAGGCGGCCACGAACACAGTCAGCCAGACAATGAAGCTCGGAGTGCCGAGGAACCGTGCGATCGACTCGGCCCACCGGCCCTGGTC
>QKAX01000098.1 GCA_003246255.1 Demequina lutea
AGCCGGGCTCGGCGGTGCTTGCCCGCGCCACTAGACTTGTCCCGCGTCCAGCAGGGCGCGACACCCCCTTTGTGTGAACCGGAGTTTCAGATGTCTCTCGTGGTGCAGAAGTACGGAGGATCCTCCGTCGCGGATGCCGACGCCATCAAGCGCGTCGCCCGTCGCATCGTGGACACGCGAATGCAGGGCCACGACGTGGTGGTCACGGTGTCCGCCATGGGCGACACCACCGACGAGTTGATCGATCTGAGCAACGCCGTCTCCGGCAAGGAGCACCCGCGCGAGATGGACATCCTGCTCACGGCGGGCGAGCGCATCTCCATGTCGCTGCTGGCGATGGCTGTGCGCGACCTTGGCGTGGGCGCGCAGTCGTTCACCGGACCGCAGGCCGGCGTCATCACCTCGGGCGCCTACGGTCGCGCCCGCATCATCGACGTGGAGCCCGGCCGCCTGCGCCAGACCCTCGCGGGTGGTGAGGTGGCGATCGTCGCGGGCTTCCAGGGCCTCAATCAAGAGACCCAAGACATCCAGACGCTTGGCCGCGGTGGCTCCGACACCACGGCGGTGGCGCTTGCGGCCGCGCTGAACGCTGACGTCTGCGAGATCTACACCGATGTGGACGGCGTGTTCTCCGCCGATCCCCGCATCGTCCCCTCCGCGCGCAAGCTCAACAGCATCACGTACGAGGAGATGCTGGACATGGCGGCATCGGGCGCGAAGGTGCTCATGCCCCGCTGCGTCGAGTACGCGCGCCGCTTCAACGTCCCGATCCACGTCCGCTCGTCCTTCTCCGGGCTCGAGGGCACGTGGGTGAAGGACGCGACAGAAGGAGAAGTCATGGAAGAGCCCATCATCGCCGGCGTTGCGCACGACCGCTCCGAGGCCAAGATCACCGTCATCGGCATCCCCGACGTGCCCGGCTCCGCAGCGCGACTGTTCGAGGCGGTCGCCAGCTCCGGCGCCAACATCGACATGATCGTGCAGAACGTCTCCGCGACGCGCACGGGCGTCACGGACATCTCCTTCACGCTGCCCGTGGCCGCCGTGCCTGAGGCCAGCGCCGCGATCGAGGCCGACCAGGAGCTCATCGGCTACACGGACCTCGTGACTGACGACACGATCGGCAAGGTGTCGCTCATCGGCGCCGGCATGCGGTCGTCCTCGGGCGTGAGCGCCAAGTTCTTCGCGGCGCTGCGCGACGCGGGCATCAACATCGAGATGATCTCCACCTCGGACATCCGTATCTCGGTGGTCACTCGCGCGGAGAAGCTTGACGACGCCGTGCGCGCGGTGCACACGGCTTTTGGTCTTGACTCGTCGCAGGGCGAGGCAGTGGTTTATGGAGGTTCCGGACGATGACTCTCACCCTCGCAGTCGTGGGCGCCACCGGTCAGGTGGGCGCCGTCATGCGTCAGCTCGTGGGCGAGCGCTTCCCCGACGCGAACGTGCGCTTCTTTGCGTCGGCTCGCTCCGCCGGGACGACGCTGGAGCACCTGGGCAGCCAAGTCACAGTGGAGGACGTCGCTGGCGGCGACTACGCCGGCATCGACATCGCCCTGTTCTCGGCAGGCGGCGACGCCTCCAAGGAGTACGCGCCCCAGTTCGCAGCCGCTGGCGCGATCGTGGTGGACAACTCGTCGGCCTGGCGCATGGACCCGGAGGTGCCGCTCGTGGTCTCCGAGGTCAACCCGGACGCCCTGGCCGACATCCCCAAGGGCATCGTCGCCAACCCCAACTGCACCACCATGGCCGCGATGCCGGTGCTCAAGGTGCTGCACGAGGAGGCGGGCCTCACGCGCCTCATCGTCTCGTCCTACCAGGCGGTGTCCGGCTCCGGACTGGCAGGCGTGCGCGAGCTCGACGGCCAGGTCAAGGGCGTGCTCGACGGGGCCACGGGCCTGACGCACGACGGCAAGGCCGTGCACTTCCCCGAGCCCGCCGTGTACGTGGAGCCCATCGCGTTCAACGTCATCCCGATGGCGGGCGGAGTGATCGATGACGGCTCGAACGAGACCAGCGAGGAGCGCAAGCTTCGCGACGAGTCTCGCAAGATCCTGAACCTGCCCGACCTGCTGGTGAGCGGCACGTGCGTGCGCGTGCCCGTGTTCACTGGCCACTCGCTGTCCATCAACGCGGAGTTCGCGGAGGACATCACGCCGCAGCGCGCGTACGCGCTGCTGGACGGCGCGGCCGGCGTGGCGGTCGACGAGATTCCCACGCCCGTCAAGGCGGCCGGCGGCGACGTGAGCCTCGTGGGCCGCATCCGTCAGGACCCGGGCGCACCGGGCAACCGCGGACTCGCATTGTTCATCACGGGCGACAACCTGCGCAAGGGCGCGGCGCTCAACGCGGTGCAGATCGCGGAGCTGCTCGCCGCAAAGCTGTAGTCATCACTTCACTGACGCCGGTCGCCGCCTGGGGGTGGCGGCCGGCGTTTGTGCTTGTTGGCGCCGCGGGCCGGGCCGTAGCCGCGCATAGAGGGTCCACTTCGCCAACGCCCCGCCAGCGTTGCGCAAACCGGCGGATCGCCTCGCCCCACACACCCTAGATTCGGGTGGCGTCATCTCAGTCCGCCGGTTTGCGCGGAGGATGCAGCACGGACCTGCATCCTGACTCACGCGTCCGGCCTACAGGAGCCTCTAGCGGCGGCCCCCGGCAGCTACGCGGCGCGGCCCGCCACGTCGGCCAACGGCGTGAGCGTGGCGAAGGACGGCTGCTGCAGCACGCGCGCAAACGCGAGCTCTGCGGCCCCGATGGGCACCATGCGCTCGCGCAGGTGATTGCGCTCCAGCCGCACGCCCGTCGACAACGGTCCAAAGGACTGCCGCTTCACCTCGGCCTCAATGCGCTCCCTGCGCGCGTCAAGCAGCGCGCCCACGTGGCCCCCCAGCACCACCAGCTCCGGGCTGAAGACACAGGCCAGCGACGCGATGCCCGCGGCCAGGGCATCGGCCTGATCATCGAGATCCGCGTCCAACTCGGGGGTGGACTCGTTGGCGTAGACATGGTCAAGCTCGTTGAGGCCCACGCGACGGCCCAGGATGTCCCACACGCGGCGGATGTTGACCTCCGTCTCGAGACAGCCCACGCGGCCACACACGCAATGCTTGCCGTTGCGGTTGAGCAACACATGTCCGAGCTCCGTGCCCAGGCCGTGGGCGCCGCGAATCAGCGAGCCGTCGCTGATGACTCCGCCGCCCACGCCGGACGTGGAGCCGTTGAGGTACAGCAGGTTGTCGCAGCCCACACCGATGCCAAACAGCGATTCCGCGACTACGCCCACCGAGGTGTCGTTCGCCATCGTTGCGGGCAGTCCCGTCGCCTGCTCGATGAGCTCGGCGAGGGGCACGTCCTCCCATTCAAGGTACGGGGCGAGCGCCACCGAGTTATCGCGCTCGTCGACAAGGCCTGGCGCCGCGATGCCAACGCCGGCAAGACGCGTCGAGGCGGGCAACTCCTTGGCCATCGACGCCACGAACGCCCCAGTGATCGTGCCCACCTCGTCGGGCGTGACCTTGTGGTCCACGGGCACGAGCTCGCGGGCCACGACACGGCCGTTAAGGCCCACCAGGGCGCATGTGACGCCCGCGACGTCCGGATTTACAGTGAGAGCCAGAATGTCCGGGTGAGGGCGCACCAGGGGGCTGGGACGGCCTGCCGTGCCGTCCGCGACGGCGGCGTCCTCGATCACCAGTTCAAGGTCCTGCAACTCCGCCACCATGCCGAGCATCGTGGAGCGGTTGAGGCCCGATGCCGATGTCAGCTCGGAGCGCGTCAGCGGCCCCTGCGTGTGGAGCCGTCGCATCACAAAACTGAGATTGCGTTGACGGACCGGATCGGCGACAGCTGGTCGTGACTCGTCGCCCTGCGCGTCGTCAGCCATGCTCGCCCCTCTAGGTTTGTTGCGTCGCCAAGCATACCCATGTGCTGCCTGCACGCGGCGGGGTGACAGGAGCCTCCGGAGCCCCGCAGGGGCTCATCCTCATCAGCAGCCCCCACGCCCTCGTCATCAACCCCACCACCGGAGAAATCATCGCCGAGCACCACCTGAACCCCGACCGCGACTACCAACCCCGGAAACGACAAGAGGCCC
>QKAX01000168.1 GCA_003246255.1 Demequina lutea
GGGTCCACCACGTAGTGGATGCCGGGCACCGTGAGCGAGGTCTCGGCCACGTTGGTGGCCAGCACGATGCGGCGCGTCGAGTGGCGCTCGAAGACCTTGTGCTGCTCCGCGGCGCTCAGGCGGCTGTAGAGGGGGAGCAGCTCCACCGCGCGGGGGTGCTTGGGGTCGCGCGCTCGCGGTCCGAGGTGGCCGGCGAGGGCGTCGGCGGCGTCGCGGATCTCGCGCTCGCCGCTGAGGAACACCAGGATGTCGCCCGGCCCCTCCGCCATGAGCTCGTCGCACGCCGCGACGATGCCCGTGCTGAGGTCCTTGTCGTCGCCCCGCGTCTTGTCGGGCCCGGCCTCGCCTTCGAGCGGGCGATAGCGCACCTCGACCGGGTACGTGCGGCCCGAGACCTCGATGACGGGGGCGAGGGGAGCGTCGGCGTCGGCGGCGGGGCCGTCCCCAGCGTCGGCCGGGAGCGGGCCGCCGGGCGCACTGTGTTCGTTGCTTCGCACCCCAAGGGGCGCGAAGTGCCTCGCAAAGCGCGCGCTGTCGATCGTGGCCGACGTGATGATGACCTTGAGGTCCGGGCGGCGGGGGAGCAGGCGCGTGAGGTAGCCCAGCAGCACGTCGATGTTGAGGCCTCTCTCGTGGGCCTCGTCGATGATGAGGGTGTCGTACGAGAGTAGCTCCGGGTCGCGCTGGATCTGGGCCAGCAGGATGCCGTCGGTCATGACCTTGACGAGGGTGCGCTCGCTGGATTCGTCCGTGAATCGCACCTGGTAGCCGACCACATCGCCGATGCTCGTGCCGAGTTCCTCTGCGATGCGCTCGGCGACGGAGCGGGCGGCGATGCGGCGTGGCTGGGTGTGGCCGATCTGCCCGGCGCGGCCGCGGCCCAGGTCGAGCGCGATCTTGGGCAGCTGCGTGGTCTTTCCGGAGCCGGTCTCGCCGGCGACGATCACGACCTGGTGGTCGCGGATGGCCGCCGCGATGTCCTCGCGGCGCGCGCTGACGGGCAGCTCGGCGGGGTATTGGATCTGCGGCACCTCGACCTCGGCGCGGCGCGTGGCGGCCTCCGCGAGGGCTGCCGGCGACGGCCCGCGGGGCGCACGCTGCGGCTGCGATCGCCGGCGGGAGGAGGACATGAGTTCTATTGTCCCAGGCTCGACGCGGGCGCCGTTCCGCGAGAACCCGACGCCGGCGTCGGCGTGTCGCGCGACTCGCCCAAACGCCCGCCGGACGCGTCAGGGGAGCGGCCTAGAATCGTCGTCATGTCTCGAGACTTCGTTCATCTGCACGTGCACACGGAGTACTCGATGTTGGACGGCGCGGCCAAGATCGGCGACCTGTTCGCGGAGGCCGAGCGGCTCGGCCAGAAGGCCATGGCCACCACCGACCACGGCTACCTTTTTGGCGCCTACGAGTTCTGGAACAAGGCGCAGTCGACGGGCGTGAAGCCCATCATCGGCATCGAGGCGTACCTCACGCCCGGCACGGCCCGCGCCGACAAGTCGCGCGTGCGCTGGGGCGACCGCGGCCAGGAGCAGGACGACGTCAGCGCGGGCGGCGCGTACACGCACGCCACGATGTGGGCGCGCGACACGGGCGGCATGCATAACCTGTTCCGCCTCGCCTCCTACGCCTCGCTCGAGGGCCACTTCTACAAGGCGCGCATGGACCGCGACCTGCTCCAGCGCTTCAGTAAGGGCATCATCGCCACCACGGGTTGCCCCTCGGGTGAGGTGCAGACGCGCCTGCGCCTGGGCCAGTACAAGGAGGCGCTCAAGGCCGCGGCCGAGTTCCAGGACATCTTTGGCAAGGACTCGTACTACGTCGAGCTCATGGACCACGGGCTGGACATCGAGAAGCGCGTCTTCGAGGACCTGCTGAAGATCTCCAAGGAGATCGGCGCGCCCCTCGTGGCCACGAACGACCTCCACTACACGCGGCGCGAGGACTCGACGGCGCACGAGGCGCTGCTGTGCGTGCAGTCGGGTTCGACCCTGAGCGAGCCGACGTACGACCAGGGCGGCAAGCGCTTCGCGTTCAACGGCGACGGCTACTACGTGAAGTCCACCGAGGAGATGTGGGACCTGTGGGGCGATTACCCCGAGGCGCTCAACAACACCGTGGCCATCGCGGAGCAGTGCGAGGTGCAGTTCAACACCAAGGCCGACTACATGCCGGTGTTCGACTGCCCGCCCGGCGAGGACGAGCACTCGTGGTTTGTGAAGGAGGTCCAGAAGGGCCTCCACGAGCGCTTTGGCGAGGAGATCCCCGCCAACGTGCAGGAGCGCGCCAACTTTGAGATCGAGGTCATCGCTGGCAAGGGGTACCCCGGGTACTTCCTGGTGGTGGCCGACTTCATCCAGTGGTCAAAGAACAACGGCATCCGCGTAGGCCCCGGCCGCGGCTCCGGTGCGGGTTCGATGGCCGCGTACGCGATGAAGATCACCGACATCGACCCGATCGAGCACCAGCTGTACTTTGAGCGCTTCCTCAACCCCGAGCGCGAGTCAAAGCCCGACTTCGATGTGGACTTCGACGAGCGCAGGCGCGGCGAGGTCATCCAGTACGTGACGGAGAAGTACGGCCAGGACAAAGTCTCGCAGATCGTTACGTACGGCACCATCAAGGCCAAGCAGGCGCTCAAGGACTCGACGCGCGTGCTGGGCAAGCCGTACGCGCTGGGCGAGCAGCTCACCAAGGCGTACCCCGAGGCGATCGTGGGCCGCGACATGCCGCTCGCGGGCATCTCGGACCCGAACCACCCGCGCCACCACGAGGGCCAGGACTTCCGCGCGATTTTGGAGGCGGACCCGGAGGCGCAGCAGGTCTTCGAGCTTGCCGAGGGCCTTGAGGGCCTCAAGCGTCAGTGGGGCGTGCACGCGGCCGGCGTGATCATGTCCTCGCACCCGCTCATCGACATCATCCCGATCATGCGCCGCGAGCAAGACGGCGCCGTCATCACGCAGTTCGACTACCCGACGTGCGAGACGCTCGGTCTGGTCAAGATGGACTTCCTGGGCCTGCGCAACCTCACGATCCTCGACGATGCCCTCGACAACATCGTCGACAACGGCAAGGAACCTCTGGTTCTCGAGGATCTGCCGCTGTTCGACCAGGCGACGTTTGATCTGCTGGGCCGCGGCGACACCCTGGGCGTGTTCCAGCTCGATGGCACGGCGATGCGTCAGCTGCTGCGCCAGATGAAGCCCGACACGTTCGAGGACATCTCCGCCGTGCTCGCGCTGTACCGCCCGGGCCCCATGGGCGCCAACTCGCACATCAACTATGCCGAGCGCAAGAACGGCCGCCAGCCGATCGTGCCCATCCACCCCGAGCTGGAGAAGCCGCTCGAAGAGGTGCTCGGCATCACGTACGGCCTGATCGTGTATCAGGAGCAGGTGCAGCGCATCGCGCAGATCGTGGCCGGCTACACGCTGGGAGCGGCAGACCTGCTGCGCCGCGCCATGGGTAAGAAGAAGCCCGAGGTGCTGGCCAAGGAGTACGAGCCCTTCAAGGCTGGTGCACTGGAGCGCGGATTCTCCGAGGCCGCCATCAAGGCGCTGTGGGACATCATGGTCCCGTTCGCCGACTACGCCTTCAACAAGGCGCACACCGCCGCCTACGGCGTGCTGTCCTTCTGGACCGGCTACCTCAAGGCGCATTACCCCACGGAGTTCATGGCGGCGCTGCTCACCTCGGTGGGCTCCGACAAGGACAAGATGGCGCTGTACCTGGCCGAATGCCGCCGCATGGGCATTACGGTGCTGCCGCCCGACGTCAACGACTCCAAGGCGAACTTCTCCGCCGTGGGTGGCGACATTCGCTTTGGCATGACCGCCGTGCGCAACGTGGGCGCCAACGTGGTGGCAGAGATCCAGCGCGCGCGAGAGGAGAAGGGGCGGTTCGAGTCCTTCCCCGACTTCCTGGACAAGGTCTCCGCGTCCGTGTGCAACAAGCGCACCATCGACTCGCTCATCAAGGCCGGGGCGTTCGATTCGCTGAACCACACGCGGCGTTCGCTCAACACGATCCACGAGCGTCAAGCGCCAGGAGGCTACTGGTCAGTTCGACCTGTTCGGCATGGACGAGGAGCTGGGCGGCGGCGTGTCCGTGGCCGTGCCCGACATCCCCGAATGGGACAAGAAGACGCTGCTCAACCTTGAGCGCGACATGCTCGGCCTGTACGTGTCGGACCACCCGCTCTCCGGACTCGACCACGTCCTGCGCTCCGAGGCCACTCACCAGATCCTGCACGCGAACCCCACGCACGGCGTCGGCGATGGCGAGCAGATCGTGCTCGCCGGACTCATCACGCGCGTGGACCGCCGCATCGCCAAGTCCGGTAATGCGTACGCGCTCGTGGTGCTCGAGGACATGACCGGCGAGTGTGAGATCTCGTTCTTTGCCAAGACGTACGACACCTACGCCCGTGACCTTGTCGAGGACCAGATCGTGGCCATCCGACGGGGGGCTCCAGTACTCCGCCATGGAGCTGCGCATCCCCAACGTGAACGTGGTGGACAACGCGCCCGTGGCGATCTCGGTGCCGGCGGGTCGCGTGACGCCGCCGCTCGTCGAGGAGGTCAAGACCATCCTCGCCGCCCACCCAGGGCCGGTCGAGGTGCGGATGGTGCTTACCGGTGGCGACAAGCCGCTCACCATGCGACTCGGCGACCAGTTCCGCGTGGCCAAGTCATCGGCGCTGTACGGAGACCTCAAGGCCGCGTTGGGCCCCAACTGCCTCCAGGTCTAGCACCCGCCCCACCCTGCACATCCGCCCACCTCACCGCGCCTCACCTCGCCCCGCCTTGTGTGGGCACTTTTCCGGCGAAAACTGTCGCTTTCGCGGAAACGTGGGCACTTTGCGACGTTCTCTCCACAGATCTGGCCTGACGCCGTGCGCCGCGAGCGCCACGAGGTGCACCGTCAGTGCATGAGCCGACTTACGCCGTTGATCTCACAACCGCGAGCCTTCACGTACGCCGAGCTTGTCCGAGCGACAGGCAGGCGCGCTGTTGAGGCGAGCCTCACGAGCCGTGAGTTGGTGAAAGTGACGCGCGGGCTGTACGCATCGAGCGGGTTTGCGGGCTCTCCGTGGGTCGCTGCCGCCGCTGTGTGTTGCGAGTCGGCGGGCGCGCTGACGGGCCGGGCCGCACTTGCGGCGTGGGGTGCGATCCTCGACGCGCCCACCGAGTTCACGGTAGTGATGCCCGCCGCGCGACACCTCCGCCGCGAGTTTCCCGATCTGCGGCTGCTGCGGACTCGCCACGAGGTGCCAACGAGCACGCTCCGTGGCATGACAGTCGCGGAGCCCGAGTGGGCGCTGGTCCACGCCATGCGTGAGGTGGGCGAGCGAGAGGCCCTCGCCGTCGCTCTTGAGGCGCTCGGTAGCGGGACGGTCCTGCCGCTGATCCTCACCGAGTTGCTCGATGGCCTGCCGCGCGCACCCCGGCGTGCCGTACTTCGCGACGCGCTCGCCAGCCATGCGGAAGGCGCCCGCAGCATCCTGGAGCACATCGCGTTGCGCGACATCTTGCTGGGACCGCCTTTCGATGCGCTGAGGTGGCAGTGGCCCATCCGCGCCGGGAGGCGGCGCTACGTCCTGGACGCCTTTCACCCGCGTGCGATGGTCGCCTTCGAGCTTGACGGCGCACGGTTCCACATGTCGCCCGATCGCTGGGCCGCGGATCGGGAACGCGACTCGCTGCTGGCGGCACGCGGGATTCAGACGGTGCGTTTCACCTTTGCCGATGCGACGAGGCGTCCTGCGTGGTGCGCTGAGGTAGCGCGTGCGGTGGTCGCGGGGCGTGTTTGGGGTGAGTGGCGTGAGCCGGTGGTGGCGTAGTCGTGGGACCGGTGGCACAAAGTGCCCACGTTCCGGCGGAAACGCCAGTTCTCGCCGGAAAAGTGCCCACACAAAGACGGTGGGGCGTTACGGGCACGAGATACGCGGGCCGCCGGTAAAGTTGGCGGCGTGTTGAGGCGTATCGATCTTCGCGGTCAGAACCTGTCCACCCGTGAGCTGCTCGCTGTGGTGCCGCGCGCCGAGATCAATATTGATGCGGCGCTCACCACGGTCCGTCCGCTGCTCGCCGATGTGAAGGCACGAGGCGAGGCCGCGTTGCGCGAGTACGGCGAGCGCTTTGACGGCATGGTGCCGGCGAGCCTACGCATTGACGTGGCGGACATCGAGGCAGCCCTCACCGCGCTCGACGCAGACGTTCGCGCAGCACTCGAGGTGGCCATCACCCGCGTGCGAGCCTTCCACGAGGCGACAGTGCCGCCGCCCACAAGCGTGGACCTTGCCGATGGCGCGCGCGTGAGCCAGCGCTGGGTTCCCGTGGGCCGAGTAGGCCTCTATGTGCCGGGCGGCCTCGCTGTGTACCCGAGCTCGGTGGTGATGAACGTGGTCGCCGCGCAGGCGGCGGGCGTGCAGGAGATCGCGGTGGCCACGCCCCCGCAGAAGGCATTCGGCGGCGCGCCGCACCCCACGATCCTCGCGGCGTGCGCGTTGCTGGGAGTGACCGAGGTGTACGCGGTGGGCGGCGCTCAGGCGATTGGCATGCTCGCGCACGGCGCCGAGGCTATCGGCGGCGGCGTGCTGTGCGAACCCGTGGACGTGGTCACCGGCCCCGGCAACGTGTACGTCGCTGCCGCCAAGCGCGCGGTGAGCGGTGCGGTGGGTATCGACGCGGAGGCCGGGCCCACCGAGATCGGCATCGTAGCCGACGACTCGGCGGACCCCACGTACGTCGCGTACGACCTGCTCAGCCAGGCGGAGCACGACCCCCTCGCGGGCTCGGTGCTCATCACCGACAGCCCGGAGCTCGCCGAGGCCGTGGGGGAGAAGCTCGCAAGCCTCGTGGGCAACACCCAACACGACGTGCGGGCCAAGGAGGCGCTGGGCGGCGTGCAGAGCGCGTTCATCCTGACCGACAACCTGGATCAGTCGATCCGCGTGGCCGATGCCTATGGCGCCGAGCACCTGGAGATTCACACGCGCGACGCGGCAGCGGTCGCTGCCCGTGTTCGCAACGCTGGCGCGATCTTCGTAGGCCCGTACAGCCCCGTTCCGCTGGGCGACTACCTCGCGGGCTCGAATCACGTGCTCCCCACCGGAGGCACGTCGCGCTTCGCCTCGGGGCTCGGCGTCACGAGCTTCCTGCGGGCCGTCTCGGTGATCGAGTACGACCAGGCGGCGCTCAACGAGGTGGGTCGCCATGTGATCGCGCTCGCCAATGCCGAGGACCTTCCGGCACACGGCGAGGCGATCGCCGCGCGCCTCGAGCGGTAGGGCTGTGACGTGGGTGCTGTCACAAAGTGCCCACGTTTCGGCGAAAACGCCAGTTTTCGCCGGAAAAGTGCCCACACAGCGGTGAGAGGGGCTGGCGCGCGCAGGCGCGTCCACGATGCGAGACGGTGGCCTCGCGTGTCGAGACACCATCGAGCGCCACTAGAATTTCGGCATGGTGCTCCCCATTCGCCCGGACCTCAAGGGTCTGACTCCGTACGGCGCTCCCCAGGACGACGTGACGGCGCGCCTCAACGTCAACGAGAACCCGTATGCGCCGCCCCCCAGCGTTGTCGACGCGATCACGAGGGCGGTGCATCAGGCGGCGGAGGAGCTCAACCGCTACCCGGACCGCGACTTCACAGCGCTGCGTCAGGATCTGGCCAAGTACCTCGCCACGGAGAGCAACGTCGACTTTCTCGAGGCACACAACATCTGGGCAGCGAACGGCTCGAACGAGGTGATGCTGCACCTGCACCAGGCCTTCGGAGGCCCAGGCCGCACGGCGCTCAGCTTTGCCCCCACGTACTCGATGTATCCGGAGTACGCGCGTGACACCCTCACCGACTACGTCACGAT
Organism: Demequina lutea; assembly: GCA_003246255.1. Lineage (GTDB taxonomy): Bacteria > Actinomycetota > Actinomycetes > Actinomycetales > Demequinaceae > Demequina > Demequina lutea_A. The sequence continues at coordinate 7,865 of QKAX01000168.1, forward strand.
GCCGCGCCGCGAGGACTTCAGCATCGACATCGACGCCGCGGTGGCTGAGATCGAGTCGCGCAACCCCACCCTCGTGATCGTGGCGAGCCCCAACAACCCCACCGGCACCGCGCTGAGCCTGGACGAGGTGCGCGCTCTCGCCGCCGCGTGCGGAAAGGTGCCCGGCGGGTCGGTGCTCGTGGTTGACGAGGCCTACGCGGAGTTCCGCCGCAGGGGCGTGCCGAGCGCGGCGACGATCCTGCCGAGCATCCCGCACATGGTGGTGAGCCGCACGATGTCAAAGGCCTTCGCGCTCGCGGGAGGGCGCCTGGGCTACCTGGCGGCTCATCGCGAGGTGATCGACGTGCTCAAGGTGGTGCGCCTTCCGTACCACTTGAGCGCCGTGACGCAGGCGACTGCCCGCGCCGCCTTGGCCCACCACCGCGCGCTGCAGGCGCAGGTCGACGAGATCCGCGCTGAGCGCGATGACACCGTCGACTGGCTGCGCGCTCAGGGCTACACAGTGCCCGAGACCGATGCCAACTTTGCACTGTTTGGTCCCGTCAAGGATCGCGAGGCAGTGTTCCGCGGCCTGCTCGCCAGGGGCGTGCTGATTCGCGTGACGGGCCCCGAGGGCTACATGCGCGTGTCGATCGGCACGGCCCGCGAGATGGCCATGTTCCGCAACGCCCTTCTGGAGGTCACCTCATGACTGACGCCCCCGCCACCGAGTCCGCGCCCACCGAGTCCGCGCCCACCGAGTCCGCTACGGAGTCCCGCACGGGACGCATCGAACGCGCCACGAGCGAGTCGAGCGTGCTCGTCGAGCTCGACCTGGACGGTTCGGGCCGCACCCAGATCGACACGGGCGTGCCGTTCTACGACCACATGCTCACGGCCCTGGGCAAGCACTCGCTCATGGACCTCACGGTCCGCGCGACGGGCGATGTGCACATCGACAGCCACCACACCGTCGAGGATGTCGCGATCTGCATCGGCGAGGCCCTCAAGCAGGCGCTCGGCACCAAGGCGGGCATCTCGCGCTTTGGCGACGCGATGGTGCCGCTCGACGAGGCGCTCGCGCAGTGCGTGGTCGACGTCTCCGGCCGCCCGTACTTTGTGCACACCGGCGAGCCCGCTGGCCAGGCCACGCACCTCATCGGCGGCAACTACGCGGGCTCGCTGACGGCCCACGCGCTCGAGTCGATCGCGCACCACGCCGGCATCTGCATCCACATGCGCGTGCTGTCCGGCCGCGATCCGCACCACATCGTCGAGGCGCAGTTCAAGGCCCTCGCCCGCGCGCTGCGCGCCGCCGTGGCGCCCGACGCCAGGGTGAAGGGCATTCCTTCGACCAAGGGCGCCCTGTGACGGCCGACGACGCGGCTGGCTTCGACGCCGACGCGGCGCCCCAGCCCTCGGAGGACCCGAGCAGCACACCCCTCGCGGCGCTGCTAACGCCCATCGCGAACGGCAAGGTGCTCGCTGCGATCTGCGCCATCAACCGGGCCAAGGGTCAGGTGCTGGAGACGTCGGCGGGCACCATGGCGATGCTCGACGACACGGACCCGGAGTCGTTGGATCGCGCGGCGGCTGGCGTCTCCGCCATGTCGCGAGACTTCCCGCTGCTCGCGCTCGAGCGTCGCGATGGCCAGATCACAGTGGTGCGGTACGCGAACGGCCAGCGCGGCGAGACGCTGCCCCCCGGGCTTGCGCTCAACGACGCGCCCGGCGTGGTGACGACGCTCATGTCGGGTGCGCAAACCATCGACGATCTTGCCGCCACGCACGAGGACAAGGTGTTCAGCGCGCGCATGGGACGCTTCAAGGCAGTGATGCAGCTGCGCAAGCTCGGCGCGCAGGCGCGCAAGCAGCTGGGCTAAGCGCGGCACCTGGCAGAGGCGGCGCGCAAAGCCACGCAACGCGCCGCCCGTAGACTGTCGGCATGCCCCGCGTGACTGTTCTTGACTACGGCTTTGGCAACGTGCGCTCTGCTGTGCGTGCCTTGGAGCACGTGGGCGCGGAGGTCACCCTCACTGCCGATCGCGAGACCGCCGAGAACGCCGACGGCCTGGTGGTCCCCGGCGTCGGAGCGTTTGCTGCGGTGATGGACGGCCTGCGCGCTGTGCGCGGCGACCAGATCGTGGGACGACGCCTCGCTGGCGGGCGGCCTGTGCTGGGCATCTGCGTGGGAATGCAGGTGATGTTTGAGCGCGGCGTGGAGCACGGCGAGGAGTCCGCCGGGCTCGATCAGTGGCCCGGCACCGTGGAGCTGCTGCAGGCGCCAGTGGTGCCCAACATGGGATGGGCGCACGTGGAGCCGCCGCAGGGCAGCAGGCTGTTTGCTGGAGTCGACGCCGAACGCTTCTACTTTGTGCACTCGTACGGCGCGCGCGAGTTCCCCCTGGGCACCACCGAGGACACCGGTCGCTTTGCCGCGCCGCTCGTGACGTGGTCAGAGGCAGGTCCGGCCGGGGACGCGGACCGCTTTGTGGCCGCGGTGGAGAACGGCCCGCTGAGCGCCACGCAGTTCCACCCGGAGAAATCGGGCGAGGCTGGCCTCCAGCTGCTTCGCAACTGGGTCGACACTCTGTGACAGGCGCGCGGGCGCTGGCCGTCGTCGGTCTCGCTGCAGTGGCCATCGCGACCCTGGCGGGCTGCGCAGGGCACAGCGAGGCTGAGTGCGCCCAGCCCTCGATCTCCGTGGCTCCCGCCTCGATCGCGCCGGGCGGCGGCATCGCGGTCGCCGTGTCAAACGCGCTGATCGACTGCAACGACACGGGCGGGGGCACGAACACCGCCTACTCGGACCCGGTGACCGCGGCGCTGCTCCCTGCTGACGCGACGGCACCCGTCGCGTCCCTGGAGATCCCCATCGGCGAGGATGGCAACGGCATCGCGCGCCTCGATACCGACGCAGGCCTGCCGGAGGGCACCTACGTGCTCGAGGTCACAGCGCCCTGGGAGGCAGTGCCCTACGAGTTCGAGATCACCGTCACCGCGGGCTAGCGACCCGGCTCGTCCACGTGAAGCGGTAGCCTTGTGCCCGCCCGATGCCGGGCATCGGCGCCCTCCCCGCGCGCCTCAGAACGCCCCGAAAGCGAGATCATGACCGAGCTTCCCCGCCTCGAACTCCTCCCCGCCGTCGACGTGGCCGATGGCCAGGCCGTGCGCCTCACGCAGGGCGAGGCGGGCTCGGAGACCAGCTACGGAGAGCCGCTCACCGCGGCGCTCGATTGGGTCGAGGGCGGCGCCGAGTGGATTCACCTGGTGGACCTGGACGCGGCGTTTGGCCGCGGCTCCAACGCCGAGCTCCTGGCCGACGTGGTGGCCCGCGTGAGCGACCGCGTCAAGGTGGAGATGTCGGGCGGCATCCGCGACGACGAGTCGCTCGAGCGCGCGATGGCCACCGGCTGCACGCGCGTGAACCTTGGCACCGCGGCGCTGGAGAACCCCGAGTGGACGGCGTCGGCGATCGACCGCTTCGGCGACCGCGTGGCCGTGGGCCTCGACGTACGCGGCACGACTCTCGCTGCGCGCGGCTGGACTCAGGATGGCGGCGACCTGTGGGAGGTGCTCGCGCGCCTCAACGCCGCCGGCTGCGCCCGCTACGTGGTCACCGATGTCAAGAAGGACGGCATGCTCACCGGCCCCAACCTTGAGCTGCTGCGCCAGATGTGCGAGGCCACCAAGGCACCCGTGGTGGCGTCGGGCGGAGTGAGCTCGCTCGCCGACATCGAGGCGATCCGCTCGCTCACCCCCATCGGCGTCGAGGGCGCGATCGTGGGCAAGGCGCTCTACAACGGCAACTTCACGCTGCCGCAGGCGCTGGACGTCGCAGGCCGTCCTTAACGACCGGGTAGCCGCGGTGCAGGCGCGCCGACGCGTCGGCCCCGCGAACTAGGCTTGATTCATGAGCGAGCACGACGCCTGGAAGCCCGGCGACCCCCTCAAGGAGATCCCGGAGTCGATCTTTGCGGAGGACGACGGCAGCGCCGACGCCCGCCTCGCCCAGGCGCTGATTCGCTTCACGAGCGGCCGCGCGCCGCTATCCGAGTTGGTGGACGCCCTCGCGTACGCGCGCGTGCTGGTGCCCGTGCTGGCGGACGGCGAGCAGCGCATCGTGGGCAAGCACGGGCTTGAGCAGGATCACGTGGCCTCCACGGGCGTGGTGGCCCTGCAGATTCCCGACGGCCGCGCCGCGCTACCCGTCTTCACCGATACCGAGGCGATGAAGGTCTGGAACGCCGATGCACGCCCCATCCCCGCCGAGGGTCCCCGCGCGGCGCTCGCTGCGGCGGCCGAGGGCTGGAGCGTCATGGTGCTGAACCCCGCGCAGGAGTCGGTGCTGATCCCGCGCCCCGCAGTGTGGGCCCTGGGCAAGGGGGAGACGTGGCGCCCGGCGGTCGTGGACGGCGTGGTCTCCGCCGAGGTGCGCGAGGCGGTGGAGCAGGCGGTCTCGCTCGACGACACCGTGCGGGGCGTGGAGGCCGTGCAAGGGCGCAATGCGGAGATCGCGATTGTGGTGTCGCTGGTGGCTGGACTCGACCGAGCCGCTTTGGACGAGGCAGTGGGCCGCGTGCAGCGCGACCTCGCTGCGTCCGAGGTGATCGCTGACCGCGTCGACGGCCTCGAACTGCGCCTGCGGCAGGCCTAGCCCGCGCGGGGCCGCACCCGTCTCAGCAGCCTGGAGTGAGCGGCTGCCACTGCGTCGCGCCGGTCAGCAGGTCGTCGAGATAGGTGTTTGACCACGCGAGCCCACCGCCCACCTCGTCGCCCGCGTACACGGTGCCCACCACCGTCCCCGAGGCGTCGAAAAGCGGCGAGCCGGAGTTGCCGTGCTTGACCACTGCGCGCAGGCCCTGCACCGCCTCGCCCGTGCTCTCCACGGTGTCGGCGGTATCGCCCACGTACACAGCAGGCGTGGTGGTGAGCTGCTGCCCCTCGGGGTAGCCCACGATGCTCAGCTGCTCCTGCATGCCTGGCTCGCGTGACTCCCACGGCGCCCACTCGGTGAAGACGGGGTCCAGGGTGAGAAGGGCGAGATCCGCGACCGGCGCGATCTGTGCCGTGGCGACCACGTAGTCACGGCCGTCGTAGGTGGTCACCTCGATCTCGGTGCCGTCCGCGACCACGTGGCGGTTGGTGATCACCTGGTTCTCGCTGAGCACCCAGCCGGAGCCGGTGGCCCATCCGTCGCACTTGGTGACGCGCACGCGCACGGAGACGTGTTCCTCGGCGCTGAAGCCGTCGGCGGTGCCGGACACTGTGGCGCTGGGAGCCGATGCCTGCGGTACAAAGTCCGTCTGGAGCGGGGGAGGGGGCGACGGCAGCACCCCGCAGGCCGCCGCTGTGAGGGTGACCGCCGCGCCCACAAGAGCGGCGCGGGGACCGTTCACTGGCCCAGCTCCTGCTTGAGATCGTTGTACTGGCCCACGATGCCATCGCAGTACGTCACGAGTTCGCGTTCCACCTGCGCAGGGCTCGAATCGGGGTAGTACAGCCGTGAGTCGGTGAGCACGTTGATGAGCTCCTGGCGTCCGCTCGCGCACTCCACCATCGCATCCAGGTAATTGATCAGCACCGACTGGTTGTCGGTCGCGTTGGCCTCCTCGTTCGCAAGATCCGTCACTCGCGTCTTGAGTTCGTCGAGCTGCGCGGTGGCCTCGTCGGCCTGCGTGCGGGCGGCAAGCGCAGCCGCCTGCTCGTCTGCCACTCTCTGACCCAGCTCAGTATTGATGTCCGTCAGTTGATCCACCTGCTGTTGCCACTGCGTCGACACCCAGATCAGGTAGCCGCTGAGCCCCACCATGCCCACCACGGCGAGCGCCACCACGATGCGCAGCGCCCAGGCGCCGGCACCGGTCCTCTTGCGCGCGGGGGCGGGGGAAGGGAGCGGGGCAGGGGCCGACGCGATGGCCGGGAACCCCGCCGCCAGCGGAGGGTGAACCGGGGCGGGGTTCGCGTACGGCTCGCCTCGCGGCGGCACGGGCATGAAGCCGCCGTGATCCTGATCCGTCATGCTGTTCCCTTCGGTCGCCAGGTGACACTACCGGACGCCGCGGAGCCGTCCTCAGAGGCGTGGGCTAGCCCGGGAGTCCTGAGTCGCAGTTCTGCACCTGGGGCACAAACAGCTGCTCCTGGTCCATGAGGGTGCGCAGCACACTCACCGGCACCATGAATGACTGCTCCGAGTCGTTCTTGGCGTAGATGACTCCCACGACCTCGCCGCGCTCGTTGAGGACGGGGGAACCAGATGACCCCGGCTCCACGGGGGCCGTGGTGGCGAGCACCGAACCCAACGCCGCGCCCAGAGGATCCGCGGTGGTGCCAAGCACCACTCCCGTCACCGTGGTGAGACGGCCGCCATTGGGGTAGCCCACCACCGACACGGCATCGCCCTCCACCGGATCCTGCTGGGCCAGCACGGCGCCCACCCCCAGCGACTCGTCGATGGTGATGATCGCGAGGTCTGCCACTGTGGTGGCCGAGGCAGCCGTCACCTCGACAGTGCGGCCGTCGTACGTGGTGATCTGCAGGTCGCGCGTGTCCTCGATCACGTGGCGGTTGGTGATGAGGGTGTGCCCGTCGTACGCGAAGCCGGTGCCCGTCTTGAGGTAGTCGCAGCCAACGTTGCGCACGCGCACAGTCATGCGCTGCGCCTGCGTAAAGCCGTCAGGGGAGAGGTTTCCCTGCGCGGGATCCACGGTGGGCTCGGCCGAGGGCACGTAGTCAGTGGGTAGCGGTCCGGGGTGGGTGGGCACGGCCGCGCACGAGGCGACCAGCGCGGCGGCAACGAATGCCGCGCCAAGGACTCGAAGCCGGATCATTGGTTGATGGCTCGCTGCAGCTGCGTGCTTGCGGCGACGGCGGCGTCGCATTGGGTCTTCACGCCGGACTCGAACTGTGCGAGCTCCGCGGGGTCGTAGTCCTCCGCGTTCTCCAGGTAGACGGCGAGCTGCGTCTTGTTCTCGATGCACTGGTTGAGCGCATTCGTGACGCTTGACGCCGTCGACAACACCGCGGAGAGGTCGTTGATCTGGCGCGCGTAGAACTCGGCGTTGTCGTCCCGCGCGGCGATGTCGGCGCTCAGGTCGAGCACGCGCTGCTGCACCGCCCGCAGCTGCTGCGTTGTCTCGTCCAGGTCGGCCTGCAGTGACACCACCTGCTCCTGCTCGGTGGCAAGCCTCGACCCGAGGTCGTAGTTCTGCGCCGTGACGTCGTCCACCTGAGCTGCCCACTCATCGGACACGTTCCACAGGTAGTAGATGAAGTACGCCGCGCCGGCCAGCAACAGGACGAGGAGCGAGGTGACGATGATCCATCGGGTCCGGTGCGAGACAAGGATGCGGTCGAGCGCATCGGTGCCCTCTGCGACCGGCGTGAGGACAGTCGTCTCTTCATTGGCCGCCACGCGCTTGATGCGTCCCGAGCCGGACGGCGGTGTGCTGGTCATCTACTCACTGCTCCGGTGTACTTTTCCCCCGGCCCCTCGCCCATCGCGTCGGGAATGGTGGAGGCCTCTCGAAATGCCAACTGTACGCTCCGCAGGCCGTCACGCAGGGCTCGCGCGTGCGTGTCGCCAAGGTCCGGTGCGGCTCCCGTGACGAGCGCGGCGAGCGCGTTGATGAGGATGCGCGCCTCGCCCAGGTCTTGGAGCTCCTCTCCCTCCTCGGCCAGGCCCGTGCGCACGGCGGCCGCCGACATGAGGTGCACCGATACAGTGGTGATGAGCTCCACCGCGCTCACGTCCGCGATGTCGCGGGCCTCGCTGCGGTCCGTGGCGGGCTGCTGGCCGGGGGTGCTGGGCATAGATGCGGTCATAGTGCTATTCTTGTATGCCGACCGGCCGTGGGCATCCACGGCTCGCAAGCGGAGGGCCACCTCCCACCTACGGACCACATGATGGACCGGGGTTCTTTGGTCAGAGCGAGCGCGTGCGTTCGCTCCTTCCTTGGTGGCCCCTGTGCGCGTGCGGACAGGGGCTTTTTGCTTGTCCGGGTCAGACAGTAGAACTACAACGAAGGAGCGAGATTATCAACGAGCCCCGCATTAACGAGCGCATTCGAGTCCCTGAGGTCCGTCTTGTAGGCCCGCAGGGCGAGCAGGTAGGCATCGTCAGGATTGAGGATGCCCTGCGGCTTGCTCAGGAGGCTGACCTTGACCTTGTCGAGGTGGCAGCCAACTCGCGTCCTCCCGTCGTCAAGCTCATGGACTACGGCAAGTTCAAGTACGAGGCGGCGGTCAAGGCGCGCGAGGCGCGCCGCAACCAGGCGAACACCGAAGTCAAGGAGATGCGGTTCCGCCTCAAGATCGACGAGCACGACTACGAGACCAAGAAGGGCCACGTCATCCGCTTCCTCAAGGGCGGCGACAAGGTCAAGGTCACCATCATGTTCCGCGGTCGCGAGCAGTCCCGCCCCGAGATGGGTCGCCGCCTGCTGCTGAAGCTGGCGAGTGAGCTCGAGGAGTTCGGCATCGTCGAGAACGCACCCAGCCAGGAGGGACGCAACATGTCCCTGGTGCTGGGCCCGCTCAAGAAGAAGGCCGAGGCCAAGGAAGAGCAGCGCCAGGCTCGCGAGGCCAAGAAGGCAGCCGACAGCCAGATCCGCAGCGAGAAGGAGGCCGCAAAGGGCTCCCGCGCCGCGGCGCCGGCTGAGGCGCCCGAGACGGCCGACGAGGTTGTCGAGGTTGCTGAGACCGAGGAGGCCGTGGAGGCCACCGCCGGGGAGTGATCCCCACCCAGTTGTCTGGGCCTCGCGCCCGGGAGACCACAAGTGTGCCGCGCCACAGTGCGCGGCCTGACGTGAAATGAAGGAGGGCATCGTGCCCAAGAACAAGACCCACTCGGGTGCCAAGAAGCGCTTCAAGCTCACCGGCACCGGCAAGGTGAAGCACGCTTCCGCCATGAACGTGCACAAGTTCGAGGAGAAGACCTCGGCTCGTAAGCGCCGTGTGGCCATCGACGGCATCCTGCCCAAGGCTGACGCCGCCAAGATCAAGAAGCTGCTGGGCAAGTAAGCCCTAAGGACTGAAGGAGTACCCCTATGGCACGCGTCAAGCGGGCTGTTAACGCCCAGAAGAAGCGCCGCACTACCCTCGAGCGCGCGGCCGGTTACCGCGGCCAGCGCTCGCGCCTGTACCGCAAGGCGAAGGAGCAGGTCACCCACTCTCTCGTGTACGCGTACGGCGACCGCCGTAAGCGCAAGGGTGAGTTCCGCAAGCTGTGGATCACGCGCATCAACGCTGCCGCTCGCGCGAATGGCATCACGTACAACCGCCTCATGCAGGGCCTCAAGCTCGCCGAGATCGAGGTTGACCGCCGCATGCTCGCCGAGCTGGCCGTGAACGACGAGGCCGCCTTCGCCACGCTGGTTGAGGCCGCCAAGAAGGCCCTTCCGGCCGACGTCAACGCGCCCGCCGCGTAAGTAGTTCAGGCATGACAGGACGCCCCGCAGGGCGCGATCTGGCCGCACCGCTCGCCAACCCGCGAGCGGATCGGGTCAAGAAGGTCGCGGCCCTTGCGGGGCGTTCTGCACGTCAGCGGGCCTCCCAGGTGCTGGTCGAAGGCCCGCAGGCGGTGCGCGAGCTGGTGACGCACCGCCGCGCCTTTGTGCGCGATGTGTACGTGCGCGAGGACCTGCTGGGAACGTCCGGCGCCGTCGCCGACATCGCTCACGACGCGCTCGCCCATGGGCTGTTCGTCCACCCGGTGACGCCCGAGGTGGCCGACGCCCTCTCGCCCGACGCGCAGGGCCTGTGTGCCGTCGCATCGGCCGATGCCCTGGTCGCCTCGCTCGACGGCATCGACGCCCCGCTCCTGGTGGCCATCCTCAGCAACGTGCGCGACCCCGGCAACGCGGGCACTGCCATTCGCGTGGCCGATGCCGCGGGCGCCGACGCCGTGATTCTTGCCGGCGACTCCGTGGACCCCGGCAGCCCCAAGGTGATCCGCTCAAGCGTCGGCTCTGTCTTTCATGTGCCGGTGGTGCGCATGGCTCTGCCCGACGCCGTGGAGTGGTCGCACGCGCGCGGGCTCGCCGTCGCAGCCGCCGACGTCTCGGGTGAGGTGGAGATCGGCTCCGCCGCGTCGCCTGACCTGGGCGCGCCCACCGCGTGGCTGTTTGGCAACGAGGCGTGGGGTCTCACGCGGGAGGAGCTCGCGCAGGCGGACATGGCCCTGCGCATCCCTATCTTTGGCGAGGCCGAGAGCCTCAACCTGGGCACCGCAGTGGCCGTGTGCCTGTATCAGTCGGCGCTGGCCGCGCGAGCCTGAAACCTCACGCTGGTACCCTCACAGCCGTGAACGACGCCACTCCCACCGACACCATTAAGTTGCACCTGCAGGGCGCCAAGCCCAAGGTGGAGATCCAGCGTGCACTGGGGATCCTGCCCCGAGTGATGGTCAACGGCGAGCGGCACCGCCCCGCCAAGGGCGGCTGGATGATCCCGGTCGCGGGCGGCGAAGAGAAGCTCGCTATGCGCGGAGTGGTTCCCGGCTTCCAGCGCTTCGAGTGGCGCGGCAAGGTGGTGGCGCAGCTGGGCGACCACGTGGGCCGCGCCGAGAGGCTTGCGATGTTCGCGCCGGCGTTCCTGCTGGCGGGCGTGTGGTCCGTGTTCACGGTGCCCATCGCGCTGGCGCTGTTCTTCATGAACATTCCAGTGGTGAAGAACCCCACCATGCCGCGCGGGCTGCGAGTGGCGCTGCCGATCATCAACACGCTGGCGGCGGGCGTGGCGCTCATTGCGGCGCTCGCGCTGCTGGGCTCGCAGGCCTAGCCCCTGGCGCACGCGTGGCGCGTGCCCTAGCCTTCCGCGCATGGGGGACGACGAGTTTGACGAGTTCGGGTGCACCACTGCGCCCGGTCCCTCCACGGCCTGGGCGGGTCCCGATGCCGACAGCATCTGGCTGAGCCTCAACGGAGCGATGGGGCGCACCTTTCAGCTCAAGCGGCTGGGGGAGCAGTACCCGGTGCTGGAGGTTGACGGCTGGGCGGTGCGCAGGTCTGCCGGCGGCTACCTGCGGGTGCCGATGGCGGACGGCTCCACCGAGAAGCTCGACGCGTACGCGGTGGTGCCCGGCGTGCTCACTGTGAAGTTCAAGGGACAGAAGCTGTACAGGTCTCCCGGCCGCAAGCGCGGGCGCGTCCTCGTGTGGGTGGTCTCGACCGCAGTCGTGGCCACTCTCACTGCGATTGCGCAGGCGCTCGTGAGCCGCAGCTAGACTCACCTCATGACCCGCGCCGCGATGCCGACCTCACAGGTCGCCGCCGCGCGCCCGCGCCGCCTGGCCACGCCAGCGTCGGCGCTGTGCTTTATGTAGGCCCGGGGAGACCCGCCGGGCCTGATTCCACGCGCCGCGCCCCCGCCTGTGTGGCCTCGCAGCGCCGCTAGACTTTTCGCCGAAGCCCAACCCTTACCGAGGGGACTTTCATGTCTGACCTTTCCCCGCTCGATGCCGCTGGCATTGACGCGGCCGTGGCCGACGCCGTGGCGGCGTTCGACGCGGCGACC
>QKAX01000194.1 GCA_003246255.1 Demequina lutea
CCGCGACCTACCGCTCGTCGTCCTCGCCTGTGAGGATGTCGTTGAGCTCGTCGTAGAGCATCGCGTGCACGGACTCCACCTGGGGGATGTCGTCAAACTCGAGCGGCTCGTCGGATGCGGACTCGATGATCAGCGTGCCGGTGCCGAACAGGCGGTCCCAGAACACATGCCGAAACTGCACCGAGTTGATACGCGCGATCGGGATGTCGATGCCCGAGGTGTTGAACACGCCCGTGCGGAACATGATGCGGCGGTCGGTAATGGCAAAGTGAGTGGTGGCCCAGCGAATCAGCGGCGCCACAGTGAACCAGATCAACACCGCAACCCACGCGACGGCGATCAGGATTACCAGCACCCACATGCCCACGCCAGCAATTGTGGATCCCAGCAGGAAGTACAGCGCGGTGCCCAGCACTCCCGAGGCCAGCACTGTCAGCAGGATGCCGCCAATGAAGGTCTTCCAGTGCTTGTGACGGTGCAGCAACAGTCTCTCGTCGGGAGCAAGTCCCCGCTCAAAGGCGCCCATGCCCGCGAACCTAGCAGGCGGTTCCGCCGTGCGAAAGGGCCTCGCGTCGGGTGAGCGCTACGCTCATGCCATGGTCACGCCAGCGATACCGCAGCGCGACGTGCCTCGCGTGGTGCCGGCGGTGGCCGTCGCGTTGGTCGCGGCACTGTATGTCGCGGTGGTGTGGCACAACTCGGCACCCGTCTTCTACAACGACGAGATGGGTGCGCTCGGCCCCTCGATGTTGCTGGCGAGGCCCACGACGCAGTGGACCCTGATCGGCTCTGGCTTCATGCCTGGTATCGCGATACTCATCACTCCACTGTGGTGGTTCACGGCGGACCCTCAGACCGTGTACCGGCTCGCCAGCGCGGTGCAGGTGCTGCTGTCGCTCGCCACGCTTGTTCCGCTCGCCCACCTCGCGCGCCGCTTTGGCGCGGCGCCCCGAGCCTCGTGGCTACTCGCGGCCGTGGTGATGGTCGCCCCCGCGCGAGCCATCAACGCCAACTATGTGTGGTCCGAGACGCTGCTGTTCCTGCTGGTGGTCTGGGCCTGGGAGTTCCTGTGGAGGCTGCGGCCCGATGCGCCGCGCACCGCGCTCGCACTCGGGGCGCTTGCTGGCGCCACGTTTGTTGCCCACGGCCGGGCGTTGCCGTTCGCGGCGGTGGTGGTGTGCGGCGGTCTGTGGATGGTGCGGCGTTCGCTGACGTCGGCTGTGGCGCTACTGGTGGGGGCGGGTGCCACTGCAGGGGCTGGCTGGTTGCTGTTCGTGTTCACGCAAGACGAGATGTACGCGGTGAGCAATCGCGTGGGCAACACCCTCGAGTCGGTGGCGGGGCTGAGCCCGGCGTCGTATGTGGTGGCGATCGTTGGCCTCTCCTGGTACCAGCTGGCCGCCTGGGCGGGCCTCACGTTTGTGGGCGCCGTCATCGCGCTGAGGATGGCACGCTCAGAGCGGTGGCGCGGACCGGCCGCGGTCGTGTGTGCGAGCGCGCTCGTGTCGTTCCTGGCCTCGCCGGCGATCGTGGCGCGTTCGGAGGGCCTGCTCGAACGGATCGATGCGCACTTCTACGGCCGGTATCTGGATCCCTTCGTCGCGGGGCTCGCAGTGATCGGTCTGGCGAGGCTGACGCGGGCGCTGACGTGGCGGGCGAGTGCAGTGGTCGCCGGAGCCTCCGTCGCGTCGGCCGCGCTGTTTGTGGTGCTCGTTGCCCCTGGCATTCCACGGCAAGCGGACCTGACCCTCAGCCACGTGCCTGGTGTCGCGTATCTGCTCGACCCCGTGGGCGCTGTGCGGGGTGATCCGGAGAGTTGGGCCATGGTGGCCTTCGTGGGGACTGCTGCGGCGGTGGCGGTGGCCGCGGCGTCGCTGAGGCGCTGGGCGGCAGTTGCGCTCGCTGGTGTGTGGTTCGCGGGTCTCACGCTATGGACCGACGTGCGCATCTTTGATCACTTTGAGGAGAGCATGCGCGCAGAACCCGGGATTGCCCAGGCTGTCGCGTCTATCGACACGTCGGTGGACATGTTCGTCGACATCTCGGCCGGCGATGCAGTCGTGGCGGGCAACCGCCTCACGTTCTGGATGGCGCCGCGCGACTACATCTACATGGATCCGCGCAACGACCTGAGCGACGTGCAGATGTTCCTCGGCACGCCCGATTCGGAGACAGCTCGCGCGTACGGGGCGAGGGAGTACCTGCCGGCGTCCGGAGGGAACCTGGCCGTGTGGATCATGCCTGGCGACCTGCAAGACGAGCTCGCAGAGCAGGGCCTTCTCGAGTCCGCGCCGGAAAGCGCGTCGTAGCGCGCCAGAAACACGAGGGTCGTAGGCTCGGGTCATGTCCCTCGACAGCGACCTGACTCCATGGAGTGGTTACACGCCCGCGGCGGCGTGGGACGAGGCCATGGAGGTCAACGGCACGGTCCGTGAGCCCTACAAGAAGGTGTACTCGGAGATCGACCGCATGTCGGGCGAGGATCTGCAGGCCCGCGCCGAGGCAGTGGCGAACACCTACCTCAACCAGGGCGTGACGTTCGATCACGCGGGCGAGGAGCGGCCGTTCCCGCTCGACATCGTGCCGCGCGTGGTGGGCTCCGACGAGTGGGACATCATCTCTCCAGGCGTGGCGCAGCGCGTCAAGACGCTTGAGGCGTTCCTGGCCGATGTGTACGGCTCGCAGCGGTGCGTGACCGACGGGATTGTGCCGCGCCGCCTCATCACGACGTCGCAGTACTTCCACCGCGTTGTTGCTGGTATTGAGCCCATGAACGGCGTGCGCGTGCATGTGGCTGGCATCGACCTGGTGCGCGACCAACACGGCATTTGGCGCGTGCTGGAGGACAACGTGCGCGTGCCCTCGGGCGTGAGCTACGTGCTGTCCAATCGCCGCGCCATGAGCCAGATGTTCTCTGACCTGTTTGGCGCGATGGGCGTGCGCCCGGTGCTGGAGTACAGCCAGCGCCTGCGCGCCGCGCTCACCAAGGCCGCGCCCGAGGGCGTCGAGGATCCCGTCATCGTGGTGCTCACGCCCGGCGTCTACAACTCGGCGTACTACGAGCACTCGCTGCTGGCGCGCACCATGGGTGTGGAGCTGGTGGAGGGCCGCGACCTCGAGACCCACGGCGGCCGCGTCTACATGCGCACCACCGCAGGCCGACGGCGCGTGGACGTCATCTACCGCCGCGTGGACGACGAGTACCTGGACCCGGTCGTGTTCCGCCCGGACAGCGCCCTGGGCGCGCCCGGCATCGTGCACGCCGCGCGCCTTGGCAACGTGACCATCGCGAACGCGGTGGGCAACGGCGTGGCCGACGACAAGCTCATCTACACCTACATGCCCGAGCTCACGCGGTACTACCTGGGCGAGGACCCGATCCTCCCCAACGTGGACACGTGGCGCCTCGAGGAGCCCGGCGCGCGGGAAGAGGTCATGGACCGCCTCGCCGAGCTCGTGGTCAAGCCCGTGGACGGCGCGGGAGGCAAGGGCGTGCTGATCGGCCCGGCGGCATCGGCGTCGGAGCTGGAGGCGGCGCGCAAGCACATCCTCGAGTCGCCTCGCGGCTGGATTGCGCAGCCAGTGGTGCAGCTGAGCACCGTGCCGACGCTCACGCCCGATGGCCTCGAGCCTCGCCACGTGGACCTGCGGCCCTTCGCTGTGAACGACGGCGACGACGTGTGGGTGCTGCCCGGCGGCCTCACGCGCGTGGCGCTGCAGCGCGGACAGCTGATTGTGAACTCGTCGCAGGGCGGCGGCTCAAAGGACACGTGGGTGCTGGGCGGCGTGCGCCAGCGCGGGCCGGCGATCGCGCCCGAGTCCCGCGTGGAGTTTGGCGGCGTGACACCCGTGCCGCAATCCGCGCACCCCGAGGACTACGTGCACGGCCAGCAGCAGATGCAGCAGCAACAGCAGTCGCAGAGCGACACGGGGGAGGCATCGTGCTGAGCCGCATTGCGGAGTCCCTGTTCTGGATTGGCCGCTACGTGGAGCGCGCCGACAACACGGCGCGCATCCTCGACGTGCACTTCAACCTGCTGCTCGAGGACCCGTGGGTGGACGAGCCCACCGCGAACGCCTCGCTGCTCGCGGTGATGCACGTGGCCACCAACCCCACGGCGTCGCGCGACGAGGTGATGAAGGCGCTCGCGACGGACCCGACAGTGGCGTCGTCCATTGCCGGCACCATCGGCGCCGCGCGCGACAACGCGAGGCGAGCCAGGGAGACCATCTCCACCGAAGTGTGGGAGTCGCTCAACACGAGCTACATGCAGATGGGCGCGCGCTCGCGGACGCCGAGGCCGCACGACTTCTTCACGTGGGTGCGCGAGCGCACGGCGGTGGTGTGGGGGCTGCACTCGGCCCAGACCTCGCGCGACGATGCGTGGCACTTCATGGAGCTTGGCCGCTCGCTGGAGCGCGCCGACATGATCGCGCGCCTGCTCATGACCCGCTCGCTCGAGGGCACCACGGGGCCCAACTGGACGTCGCTGCTGAGGTCCTGCTCGGCGCATGAGGCGTACCTGCGCACGGTGCGCGCGCTGGTGACCGAGGAGCGCGCGGCGGAGTTCCTGCTGATCGACCGCCTGTTCCCGCGCTCCATCGCGTACAACCTCGACAAGGCGGAGACCACGCTCGCGCTCATCGAGCCGGGCGTGACCCGCAACTCCCTGACCGACCGCGCGCGCCTGGCCCTCGGCCGCGCGCGCACCAACCTGGAGTATCAGGCCATCGACGACATCCTCGCGGATCTTCCCAGCCAGATGCAGCAGGTCCAGACAGCCTGTTCCCTCGCATCGGACCTGATCAGGGACCGATTCTTCTTGCCCGCGTCTTACGTGGTGTGGAACCAGGAGGCGGTGTGAGCGTCCTCAAGATCGTGCACCGCACGACGTTCTCGTACGACCTCCCGGTGCTCAACTCGTATAACGAGGCGCGCCTCACGCCCGCGTGGTTGCCGCGTCAGCGCGTGCTGGAGTCCCGCCTGGACATCAGCCCCGTCTCGTGGCGCTCCACGTACCGCGACTACTGGGAGACCGACGTGGTCTCGTTCGAGATCACCGCGCCCCACACGCAGCTCACCGTGACGTCCACGTCGCAGGTGGAGGTGCTGCCCGCGCAGCATCGCGAGGAGCGCGTGGGCTGGGACGAGCTCCAGGGCCCGATGTTCCAGGACCTGCTGAGCGAGTACCTCGCGGTGTCCGATGCGACCGAGCCTCCCGAGGATCTCGCGGCCTTCTCCGAGGAGGCAAAGGCCAAGGGCACGCCCGACGAGGCGGCCAGGGCCATCTGCGACTACCTGCACCAGCAGATGAACTACGTGCCGGGCGCCACCACTGTGCACTCGGCGGCGCGGGAGGCGTGGGAGGCGAGGTCTGGCGTGTGCCAGGACTTCGCACACCTGGCCGCCGGCGCGCTGCGGCACATCGGCATCCCCGCCCGGTACGTCTCGGGCTACCTGCACCCCAAGCGCGACGCCCAGATCGGCGAGACGGTGCGCGGCGAGAGCCACGCGTGGGTCGAGTGGTGGACTGGCGACTGGTACGGCTTTGACCCCACCAACGACTCGGAGGTGGGGGACCACCACGTGATCGTGGCGCGTGCCCGCGAGTACCGCGACGTGGCGCCGCTGTCAGGAGTGTTTGGCGGCTCGACGTCGCATCTCAATGTGGACGTGAAGGTCACGCAGATCGCTTAGGTTGGGCTTGGCTTGGTCGTCGTAAGCCGAGAGTTGCCCTCGCGGGGCAACGAAGGGCTCTACGTGCCCATCTCCTCGGCATACTCCAACGCCAACAACGGCTCGTGAGACTCCAACTCTTCGATCCGACCGAGTACACGTTCCGCCTCTGCTACTCGTCCTGCATCCCGCAACTCTCGCTCATACTCCTTGAGCGCTTTGTAACGCCACATCTTCCGCTCTTCGGGTGCGATGAGCGGGGAGGTGAGCAGCATGTCAGCAAACCGTCTGCTTGCGTCGAGTGAGTCATGGTCGTCCTCGTACGGGATCGAGAGCTCAAACGTAAGTGCGAGCGCTCCGATTACGGAACCGTCACCAAGAAGCGCCGTCGAGCGAGACAACTCGCCGGATATCGCCGCGTCCCTAACTAGTGCCCTTGCCGCGTCGACCAACTCTGCGCATCGCGCCTTTAGGTCGTCCAGTTCCTTCAAGCGGGCGAATATCCGCATCGCGAAGTCAAGGGTCATCTCGCCACTACTCACGTCGGACTCAGTCCGGCGGAGCCGGCTGGTCCCCGCCTCTTGCTCCGCTGCGGCGACTCCACGGCGCCCAACCGCGACTACCGCCTTGCGGAGGGCTCGCTGGATCGTGAGTACTCGAAGCGAGTTTGTGTACTCGAGTCCGTGCGCTACCAGGGTGGTGGGGGCATCCCAGTCGTTTGGGTGATTCAGGATGATTTGGGCGGCATCGATCTGAAACCGGAGATTGAATTCCAGAGCCTCCAAAGCGCCCGTTAACTCGTCCGGCGTACTCGTATCGGCACTTTGCACAGGCGGCCAGTTAGGGTCATCACGAAGGCTGTCTGAGGTGGTGGCATGTGCCTGAATGCTCCCCGCTGGGTCGGACAAGTAGTGCTCGGCCCACTTTGACGCAGCATTAAGTGCCTTGGCTGCACCGAACCACCTTTCAAGCCAAGCCAATGAGTCCGCCCCGAGTGCCGTCGCTTCTACTCTTAGTTGAGTCCGCACTTCTTGCGACCTGAATCCTAAGAGGCCGCTCTCCGTGGAGGACGCTCTGGGTTCGGGGCTGTTAGCGCTCGCCGCTGTCGGCCAGGTGAGTCGCGCATACGGGGCGCGTCCATCGAGGAGTTCGAGTTTGGTGCCGCTTTGCTCCAACGCAACGCGTGTGTCGTCGGGAGCCTGCTTCGCCGCGCTTTGCGCAATCAGAGTGACTAGCTTGGCGATTTTCTTCCGTAGCGACGCACCGCGAGACGTGGCCGCAACGCCATCGCCGAGTCCGGCAACGCCTGTGTTGGTGCGTGCGCTCCATTCCAAGGTGGCGTAATCGCCGCTCGACCGCTCGATCGGAATCGAGCGGTAAGGCGTGCCGTCGTTGGCAGCACTCGGTGCAATCGGTAGTAGTCGTCGTTCACTTGTCTGCTCAAGGTTCCAGGCGATCTGCCCGACTTTTCGGAGGCCGACTTCCGAGAGCGGGCTACGCCGGTTGAGAATTCGCCTTGCTTCGAGGTCCTTTGAGACCGCTACGACAAGCTCGTAGAGCCGGTTGCCGACTTGCTCATCGGCGTAAGCCGAAGCGACGAGGCCGAGCGCGTGTGCCGCTATGTCATGAGCCTCTTGCGGGATGGCGGCCCGTTCCGTCTGATAGTCCGAGAGTTTGACCGAGGACGACAGTCCGTAACCGAAGGTAAGCGCGTCGAAATACGCGGCGAGCACGAGCTCTAGACACGGGCGATCGGGTTCCCGGCCAACCAATTCGCTGTAAGCGTCCCAGAGATCCTTGCGGATCCGCAGTTCTCCGGCCATTTCTGAAGTATGCCAGCACGCGCGTGTGTTAAGTAGAGCCGCGGGCGGCGTTGGGGTACGCAAACGCATCCGCTCGGCACTGGCCGGATCCCCGTCACACGACGCTTCCTTGAGGCAACTTAAGGCATCGCTTCGCTGGTTGCCTCTGTTGCCTCAGCGTTGAGTCCTCTTCATCACCGCAGTCGCGGAATCACTGAGGAGAGAGACATGCAGAATCAGCAACGGGAGCTCGCTAGGCGCTCCGTCGGCCGTCGAACGATCGCCGATCACAAGCAACCCACCTGCACGGTGACGGGGCTGCCGCGCTACCGAGACCGCCACCAAGGCCTACAGGCCGCACGTGAGCGTGCTCGGGGGAACGTGCACGTCAAAGTCAGCACGTTTCACTGCCACCAGTGTCGCGGCTACCACCACGAGGTTTTTACTGAGGCCGCAGCGCTCACTCCTGTTGAGCCACCGCTCGATGTGGACGAGAATGCCGGTGCCTCGCGCCCGTCTGGACGCAGACTCTTTCTGGTCGACATCGAGAATCTCACTCGCGGGGCGCGCGCGAACGTGTCGGAACTAGAGGTGTTCTGGCGCTCGTTTGTTCTAGACATGCCTGGTGTCGACGCGCGCGACCACGTGGTTGTGGGGGCCGCGAGAAGGGTTGCCCGTCGCTACCGTCCCCTCGTGCGCGGCAAGAATGTCAAGTGGGTCGTTGGGCACGATGGTGCGGATGGTGCCGACGAGGCCATGTTGGCGGCGATTGATCTTCATCGAGCATCTCGCAACTTTGACGAACTCGTGATCGCATCGGGAGATCACGCATTTGCCCCTCTCGCTTCGCGCGCGCGGTTAGCTGGCATGCGTGTCCACGTCGTGATTGCAGAGCACCCCGGCGGGCGCTCTCCGCTGGCGCGAGCCCTCGGTGTCGAGGCGTCGGCAATTGCATCCGTCCCAAGCGTGACTCGCCTTCAGGCGGAAGCAAATCGAGCGGCGATCCGCGCGGTCGCTCGGCGCTTCGCACCGGCAGTGACGCCGCGCCCGATGGCCGCGTGAGCTGCGATGCGAAACCCGAGGCCCTCGCGCTCGGACACGCCGTTCCTGGAGCTTGCCGTCGACGTCGGCTGCGTAGCGGGGCCATCCCGCACGCCCGTCGTCATCGATCACAGAGTCTCTGGGGGGAGGTGAACATGTCCAACTACTCCAGCGGTCGCAGCATCAGCGCTGCTCGCTTGTCGCAAAGGTCCGGAGTTAGCAACAGCTTCGGCGGCTACACCAAGGTCAATTACGGCAACGGCAGCTTCCGTATGAGGCCCTCAGGCAAGTAGCCACACGGCGCGCGTCGCCCGAGACGTCCCGCCGTCGCGGGCGACGCGTGTCGCTTGTCTGACCCTTGATGCTCACCTTCCCGCCTTGGGGCGGGTCCACTACCTTCTCGACCGCCCAAAGCCGGGGTCTATGCAGTGTTTTCCATACATGAGAAGCCGTCGGTGACGGCGCTTAGGAGACGTAATCGTGGAGTTGCTCGTCGTTCCCATCTTTTTGGCCCTTTTGATAGGGCTCGCTGTAGCTATTCAGAGGCGTGATCGGACCGCGAGGCCCTCAGCTGCGCCCGTGCTTCAGAAGCCCGTCGTGTACACGAACCATGTGGTCCAGCGCATGGGCGAGCGCGGGGTCACTAAGGCCGAGATTGAGTCTGTGCTCGCGTCACCCTCACGAGTGAAGGAGATTCCTGAGAAAGAGAGCGTCCGTCTTGAACGGGACTTCGCAGGCAAGACTCTCAGGGTATGGGTGACGCGACCATGGCCGGCGCGCCAAGAGATCGTTGTGAAGACGGCGGCCTGGCGATACGTCGAAGAGTTCGACATTGCCACCTTCGCGGTGAGTGCTGTGAAGGGCCGCGCAGGGGCGTCGGTCCAACGGATCGAGGCCGACTCACAAGCGCGAGTCACCATCGGTCCCGACGGTCGGGTGCGGGTCAGCGGGGGAGAGGCGCGGGACGTGGCCGCGGCGAGGCAAATGGTCGAGCGAGCGGCGGCGAGCGCTGAGAAGTTGATGGTCTACTCCGTTGGCGATCGCGTCACTGTCCCGATCACCCGTGTTGAGCCTGAGTTCGCAATGGCAGCGTTGGCGGCCTCGCGCACGGCAAGACTGCATGTGTCGAAGCTCCGTTGCCTCAACGCTGGGCGACGGATCAGCGACCTCCGCACCTTCGTGTGTGTAGGCGATCTGATCGAGGTCGAGGTCGAGGAGATTCGTTCTGGCAAGCTCCAGCTCCGCGCGGTGGGGAGGGGCGAGGCGCAATAGTAAGGCGACGCCCGACGCTCCTTCGGAGCGCACGGAAGTGGATTCTCTTGAACATCCGAGCATTCCGAAAGGCCCGCAAGAGGACCCTGTGAGTCAGCCGGACGACTGGACCCGAGCTCCTTCGGCTTTCCAAGGTGCTCGCCGAGCGCCGTCCGGGGCCTTTCGCGGTGAGCGGGCGTGCTCGAAGGGCCTCCGTCGGATTTGAGTGCCGATGCGCTACGACGGCATGTGGTCGCTCCGCCGTGTATCTGAAACTCACCACGATCGCTGTCGACGTGACGCCCATGTGCGGTTGGGTAAGAATCTGGGTATGCCAACTCAGAAAATTGGGACGCTGGCAAGGTGGATCGAAGTCCTTGCCCCTCTCGTTGACCACAAGCAGCGGGGCGCTTCCGACACAGCGTGGCGGACGCTTGAGCTGACCGTTGAGTGGGTCCTTCACGCAGATGCCAAGATTGGCGTAGCCCTCGCCTTCGTCGGCGCCGAGATAGCGGGTGCTGCAGCCGTGCTCGCAACGGAGAGCGAACTCTCCCGGGCGGCGACGGGAGCGTTTATCTGTACGGGCTTCTTCGCTTTGTTCTCCATCGTCGCTGGGAGCGCTGGGCTTCTGCCGCGCCTTGGCCGCTCGCTACGTCGCCGCACGACAGGTGCGCAGGCCAGCGTTCTCTACTTTGGCGACATCGCACGCACTTTCAGAGGCAAGGCCGGTGCCTTCAAGTACGCATCCGAACTTATGCGGGTGAGTGGCGATTCGTCCTCTATGGCTGAGGAACTCGCCAAGCAGATTCACATCAACAGTCAGATTGCAGTTGCCAAGTATCGCTGGGCAAATGTCACGATAATGTGCGCAGCGCTCGCGAGCCTCGCGCTCGCGATAGGTCTGGCGTTCGCGTTCTTGTAGACGACGACTTGTCAGACTGACGAGTTATCTTTGGCGCCATGACAGAGATTCAGATCAACCTCGATGAGCTTTTGGTCGACCTGCGTTCAAGGGCTAAGCGGGTTCTCAATGCTGTCCCGGCGGTCGAAGTGGCTGGTCCGGCGACCACTGGCGCCGATATTCCGAGCGCGGCCGCAGAGAAGTGGTTAAAGATTCCGGACGTTGTCGTTGTGGTCTGCGACCTCAAGGGCTCTACCGGTCTAGGCACAGGCAAGCACGACACTTCGACTGCTCGGATCTACAAGTCGTCCGTCGAAGGTGCAGTCAGAATCCTTCATGACTTCGGTGCTGATTTCATTGATATCCAAGGTGATGGCGGCTTCGGAGTCTTCTGGGGCGAGAAGCGGTATGAGCGGGCGCTTTGTGCAGGAATCACGATTAGGACGTTCTCGGACCAGTGGTTCGACGAACTTCGTTTGAAGGACGCTTCGGCACCTGAGACAGGGTTCAAGGTGGGACTCGCCGCAGAGCGCGTACTCGTCAAGTACTTGGGAACTCGCAACCCTGCGTTCGACGAGCAGGAGCCGGTGTGGGCCGGCAAGCCCGTCAACTACGCGGCCAAGTGCGCCCAGAGCGCGGAACTAGGGCAACTTGTTGTCACTGAGGCTGTATGGGCCAAGTTCGAGTCGAATGACTATGTGACGCACTCGTGTGACTGCGGCGCAGACGGACCGGCGGAGCTGTGGAGCTCAACAGAGGTTGACACACTTCCTGATGGCTCTGCCGGGGCCGCGCTCCTAACAGTCGGATGGTGCGAAACCTGTGGTCCGGATTTCTGTCGGGCAATCCTTGACGGCGAGAAAGTGCGCTCTACGGTGACCCAGGCACAGCGGACTCAGGTCTCGGCTGCGATGAAAGCCGCGATTGAGATGAAACGCCGAGCGCGGGCCACCTATCCGAAGTGGTAGTGCCATCGGCTGTTCCGTTGTTGCTAGGGCGACTGCGGCCTCGGTTGTGGTCGAACCACACCGTCGGCCGGGCGCAAGCCGCCCCCGAAGCCCCCCGCAAACACCCACGCCAACCCCACTCACCCCCACCGATAGAATCTCGGGGTGACCACCCCAGTTGAGACCACCGACGACGCCCGCTACGACTTCCGCGCGATCGAGGCGCGGTGGCTTGACGTGTGGCGCGAGAAGCAGCCGTTCCGTTCGGGCAACCCGGACGATGCCCGCCCCACCAAGTACGTGTTGGACATGTTCCCGTACCCCTCGGGCGACCTTCACATGGGTCACGCGGAGGCGTACGCGCTGGGCGACGTCATCAGCCGCTACTGGGTGCTCAAGGGCTTCAACGTGCTGCACCCCATCGGCTGGGACTCGTTCGGCCTGCCCGCGGAGAACGCCGCTATCAAGCGCGGCGTCGACCCGGCCGGGTGGACCGAGGACAACATCGCGCAGCAGCGCTCGTCGATGGAGCGCTACGCGTGCTCGTTCGACTGGGATCGCGTGCTGATGACGCACCGCCCCGAGTACTACCGCTGGAACCAGTGGATCTTCACGCGCCTGTTTGAGCGCGGCCTGGCGTACCGCAAGCCGTCGCAGGTGAACTGGTGCCCCAACGACCAGACGGTGCTGGCGAATGAGCAGGTGGTCAACGGCCTGTGCGAGCGCTGCGACACCCCCGTTACCAAGAAGAAGCTCACCCAGTGGTACTTCAAGGTCACCGAGTACGCGGACGAGCTGCTGGACGAGCTGGAGACCCTGCGCGGCTCGTGGCCCGACAAGGTCATCGCGATGCAGCGCAACTGGATTGGCCGCTCGCGCGGTGCCGACGTCACGTTCCTGATCGAGGGGCGCGACGAGCCCATCGCCATCTACACCACGCGTCCCGACACCCTGTACGGCGCCACGTTCATGGTGGTTGCGGCGGATTCGGACCTCGCGGCCGAACTGGCGCAGGGGGCCGACGCCGAGACCCAGGAGCGCTTCAACGCGTACGTGGACGAGGTGAAGGCCGCTTCCGAGATCGACCGCCTGAGCACCGAGCGCCCCAAGACCGGCGTGTTCCTGCAGCGCTACGGCATCAACCCCGTCAACGGCGAGAAGCTGCCCATCTGGGCATCGGACTACGTGCTGGCCGACTACGGCCACGGCGCGATCATGGCCGTGCCCGCGCACGATCAGCGCGACCTGGACTTCGCCCGCGCCATGGACCTGCCCGTGCGCACCGTGCTGGACTGCCGCGACGAGGACGGCAACCCGCTGCCCGAGCCCGCAGAGTCCGGCGAGGCGACCACCGGCAACGGCACGCTGATCAACTCCGGCCCGCTCGACGGCCTGGACAAGGCCGCCGCGATCGCCGCAGTGATCGAGCAGCTGGGAGCCGCGGACCAGGGCAAGGAGGCTGTCAACTACCGCCTGCGCGACTGGCTGATCTCGCGTCAGCGCTACTGGGGCACCCCCATCCCGATCGTCCACTGCGACGACTGCGGCGAGGTGCCAGTGCCCGACGACCAGCTGCCCGTCAAGCTGCCCAGCACCGATGGCCTCGACCTCAAGCCCAAGGGCCAGTCGCCCCTGGCCGCCGCGTCGGACTGGGTCAACACGACGTGCCCGAAGTGCGGCAAGCCCGCTTTGCGCGACACCGACACGATGGACACGTTCGTCGATTCCTCCTGGTACTTCTTGCGTTACCTGTCGGTCAACAAGACCGACGGCCCGTTCGACCTGGACGAGGCCAAGAAGTGGGCGCCCATCGACCAGTACGTAGGCGGCGTCACGCACGCGATCCTGCACCTGCTGTACTCGCGCTTCTTCACCAAGGCGCTGCGCGACATGGGCATGATCGACTTCGGCGAGCCCTTCAGCGCCCTGCTCAACCAGGGCATGGTGCAGATGAACGGCTCCGCGATGTCCAAGTCGCGCGGCAACCTGGTGCGCCTGAGCGAGCAGCTGGACGAGTACGGCGTGGACTCCGTGCGCCTCACCATGAGCTTTGCCGGCCCGCCCGAGGACGACATCGACTGGGCCGACGTCTCGCCCGCCGGGTCCATGAAGTTCCTGGCCCGCGCGTGGCGCCTCGCGCGCGACGTGACGTCCGAGCCGGGGGTTGACCCGGCATCGGGCGATCGCGACCTGCGCGCCGTCACGCACCGCACCCTGGCCGACGCGAACGAGCTGGTCGAGTCGTTCCGCTTCAACGTGGTCGTGGCGCGTGTCATGGAGCTGGTCAACGCGACCCGCAAGGCGATCGACTCGGGCGCAGGCCCGGCCGACCCCGCCGTGCGCGAGGCCGCCGAGGTGGTGGCCAAGCTGCTGAGCCTGTTCGCGCCCTACGCGGCCGAGGACATGTGGTCGATGCTCGGCCACACGGACCTTGTCGCGCTGTCTGGCCTGCCCGAGGTGGACGAGGCCCTGCTCGTACAGGACACCGTCACCGCCGTGGTGCAGGTCATGGGCAAGGTGCGCGACCGCCTCGAGGTGAGCCCGGAGATTGGCGAGGACGAGCTGCGCGAGCTGGCACTCGCATCGGCCAATGTCCAGCGCGCCATCGGAGACGCCACCGTGCGCAAGGTCATCGTCCGCGCGCCCGGACTGGTGAACATCGTCGCGAACTAGTCGTGTCCCGAAGGGGGAACACATGCCACGCGTCGCCGTCGCCACGGACTCCGCTGCGTCACTGCCGGCCGGGGCCGCCGAGGCCTTTGGCGTGCACGTGGTGCCCCTGCAGGTGATCATCGACGACGTCGCGACGGCCGAGGGCGAGGGCGCGGGGCCGCAGGCTGTCACCACGGCGCTCGTCTACGGCAAGAAGGTGACCACGTCGCAGCCAGGGCCCGAGCGGCTGCGCGCCGCGGTGTTCGCCGCCGAGTCCGAGCGTGCTGACCATTTGGTGTTCGTGTGCCTGTCCCGCAAGGTGTCCGGCACGTACGGCGCGATGGAGGCGGTGGCCCGCGAGGCGAGCATCCCCGTGACCATCGTGGATTCCGCGACGGTGGGCTTTGCGCTGGGTCTCGCGGCGCTCTCGGCGGCCTCGGTGGCGCGCGGCGGCGGCACGCCCGAGCAGGTCGCGTACGAGGCGCAGCGGGTGTCGCTCTCGTCGCTGTCGCTCTTCACCGTGGACACGCTCGACTACCTCAAGCGCGGCGGACGCGTCTCTCCCGCCGTCGCGGCCATCGGCAATGCGCTGGGCGTGCGACCGCTGTTGGGCCTGGTAGAGGGCGAGGTGAAGCCGGTGGAGCGCGTGCGCACCACCGCCAAGGCGCGCGCCGCCGTGGTGAGCAAGGTGATGGAGGCCGCCGGCCTCATGTCGCTGCCGCTCGTGGGCGTCATGACAGTCTCGGGCGACGACGAGCTTGCCGACGCGACGGC
>QKAX01000079.1 GCA_003246255.1 Demequina lutea
CAGCCGCGCCTCGAGCTGATCGAGGAGCGTCTTCGCGACGCCGTCGCGCAGTCGGATCGCCTGGCCGATGCCACGAGCCGCCACCTGGTGGACGCGGGCGGCAAGCGCCTGCGTCCCATGCTCGCGCTGCTTGCGGCGCAGCTGGGCGACGGCAACCGGCCCGAGGTTCTCGACGCCGCGGTGGTGTGCGAGCTGACCCACCTGGCGACGCTGTATCACGACGACGTCATGGACTCCGCGCCCACGCGTCGAGGTGCACCCTCGGCGCACGAGGTGTGGGGCAACTCGGTGGCGATCCTCACGGGCGACCTGCTGTTTGCGCGGGCTTCCGTGGTGGTGGCCGGGCTCGGCCCCGAGGCAGTGCGCCTGCAGGCCACTACCTTCGAGCGCCTGTGCCTGGGCCAGCTGCACGAGACCGTAGGCCCCGCCGAGGACGACGACCCGGTGGAGCACTACATCCAGGTGCTCGCCGACAAGACCGGCTCGCTCGTGGCGATGTCGGCTCGCTTTGGCGCGATGTTCGCCGGCTGCGACCGCTCCACCGTGGAGCAGGTGACGGCCTACGGCGAGTACGCGGGCGTCGCCTTCCAGCTCGCCGACGACGTGCTGGACATCCGCTCCGGCACCGAGATCAGCGGCAAGACCCCCGGCACCGACCTGCGCGAGGGTGTTGCCACGATGCCCACGCTGCTGCTGCGCCGGCTCGTCGCCTCGGGTGCGGGTACGGCGGAGGACGCCGCGTTGCTGGCAGACATCGACGGCGACCTGAGCGACGACGCGGCGCTGGCCGACGTGGTGGCGCGCCTGGGCGCGCACGCCGTGGTCGACGAGACGTCGGCGCTGGCCCGCGAGTGGATCGGCAAGGCCGTCGAGTCCATCGCGGGGCTGCCCGAGGGCGAGGTCCGCGAGGCGCTGTACGCCTTCGCCGACTCGCTCGTGGCGCGCGCGGCCTAGCCGCACCGCAATCTCCGCACAACGCTTTGTGACCCGCCTCCGTTTGGCAGGGTAGAAGCGAGAGGCGGGGACATGGCGAAGTGGCAGGACACGGTGGAGCGGCTGCTCGCCGAGCGCGGCGGCAGGCTCATCGCCTACGGCGCCCTGCTGGTGGGCCGCGACGGCGACGCCGAGGATCTGGTGCACGACGCGATCGTCAAGGTCTTCTCCCGCCCGCGCCGCCTCGCGTCCATTGATGAGGCCGAGGCGTACGTGCGCTCCGCGATGCCGTCGATCGTGATCGACAGGGCGCGCTCGCTTGCGAGCCGACGCCGCGCCCTCACCCGCGCCTTCGATAGACCGGACGCGGGCGCGGACCTCGATGCGGGCGTGGACGTGCGCCGCGCGCTGCGCGAACTGACCCCGCGCCAACAGGTGTGCGTGGTGCTGCGCTACTTCGACGACCTGACGGTGCCGCAGGTAGCAGCGCAGCTGGGGCTCGCCGAGGGCACCGTGAAGCGCTACCTGAGCGAGGCGCGCGAGGCGCTGCTGCCGCTGCTGGATGTGACCGACTGGGACGAGAAGCCGACGGTTCCCGTGACCGCCGCCAGGAAGGGTGAGTGACATGGGCGATCTGAGCGAGATGCTGAAGGACGGCTACGCGGCGCACGAGCGCGCACTAGGTGCTTCGGCCGGGGCCGGGCTCACGGGGCGGGCCGTGCGCGACGTGCGCACCCGACGCGCGTGGCGGGCGGGCGCGACCGGCGCCGTCGCTGCGGTGTCCGTGGGCGCCGTGGCCGCGGGGGCGTGGGGCGTTGGCGGGGCCGGGCTGTTCGGCGCGTCGGGCGGGCCGGCATCGGGCGGGCTTGAGGTGGGCGCCTGCTCGGCGTATGTGCCGGCGAACCCTGACGTGCTGCCGCCGTCGTACGAGGGGCGCGCATACGTGGACCTCGCGGCGGGCTTCGTGATGGCCGTCGACAAGGACGGCACCGCGCACAGGGTAACCGTAGATGCGAACGGCCTGTACATGCACGACTACGGCAACGGCAGCGAGGTGATCGCGACAGTCGAGGACGATCCGCGGCCTGCCTACGTGACCGATCGCTTTGGGAGCTGGGGCTTTGGCGTGACGTGGACTGGGGCCGAACTGACGGGCTACGACTGGACGGCGGTCCCTCGTGCGGAAGCGCCGCGGGGCGTGTACGGGGACCTGCTGTGGACCGTGTTGATGGGAACCACCGTCAACGCCGGCTACGACTATGACCCCGACATGGTGCCTATCGGCGCGGTGACGCAGTTTGTAGCGACCTACGACGACGGCTCCGAGTACGCCGCCACCCTTACCGAGACCTGGCGAGCTCCCGTACTCGAGCCAGCAGCGGGGCGTGGAGCCGAGTGGGCGCTGACCCCGGATGGACTCGACTCGGTCGCGTTGCGCGTCACACTGGTGGACGGCACCGAGTGGGAGATGCGCTTCGAGTACACGCCCGAGAACGTGCCGGACCTGCCGTGCCAGGTGACGCCGCCCAGTGGTGGCGGCCAGCAGGATGTCGCGGATCCCGCGCCGAGCGAAGGCGCAGAGTACGACACGGGTGTCTCGGAGGGACCGGCGCCGTGGACCGCCGCGATGCGCCCCTTGGATGGGCCCGAGTCCCGCGTCTTCGCCTGTGGGGCTCCTCTGCCCGCGGATCTCGAGGACTCGACGTCGGCGACGGCAAAGAGGGAGCCGGGCATCGCGCTCTCGGAGGCGGACACCCAGGTGGCGCTGCCCGATCGGCTCACCATCAAGTCCTCGGGTGGCGCATGGCCCGTCACGATGGACGCGCTGCGCGAGGTGAACGGAATCCCAGGCTGGTTCACCTTTGGCGAGGGCGCGACCGGCATGGACCTCGTGGGCGGCATCCGCTACGAGCAGGTGGTAGCGGTGCGCGACGGCGTCGTCGTGGGGTACGCCAACGAGCCGCAGGGTGAGCCGCTTCAGAGCGACGCGAGCTACTACGAAGGGATGCACTGGACGGATGGCGACACGCACGGTGTCTCCTCCGAGTACACGCGTATCGACGATCTGATGGTGCCGTGCGATGCGTCCTCGGCCGCCGATCTGGCCGGTACGTCGCTCGCCCTGCTCTACGGATCCGGCCCGACGCTGGACGACGTGGCCTACGCGTGGACGGCGGTTCAGGAGTAGTCCTCGCGCCGGCGCCGCCGCGCGCCTAGTCTCGGAGCATGAGCAACCACGATGACCTGCCTGGTTCCGAGCGCTGGATGGCCGCCGAGGCGTACCTCGAGCAGCAGCTCACAGCGAGCGACGCGCAGGCGGCGCGCGTGCTGGGCGCGCAGACCACGGCGGGCATGCCGGCCATCGAGGTGAGCCCGATGCACGCGCGGCTGCTGTCGATCCTCACTCGCATTTCGGGCGCGGCCACGGTGGTGGAGTTCGGCACGCTGGGCGGGTTCTCCGCGCTGCACATCGCGCGGGCGCTGCCGCCGGACGGCCGCCTCATCACCATCGAGCGCGACGCCCTTCACGCGCAGCTCGCGCGAGAGAGCCTCGACGCCGCGGGTGTGGGCCACAAGGTGACGATTCGCGTAGGGACCGGGCTCGAGGTGATGCCCACCCTTGCGGACGACGCCCCCATTGACCTGGCCTTCATCGACGCCGACAAGGTCAACAACGTGCCGTACTACGAGGCGGCGGTGGCGCTGTCGCGACCCGGCGCCGTGATCGTGGTGGACAACGTGGTGCGCGGCGGCGACATCGCGGACCCCGAGAACACCGACAAGAACGTGGTGGGAGCGCGGGCAGTGATCGAGCGCGCGGCGTCGGATCCGCGCGTCGAGGCGACGGTGATTCAGACCGTGGGCCGCAAGGACTACGACGGGATGCTCATCGCGACGGTGCTGTAGCTTGCTCCTTCGCCTCTGCGGTGGCGGAACGTCGCCGCGCAAACCGGCGGTCTGAGCGCATGAGGCGGGTCCTATCGTGGCGGACGGAACGTGGCTCCGCCGGTTCGCGCGGGCGCCCCCGGAACCCCAGCGGCGGATCCACCCACCCAACCCGCTAGATCGGCTCGGTAACGGGCTCGTCGTCCCCGGAGCAGCGCCCCGGGCCCTCGCCGCGGCCGCCCGAGCCCGCCACGCGTCCACCGTGATGAGCACCAGCGCCACCCACACGAGCCCAAAGCCGGCCCACCGCTCGGCGGGCATGTCCTCGCCAAAGTAGGTGACGGCCAGCACGAACGTCATGGTGGGCGCGATGTATTGCAGCAGCCCCGTGATGTTGAGGGGGAGGCGACGCGCGCCGGCCGCGAAGATCAGCAAGGCGCCCGCGGTCCACGTGCCGGTGCCGAGCATCATGACGTCGTGCCACCAGCCGAGGCCCTCGGCGCCGCGCGCGAACAGCGTCGCCTCGCCCGTCGCGCCCACCCACCACAGGATGCCGACGGCCACCGGAGCCACCACGGCGGTCTCCACCGTGAGTCCGCTGAGTGCGTCCACGCGGTCGCCGATGCCCTTCTTGATGAACGAGTACAGCGCGAACGAGAACGCGAGCACCAGGGAGATCCACGGCAGCCCGCCCATCTCCACCGCCAGCACGATGACGGCCAGCAGCGCGAGCGAGATGGCCGCGATCTGGAGGCGACGCAGGCGCTCGCCGAGGAACACGACGGACAGGGCCACGGTCACGAGCGGATTGACGTAGTAGCCCAGTGACGTGGAGGCGACGCGTTCGGTGACCACCGCGTAGACCATCACGCCCCAGTTGGCGGCGATGAGCACCGACGCAATGGCCAGGCGACCCAGCAGGCGGGGATCGCGCGCGATGGCCCAGATGCGACGCCACGCGCCAATGGCCATCGCGATCAGCAGACACACGATCAGCGACGACAGCGCGCGCCACGCGACAATCTCGAACGCGCCGGCGGGCACGAGAGCCGCCATAAAGATGGGGAAGAGGCCCCAGATGACGTACGCGGTGACGCCGTAGCTGAGGCCGCGCTTGTCGAGGGCGTCGGTCATAGCGGCGCGCGAGTGCCGCGGCGGCCGTGACTGGCACCCTCGGCGGGGAGCCAACGGCGTGGGCCATGCGCCCCGACGTCGCGGGGACTACGCGCCGACGCCGACGTTCAGCCCGCGTGAGGCGCGCAGCCGGGAGTGCACGCGGGCAAAGACCGCGCGGTCCACGGCGATGGAGAAGGCCAGCACGATGAGGATGGTGGCCACCATCTCGGTGAGATCGCCAGTGTCGCGCGAGCGGGCGATGACATCGCCGATGCCCGTT
>QKAX01000058.1 GCA_003246255.1 Demequina lutea
ACGAATGGCAAGACCACCACGTCGTTCATGATCGAGGGCGCCCTCGCCACGCTGGGCAAGCCGACTGCGCTGCTCGGCACCATCGAGATGCGCATCGCGGGCGAGCATGAGGCCTCGCAGCGCACCACTGTCGAGGCGCCGCTGCTCCAGCGCCTGCTCGCTGTCTCTCTCGAGCAGGGAGTGGCCGCGGCCGTGACCGAGGCGAGCTCGCAGGCGATCCACCTGGAGCGCATTGCTGGCACCCGCTACGCCGTGGCCGTCTTCACAAATCTCAGCCACGAGCACCTCGACTACCACCACACGATGGAGGAGTACTACCTCCAGAAGCGGAGGCTCTTTGAGCCCGAGGTGAGCGAGCGCGCTGTGGTACTTGTGGACGACGTGTGGGGCCAGCGCCTCGCGTCAGAGGTGGGCATTCCCGTGGTCACCGTGGCGACGCGGCCGGATTCGCCGGAGGCCGACTGGCGCGTGGTGGCCGAGGGAGCCCACCCCGAGGGGGGTATGGCCTTCACGCTGCGCGACCCGTCGGGCGGTGTCCACGAGGCGCGCACGCGACTTCCCGGCCACATCAATGTCTCCAACGCCGCGGGCGCCATCGTGGCCGCCGTCGCTGCCGGAGTGCCTCTCGCCGACGCGATCCAGGGAGTGGCTCACGCGCGCGCCGTGCCGGGTCGCACCGAGGTCATCACCCCCCGATCCGCGACGACGCCGCTGGTGGTGGCCGACTACGCCCACACGCCCGACGGCGTGGCCTCCGTGCTGCAGGCGATGCGCGGCATCACGCCCGGCAAGGTCATCGTCGTCTTCGGCTGCGACGGCCTGCGCGACGATTCGAAGCGCCCCGGCCTCGGCCGCGCGGCCGCCCAGAATGCCGACATCGTGTTCGTCACCGACGAGAATCCCAAGACCGAGGACCCGGTCTTCATTCGCTCGCGCCTCATGGAGGGCGTGGTGGAGGTGCGGCCGGATCTGCGCGACGTGCGCGAGATGGCGCCCCGCGGCGACGCGGTCATCGCCGCGATGGAGCTTGCAGGGCCGCTCGATACCGTGATCACCACGGGCAAGGGCCACGAGACCACACAGGAGATTAACGGAGTGCACTACCCCTATACCGACCGTGCCGTGGTGGAGCAGTGGTACGCCGAGCGAGCGGGGGAGGCCTCATGAGGCCCGTGACCCTTGCCTGGGTGTCCGATGCCGTGGGCGGCACGCTTGCGGGTGGCGCCGATCCCGACGCCGTCGTCACTCGCGTGGTGAAGGACTCTCGCGAGGCGGGCGCTGGTTCGCTGTACGTCGCGTTCGTGGGGGAGCGCGTGGACGGCCACGACTTTGTTGCGTCGGTCGCCGAGGCCGGAGCGGTCTTGTCCCTCGTCTCGCGGGAGGTCGACGCTCCGCACGTGCTCGTTGACGATGTCACCGAGGCCCTCGGTCGCCTTGCGGGCGCCTACCTGGCGCTGCTGCGAGCGGAGGGCGCGATCACGGTGATCGGGATCACCGGCTCCAATGGCAAGACCACCACCAAGGACCTTCTCGCGCAGACCCTGCCGGACGTCGTCGCGCCCGCCGGAAGCTTCAACAACGAGATCGGGCTGCCGCTCACCGTGCTCAGCGCGGGACCTGACACGCGTCACCTGGTGCTCGAGATGGGTGCCGCGGCCCCAGGCGACCTCGCGTATCTGACACGCATCGCTCCGCTCGACATCGCCGTGGTGCTCATGGTGGGCTCGGCTCACTTCGAGTACTACGGCTCCGCCGACGGCCTGGCGGCTGAGAAGGCGACGATCCTTGACGGCGTCGTTGCCGGCGGCGTGGGCATCATCAACGCCGACGATCCAAGGGTGGCACCTATGGCCGGCCGCGCGCCGCGCACCGTGACGTTCGGCTTTGGCCCGGCCGACGTGCATGGCGCCGACCGCTCGGTCGATGGCGGTCGGGCACGCTTCTCGGTTGAGGGCAGAGACGTTCACCTTCGCCTGATCGGCGATCATCACGCTGCCAACGCCCTCGCCGCCTACGCGGTGGCGCGCGAGTGCGGCATCACCACCGCGCGCGCCGTCGACTCGCTCAACGCTGCCGGACCCGTGAGCCCGCACCGCATGGCGCTCACCGAGCGCGCCGACGGGGTTCGGATCCTCGATGACGCCTACAACGCCTCGCCAGAGTCGATGCGCGCCGCCTTGAGGGCGCTGCGCGCGGTGGCCGACGGGGGCGTGATGTGGGCCGTCGTGGGCGAGATGCTCGAGATCGGCGACGGCTCGATCGCCGCGCACGAGCAGATCGGCATCGACGCCGTGAGGCTCGGCATCGACCACCTGCTGGTGGTGGGTGCCGGCGCGAGGGCCGCCTACGTGGCGGCCGTGCGAGAGGGATCGTGGGGGGACGAGGCCGCGTTCGTCGCTACGATTGATGAGGCCCGCGAACACCTCGCGAGCCGCCTTGCCCCGGGTGACACCGTGTTGGTCAAGGGTTCGAACGGCACCGGGCTGTGGCGCCTCGCTGACCAACTGACGGAGGAGACCCGATGAGGGCAATCGTGCTCGCGGGAGGCATCTCGCTAATCATCGCGCTACTCGGCACCCCGCTGTGGATCCGTTACCTCACGCGCCGCCAGCTCGGTCAGTTCATCCGTCAGGACGGGCCGGCATCGCACCACGTCAAGCGTGGCACCCCGCAGATGGGTGGCGTTGTCATCATCCTTGCCACGATCTTTGGCTGGCTCGGCGGCAACGCGATCACCGAGCGGTCCCCCAACATCTCGTCGATGCTTGTGGTGGGTCTCATGGTGGGCCTCGGCTTCGTGGGCTTCCTCGATGACGGCATCAAGGTGATCCGCGAGCGTTCCCTGGGTCTCAACGCCAAGTGGAAGATCCTGCTGCAGGGCATCGTGGGCATCGGCTTCTCGGTGCTGGTGCTGCAGTTCCCCGACGACATGGGCGTCTACCCGGCCTCCACCGCCATCTCGTTCCTGCGCGACACCGCGCTCGATCTTGCCGTGTGGGGACCCGCGGTGGCGATCATCCTCTTCATCATCTGGTCAAACTTCCTCATCACCGCGTGGTCAAACGCCGTGAACCTCACGGACGGCCTCGATGGCCTCGCGACGGGTGCCTCGCTCATCTTCTTTGGTGCCTACGTGCTCGTGGGCATCTGGCAGTCCAACCAGTTGTGCGGGGTCAGGAACACCGACCTCGCCACGTGCTACGAGGTGCGAGACCCGCGCGACCTGGCGATCCTTGCGGCGGCCATCGCGGGCGCATGCATCGGCTTCCTGTGGTGGAACGCCTCGCCCGCCAAGATCTTCATGGGCGACACTGGCTCCCTCGCGCTGGGCGGCGCGGTGGCGGGCATCACGATCGTGTCGCGCACCGAGATCCTGGGCGGCATCATCGGCGGCCTGTTCGTCATCATCGTGCTGAGCTCCGTGCTGCAGATCGGCTACTTCAAGCTCTCCGGCGGCAAGCGCATCTTCAAGATGGCACCGCTGCACCATCACTTTGAGCTGATGGGCTGGGGTGAGGTCACCATCGTGACGCGCTTCTGGATCATCGCCATCCTGTTCACTGGGGCGGGCATGGGCCTGTTCTACGCGGAGTGGGTGGCAAACCTGGGCCCCAACGGCTGATGCCGGACCTCGTCTCGCCCCTTGTGGCCGATGGAGGAGCTCACCTCGCGGGCAAGCGCGTGCTGGTGCTCGGCATGGGCGTGGCTGGCACCTCTGCCGTCGCCGCTCTCGACGAGATCGGCGCGGACTATGTCACAGTCGATGGCTCGGGTGCAGCGGAGTTCATGTCCGTCCAGGGGCTTGACCTGGGCTCCTTCGACGCGGTGATGGCCTCCGCCGGCTATGCGCCTCACTCGGCCGATATTCGCGCGTGCCAGGATGCTGACCTCCCGATCTGGTCGGAGATGGAGTTCGCCTGGCGCGTGCGCGTCAATGACGAGCCGTGGGTCCTGGTGACCGGCACCAATGGCAAGACCACCACCACGCAGATGGTGGGTGCCATTGCGGCAGCCGCTGGCATGGATGTCAAGGTGTGCGGCAACATGGGCATCCCCGTGATTGGCGCGGCGCGCGAGGGGCACGAGCTGCTCGCCGTGGAGATCGCCAGCCTTCAGCTGCACTTCACCCACACGCTCAGCCCCGCGGCGGCCGTGTGCCTCAATGCCGACATCGACCACGTCGACTGGCACGGCTCCGTCGAGGCCTATCGCGCCGACAAGGCGAAGGTGTACGAGCGCGTGCGGGTCGCCTGCGTCTATCCAGCGGCCGACCGCCTTGTCGAGGGGTTTGTGGAGAACGCCGAGGTGGTGGAGGGTTGCCGCGCTGTGGGCATCACGCGGGGAAGCCCGGCCGTGTCGCAGTGTGGAGTGGTCGAGGGCTACCTCGTTGACCGCGCGTTTCACGATGACCGTCGCAGCACGGCGCACGAGATGGGCGAGGTCGCCGACTTGCAGCACCTCGTCGCTGGCGACGTGCCGCCGTATTTGATCACCAACGCGCTGAGCGCCGCCGCGCTGGCCCGCGCGGTGGGAGTGCCGCCGCGGGCTGTGCGCGATGGCCTGCAGGGCTTCGCCCTCGACGAGCACCGCACAGCGTTTGTGCGCACGGTCGACGGGGTGCACTTTGTGGACGACTCGAAGGCCACCAACGCTCACGCAACGCTCGCTGCCTTTGGTGGCCGCGCAGAGGCATCGGTGGTGTGGGTCGCGGGCGGGCTGGCTAAGGGTCAACAGTTCGACGACTTGGTCAAGGGGGTGCGGGCAAGGCTGCGCGCGGTGGTGCTCGTGGGTGTCGATCCCGAGCCTCTTGCCACCTCGCTGGGGGAACACGCCGCAGATATCCCCGTGGTGCGCATCGACCCGGGCGACACTGTGATGCGAGACGCGGTGGCCGCGGCCCGGCGACTCGCCCAGGAAGGCGACACTGTGCTGCTGTCACCAGCAAGCGCATCCATGGATCAATTCCGCAGTTATGCGGACCGAGGAGAGGCCTTTGCCGCTGAGGTGAGGTCGCTGTAGGAGGCAGACGTGACGACGCCCGCTTCTCGCGTGACCCTTTCCAGGGCGTGGAACTCGCCCGCCACGAGCTACTACCTGATTGCGACAGCCACCGGAATCCTGCTGCTGGTGGGACTCGCC
Source organism: Demequina lutea (assembly GCA_003246255.1). GTDB lineage: Bacteria > Actinomycetota > Actinomycetes > Actinomycetales > Demequinaceae > Demequina > Demequina lutea_A. The sequence continues at coordinate 5,140 of QKAX01000058.1, forward strand.
GTGGTGCTCTCGAGCACGTCGATTCTGTCCATCCGACAGCAAAACGGCAACGCGTGGACGCTGTTCCTGATCCAGGTGGCCGCGCTCGTCATCGGACTCGTGGGCATGGTGTTCCTGTCGCGGTTCTCGCTGATGGGACTCAGGCGCATCGCCCCGTGGGCCCTGGGCGGCTCCCTCGCGTTGCTCGTCATCGTGTACTTCCGCGGCGTGGCCAGGGGCGGCAACAAGAACTGGCTCCCGATCGGGGACGTCACGATTCAGCCCTCCGAGGTCTCCAAGTTGGGCCTCGCACTCTTCCTGGGACTGTCGCTCGCGCTCGTGCGCCACGAACTCACCACCTGGAAGAAGATCATGGTGCCCGGCGGTCTCGCCGCCGCCGGCGTGATCGGCATGGTGGTCATCGGCGGCGACATGGGCACCGCGATCACGATCATGCTCGTGGTCGCCGCGGCCTATTGGGTGGCGGGCCTTCCCGTCAGGTTCTTCGCGCTGGGCGCGGCGGGGGCGGTGGTCGGCGTCGCGGTGCTGCTGCAGCAGGGCATCACGCGCTCCGCGCGCATCAACGTGTGGCTGGACCCCTCCTCGTGCGACCCCACCGACGACTGCCTGCAGACTACGCACGGCACGTGGGCTCTCGCGTCGGGCGGGCTGTGGGGTGTAGGCCCCGGCATGAGCCGCGAGAAGTGGGGCTACCTGCCGGCCGCGGATAACGACTTCATCTACGCGATCCTGGGTGAGGAGTGGGGCCTCGTCGGCACGCTCCTGGTGCTGCTTGCGTTCGTGCTGATCGCCATCGCCGTGCATCGGATCGTGGTGCGCTCTCGCGACCCGTTTGCGCAGATCACCGCGGCGGGCATCGGCGCGTGGATCGTGGGCCAGGCGTTCATCAATATCGCCGTGGTGCTGGAACTGCTGCCCGTGATGGGTGTGCCGCTGCCGCTCGTCTCGTCGGGAGGTTCGTCGCTCGCGGTGTCGCTCGCCGCGATGGGCGTGTTGCTGGCACTTGCGCGGTCCGAGCCGGGCGCGCGCGAGGCGTTTGGCGCGCGGCCAAGTGTGATGCGGCGTTCGCTCGCCGTGATGTCGAGGAGGAGCGGTGCCTAGGTTCCTGTTGGCCGGCGGAGGCACGGCCGGCCACGTCAACCCCTTGCTGTCCACGGCCCAGGAGCTTGTCGCGCGCGGCCACGACGTGGCGGTGCTGGGCACGCCGGGCGGTCTGGAGGCCGATCTGGTGCCGCGCGCGGGCTTCGAGCTCTACCCCGTAGAGCGCGTGCCGTTCCCTCGCCGCCCTGGCGCGGCGATGTTCCGCTTCCCCGGGAAGCTGTTGGGCGCCATCGGCGCCGCTGGACGCGCGATCGACGCTGTCCAGGCCGACGCCGTGGTGGGCTTTGGAGGCTACGTCTCGACCCCCGCGTACCTCGCCGCGCGCCGCAAGAAGGTGCCCGTCATCGTGCACGAGGGCAATGCGCGCCCGGGGCTTGCGAATCGCCTCGGCGCGCGCCACGCGGCCGCAGTCGCGGCGACCTTCGCGTCCACGCCGCTCAAGGGCGCTGTGGTGACGGGTCTGCCTCTGCGTGCGCAGATCACCGAGCTCGCGGATCGGCTCCATGATCCCTTCGCTGGACATGAGCTGCGCGTTGCGGCGCGGGAGTCATGGGGTTGGCCAGCAGACGCGCCGACACTGCTGGTGACAGGTGGCTCCACCGGAGCGGCGTCGCTCAACGCGGCGACGGCGGCTGGTGTTGAGCGCCTGACTGCCCACGGCGTGCATGTGCTGCACCTGACGGGACGGGGCAAGGCCGAGGGCGCCGAGCGGGCGCTCGCGGACCTGCCTGCGGAGCGGCGCGGCATGTACGTGGTGCGCGAGTACGTGCACGACATGGAGAACGCCTTTGCTGCGGCCGACGCTGTGGTGTGCCGCGCGGGCGCTGGCATGGTGTGCGAGGTGACGGCCCTGGGGCTTCCAGCCGTCTACGTCCCCCTGCCGCACGGCAACGGCGAGCAGGCGCTCAACGCGCAGGACGCCATTGAGGCTGGCGCCGCGACGATGCTGGCCGACGCCGACCTCAATGCCACGTCGCTTGAACTTGCGGTCGAGCCGCTCGTGCTCGACCGCAGGTCGCAGGAGGCAGCGCGCTCGGCGGCGGAGGGCATCGGCGGCTCGGATGGCGCGCAGCGCCTTGCGGATCTGATCGAGAGAACGGTGTCGCGGTGAGGTTCCACTTCATTGGTGTGGGCGGCTCCGGGATGTCCGCTGTGGCGCGTCTCGTGGCCGCGCGAGGCGTCGAGGTCACCGGCACCGATCGCCGCCGCAGCCACTACTTCGCCGCGCTCGAGGCCGCTGGCGTGGATGTGCGAGTGGGCCACGACCCTGCACTCGTCGAGGGAGCCGACGCCGTGGTGATCACGACGGCCGTCCGCGACACCAACGAGGAGTTGGTGCGGGCGCGCGAGCTGGGTGTGCCCGTGTGGCACCGCTCCGAGGCGCTCGCGTGGGCGCTCGAGGGCAAGCAGCTCGTGTCGGTAGCGGGTTCGCACGGCAAGACCACCACGTCGGCGATGGTCGCGCACCTGTTCCACGCATGCGGCGTGGATGCGTCGTATGCGGTGGGCGCGCGGGTGTTCGGCGTCGAGGGTGCTGTGGCCGGCGGCTACGGAGGCCTCGCGCCGCAGGCGGTGGTCGAGGCCGACGAATCGGACGGCTCGTTCCTGCGCTACGACACTCACGTGGCGATCGTGCTCAACGTCGAGCCCGATCACCTTGACTTTCATGGCTCGTTCGAGGCGGTCGAGGCCGCCTTTGCGGAGTTCGCTGGCAAGGCCCGCGTGCTGATCGCCTGCGCCGACGATCCGGGCTCGGCCCGCACGGCCGCCGCCGCGGAGGCAGCCGGAGTGCGGGTGGTGCGCTACGGCACCGATGTGGCGACGGCCGACGTGGTGGTCAGCGCCACCTCCGTCGTGTGGAATGGCGTCGAGGCTGCGCTCACGGTGCCCGTGCCCGGCGCGCACAACCGCCTCAACGCCGCCGCCGCGTGGGCCGCGGTGATCGAGGAGGGCGTGGATCCGGTGGCCGCGGCTGCCGCGATGGCGACCTTTGGCGGCACCGGCCGCCGCTTCGAGCTGCGTGGCGAGGTCGATGGCATCCGTGTGATCGACGACTACGCGCATCACCCCACCGAGGTGGCGGCGGTGCTGGCGGCCGCGCGCTCCGCAGGCGCCGAGCGCCTCGTGGTGCTCTTCCAGCCCGCGCTGTACACGCGCACACGCGACCTCCACCGCGAGTTCGCGGCTGCGCTGTCGCTGGACAACGCCGCCGTGATCCTGGCACCTGTGCACGGCGACCGCGAGGATCCCATCGACGGCGTCAACTCCGAGCTGATTGCGAGCGGTGTGAGGCTAGGGGAGGGGTCCACCCTCGAGGTGGCCGAGTCGCTGGAGGACGCCGCCGCGCGCGCCGCACGTGCCGCGGTTCGCGGCGACACGGTTCTGACGGTGGGCTCCGGCACCGTCACTGACGCCGGGGCGTGGATTTTGCGCGACCTGGAGGCGGCGCGTGGCTGAGCGCCGCCCGCCCCGCGTGGCCCCGCCGCGACAGGGCGGATCCGCGAGCCAGCGCCAGAGCGAGGCTCCCCAGCGGCCCGACGCCGAGCGCAGGGAACCGCCGCGCACGCAGGCGCCCCGCGCGTCGGGTGCCGCTGGTGCCCGGCCCCAGACGCCGTCGGCCACGCAGAGAAGCGGCAAGGTGGTGGTGCGTGGCAGGCGCAGGCCCGCCACGCGCGCCAGCATGCAGACCCCTCCGGAGGCTCCCGCGAGGAGGGAGCCGGTGACGGCGCCCAAGGCTCCATGGGAGCGCGTGCGGACGTCATCGCTGCCGGCCACGCCGGTGTCGACCCGGATGCAGGACCGTCTCAAGGAGCGCAAGCGCACCGAGCGGCGCCGTTCCGGCACTCGCATTGCCGGATACGCGGCCATCGCGTCGGCGATCGGCATGGCGCTGTGGGGAGTGATCGCGAGCCCGCTGTTCGCCCTCGACGAGGGCAAGGTCGAGGTGTCGGGGGTGACGGCGGAGATCGATCCTGCCGCAGTGCAGGCGATTGTTGACGAGCGCGCAGGAGACTCGCTCATCACGCTGAACGTGCGCGGCATCGCCGCTGACCTCAGCGCCGTGACGGGCGTGCGCGACGCCACGGTGGAGCGCGTATGGCCGCAGGGTCTGCGCGTGACGCTGGTGGCGCGGCACCCCGTGGCGGCCATTCCGAGTGGCAACCAGTTCATCCTTTTGGACGCCGACGCCGTGGAGGTGGGCACCGTGGACGCGGCGCCCGCCGATTTGCCGATCGTGACGGTGCCATTGGGTGAGCAGCGAGTGCTCGACGCGGTGGTGACAGTGGTGCGGAGCCTCCCGGTCGAGGTCTTGGCTCGCGTCCAGGGAATCGGCGCCCAGACGGAGGACTCGGTGCAGTTCACCCTGCGCGACGGCCCGCGCGTGGAGTGGGGGAGCTCTGAGGACTCGGCGCTCAAGGCACAGGTGCTCACGGTGATGCTTGATAGCGGCCAGGCGAGCGGCGTGTCGGTCGTCGACGTCTCCGCGCCCACGCTTCCCATCACGCGCACCGAGGGCTGAACTCGCCGCCGTCAAGGCGTGCGACACGCGGCGTAATCCCGGATCGCGGCGGGTGTCTCCCGTACCGTTTACGCAAGTCAGCTTGACATAAGTGTAACCCTCAAGTTGAACGTTAAGGTTGAAGGGAATCCCCATGGCGGCACCGCAGAACTACATCACGGCCATCAAGGTCGTCGGCGTCGGAGGCGGCGGCGTCAACGCCGTGAACCGCATGATCGAGGTGGGCCTCAAGGGCGCCGAGTTCATCGCCATCAACACCGACGCTCAGGCGCTGCTGATGTCCGACGCGGACGTCAAGCTCGACATCGGCCGGGAGCTCACGCGCGGCCTGGGTGCGGGTGCCGACCCCGAGGTGGGTCGCAACGCGGCCGAGGACCATGAGGAGGAGATCGCCGAGGCGCTGCGCGGCGCCGACATGGTGTTTGTGACGGCCGGCGAGGGAGGCGGTACCGGAACGGGTGGCGCGCCCGTCGTGGCCCGCATCGCGCGCGGTCTCGGTGCGCTCACAGTGGGCGTCGTGACCCGCCCCTTCTCGTTCGAGGGCCGCCGCCGCAGCGACCAGGCCGAGTCGGGCATCGAGCGCCTGCGCGAAGAGGTCGACACTCTGATCGTGATCCCCAATGACCGCCTGCTGGACATCCAGGACGCGAACCTCAGCGTGCTGGGTGCCTTCGCTGCAGCCGACCAGGTGCTGCAGGGCGGAGTGCAGGGCATTACCGACCTCATCACCACGCCTGGACTCATCAACGTGGACTTCAACGACGTCAAGTCGGTCATGAAGGGCGCCGGTACGGCGCTCATGGGCGTGAGCTCGGCGCGTGGCGAGAACCGCTCGCTAGCCGCAGCGGAGGGCGCCATCGCGTCGCCGCTGCTCGAGGCCTCGATCGAGGGCGCGCACGGCGTGCTGCTCAGCATTGCGGGTGGCTCAAACCTGGGCATCAAGGAGGTGGAGACGGCGGCACGCCTGGTGCGTGAGGCGGCTCACCCCGAGGCCAACATCATCTTCGGTACCGTGATCGACGACGCGCTCGGCGACGAGCTACGCATCACAGTGATCGCGGCAGGCTTTGACGGCGGACACCCCACGGTGCGTAAGCACGCGGGCGCGCTTGGCACCATCGACGGTGCGGCACCCACTCCGGCGGCTGCGGCCCTCGAGCCTGTCGACGCCCCGGTGGAGCTCGACGCGGTGCCGTCGCCAGCGGCGCGCGAGCCGCGGCCCACGGAGACGGCGCCGGCCGCGTCTCGCGACCCTGAGCCCGCGACAGACGCGATCCGCGTCACCCCAGCGTGGCAGGACGATGACGCGCTGGACGTCCCCGAGTTCCTTAAGTAGCGATGGACGCACGCCTGCCGGTCAGGGCGTTCTTTACTGACCGCACAGGCGGCGTCAGCGCGCGCCCGTTTGATCGTCTGAACCTGGCGACACACGTGGGGGACGATCCCTCGGCCGTGTCACTCAACCGCGGGCTGGTTGAGGATCTCGCCGAGGCTCCGGTGGCATTCATGCGGCCCAACCACGGTACGACGGTGGCGCGCCTCGGTGAGTCGTACCTGGCAGGGGGAGAGCCTCCCGAGGCCGACATTCTGTTGACGACGGTGCCGGGCCTGGCCCTGGCTGCGCTTGCCGCCGACTGCGTGCCGGTGCTCTTTCACGATCCATGGAGCGGGGCTGTCGTGGCCGCTCATGTGGGACGCGAGGGGCTACGCAAGGGGGCCGTCGATGCGGCCGTCGCCGCGCTACACGATGTGCGCGGCGGGTGGCGCGGCGTGGGCGACATCACTGTCGCCATCGGCCCGGCGATTTGCGGACGCTGCTACGAGGTGTCCACATCTGTGCGCGCCGAGGTGGCGGCCGTGCACCCGCGCGCCAAGTCCACCACGAGGTGGGGCTCGCCGTCCGTGGACATCCCGCGCGCGATCGCAACGCGGCTTGGGCACCTGGGCATCAAGCGCATTGTGCAGCACTACTACTGCACGTTCGAGGAGCTTCGCTTGTTCTCGTATCGGCGCGAGGGCGAGACAGGCAGGCAGGCAGGCATCGTGCGCTGCGAAGGACCCGCGACCGCCGGCTAGCGCAGCGCCGCCAAAGCGGCGTGTCGATGCGCGCCGCCCGGCACCCCCGCACCTACCGTTGTTCACAGCAGGAAACACGCTAGTCAGATGTGGAGAAGACCCATGAGCGCGATGCGCAATGTGATGCAGTACTTCGGTTTCGAGGTCGCCGACCGCAATGACTACGAGTACGACTACGCGGACGAGGAGCTGGCTCCCGTCACGCACATCAACGATGTGAGCGAGGTGCGTCAGCACCGCGAGTCGCGCCCGCGTACAGACGCCGTCAAGCAGCACCGTGCGCCTCGTGCCGAGCAGTCCGAAGGTCACGGTCGCGACCTGCGCCGCATTCAGACCATCAAGCCGCGCACCTACGCCGACGCCAAGCTCATCGGCGAGGCTTTCCGCCAGGGCGTGCCGGTGATCATGAACCTCACCGAGATGAACGAGGCCGACGCCAAGCGCCTCGTTGACTTCTCGGCAGGCCTGTCGTTCGGTCTTCAGGGCTCGCTCGAGCGCGTCACCACAGCGGTGTTCCTGCTGTCGCCGCAGCACGTGGAGATTGCGATGGACACCGAGCGCGAGCCGCAGCGAGAGTCCTACTTCTCGGCCTAATTCGCGCCCACCCACGCGGGGGCGGAGTGAGGCGCGTCGCGGCTCGACTACCCTGAACCTGTGACGTTTGTGATCGACCTCGCCCGGATTGTCCTGCTCGTCCTCATGCTCATGATGCTGGGGCGTGTCTTGCTGTCGTGGGTGTTCGCCTACTCGCGCGACTGGAAGCCCTCGGGTTTTGCCGCTCTCGCCGTGGAGGCCGTGTACTCGACCACGGATCCGCTCATCAAGCCGCTGCGCAAGGTGTTCCCGCCCATCACGCTGGGACGCATCCGCCTCGATGTGGCTTTTTTACTCGTGTTCCTCGTGATCATCGCCCTCAATTCATTCCTCGAGGCGCTGAGTTACTCGCTCTGACCTAGAGTGCTTAGGAAGTAGGAACTCAAGTCCCCGCCGATACGTAGGGGGACACGTGACCATTGTTCATATCGCGGGCCTCCAGGTCCGCTCACGACGCGAGGAGGGTTGACGCATGGCATTGCTCACCGCCGAGGACGTCCTCAACAAGGCCTTCCAGAAGACCAAGTACCGCGAGGGCTTCGACCAGGATGAGGTCGACGAGTTTCTGGACGAAGTGGCCGACACGATTGCCGCGCTAACGGCCGAGCGCGACGAGTTGCAGCGACGTCTTGCTGCTGGAGGAGGCGCTCCTGTTGCCGCTGCGCCGGCAACCGCTCCGCACTCGCTCCTTGCCGCCGCGACGGACCCGAACCCGCCGTCGGCCACCACCATGCTCGCGATGGCTCAGAAGCTGCACGACGACTACGTGCAAGCGGGCGAGGCGGAGCGCGACCGCCTGATGGACGAGGCGCGCGCCAAGGCCGAGTCGATTGTGGAGCAGGCAGAGAAGGACGCGCGCGACCGCATGGGCTCGCTCGAGTCAGAGCGGGCCGAGCTCGAGCGCTCGATTGATGACCTGCGCCGCTTTGAGCGCGATTACCGCTCGCACCTGCGCAACTACCTTGAGAACCTGCTGGGCGACCTGGAGCACTCGAGCTCGAAGGGTGCCTCGGCGCCGGTCACGTCGACCCCCGAGCCGGTGATCCCCGCAGAGACGGCCGCATGGTCGCCCGCTGCTGTGGAGCCCGTTGCCGAGGCGACTGTGGCCGAGCCGGAGCCCGAGCCCGCGCCGCAGTTCGAGTTCCCCGTGGCGCAGCCCGAGCCTCCCGTCGCGCCGGAGTTCCCCGGGACCTCGCAGTTTGCGCCAGTGGCCGACTTCCCGGTGGCGCAGCCGGCGGCTCCAGTCGCTCCCGAGTTCCCGGCGTGGGGAGAGCCCGCGCAGCAGGAGGCGCCCGCGTTCCCCGCGATCCACGAGGGGCAGGAGCCCGAGAAGGGCGACGACGCGCCCCGCTGGAACTTCTAGGCATCACATCACGGCGCCGCGTCTGGGGCACTTGCCCCGGCGCGGCGCTTTGCTATCCCCAGCGCATACGACTACTCTCCATGCGTTACCCGAAGTGAGGACCTGATGACGAGCACTGAAGTTCCCACCGTCAAGGTGGACCCGGCCGACCTCAAGGCGGCCGATGCCAAGGCCCTCGCGGTGCGCGAAGGCGACGAGCCCTGGACTGTCGCCGAACTGCGCAGCGTCGTGACCACCCTGAACGAGGACGTCGAGCGCCTCGTCGAGGAGTTCCGCGCCAACGAGACTGAGCTGGACGACCTTCTCCACACCACCGACGGCTCGGGCGATGACCAGGCCGACGCGGGCGCCTCGGCCCTGGAGCGCGAGCAGGAGATGTCGATCGTCAACAACACGCGCGAGATGCTGCTCGAGTCCGTCGATGCACTGCGGCGCGTGCAGAACCACACGTTTGGCACCTGCATCTCATGCGGCAACGGCATCGGCAAGGCCCGTCTGCAGGCCTTCCCGCGCGCCACCTACTGCGTGACCTGCAAGCAGCGCGAGGAGCGTCGTTGACCGTGCGGCCGGTCGTTTGGCTGGCCGCGGTGCTGGTAGTCGCTCTCGACCTGTTCACCAAGCAGTGGGCGCTGAACTCGCTCGAGCCAGGTGAGCGAGTGACGGTGGTGGGCGACTACCTCTCGCTCCAGCTCGTGTTCAACTCCGGTGCGGCCTTCTCGCTGGGAGAGGGTTACACGTGGGTGCTGACGCTCGTGGCGCTGGCCGTCACAGTGGGCATCATCTACTACGCCCGACGCGCGCGCACAGGATGGGCCATCGGCTTGGCTGGCATCGCGCTGGGCGGCGCTGTGGGAAACCTGATTGACCGCGTGTTCCGTGCGCCGGGCTTTGCGCAGGGGCATGTGGTGGACTTCATCAACTACGCGAACTTCTTTGTGGGCAACGTGGCCGACATCGCGATTGTGGGTGCCGCGATCGCGTTCATGGCCTTGAGCCTGTTTGGCAAGGACAAGCTCACGGGTGGTCCCTCCGAGGTGGCCGATGCCCCGGCCGACTCGGGCGACGACGCGGAGGCTCCCGCCTCGTGAC
>QKAX01000008.1 GCA_003246255.1 Demequina lutea
AGGTCGAGGCCCAGCGCCTCGACGGGCGTGGCGGCCAGCACGGGCAGCGCGTCGTCGAGCGAGCCCATGGGGGCGGCCAGGAAGATCTGCGGGCGCGCGGTCTGCTCGCCAAGCCACTGGTACACGCGGGACGCGTTGGCGAGCACCTCGGCGCGGTCGGCGTGCGTGTCGGCCACGAGGATCGGCTCGTCGATCTGCACCCACTCGGCTCCGGCGGCCTTGAAGACAGTCAGGAGCTCCGCGTAGATGGGCAGCAGGTCGTCGAGGCGGGAGATCGGGTCAAAGCCGGCGGGGGCGTCGTCCGAGGCCTTGGCCAGGTACAGGAAGGTCAGCGGGCCAGTGATGACGGGGCGCGTCACAAAGCCGGCGTTCTTGGCCTCGAGAAATTCGTCAACCCAGCGGGTCGAGCTCAGCGCGAAGACAGTCTCGGGGCCGATCTCGGGCACCAGGTAGTGGTAGTTCGCGTCGAACCACTTGGTCATCTCGAGCGGGGCCTTGTCGCCCACGCCGCGCGCAATGGTGGAGTACGCGGCCAGGCTCACCGAACCATCAGCGCCGCGCAGGTCCGCGAAGCGCGTGGGGATCGCGCCGAACGACACGGCCGCGTCCAGCACGTGGTCGTAGAACGAGAAGTTGGAGGGGATCGACGAGTCGTCGCGGCCAAGGCCGAGCGACGCAAGGCGCTCGCGCGTCACGGAGCGCAGCTCTGCGGCCGCCGCCTCGAGGTCACCCTCGGACATGGTGCCCTTCCAGAACGACTCGAGCGCCTTCTTCAGCTCACGGTTCGCGCCGATGCGCGGGTAGCCAAGGATGGTGCCGGTGGGAAAGGGCGCGGGGGTGGCGTCAGACATATTTCCTCACAGGGGTGCACGCGCGGCGGGGCTCGCCATTGCGCTCGGTCGGCGCAACAGACACGCCGGATTTCGCGGAAAGTGTACCGGGCGCGCGCACGCGGGACCAAAGTGGGGGAACTGGCCTGCTATGCGTTCGTCTGGAGAAGCTCCACCGAGGTCTCGGCCTCGATGGTGCGGGATACGGTGCAGTCCTTCTCGGCGGACTGGCGCAGCGCGGCCTCGACACGGGCGCGGGCCTTGTCGCCGTCCTCGCCCTCGGGGAACGCGAGATCGAACAGCACCTTCACGTTCTCAAGGATGTTGCCCTCGGCCGTGTCCTTGACGGCGTCCGCCTGCGCGGTGACGTCAAAGCGGGTGGGCTCCGCACGTCGGCTTGTCATGTGGTCTACATCGATGGACGAGCAGCCGGCCACGGCGGCGAGCAGCAGCTCGACGGGGCTGAGCAGGCCCTCCCCCTGGCCAAACTGCAGGGTCGCGCCCGATGCGCTGGTGGCGGTGTAGACGCCGAGCGAGTCGCGGGTGATGGAGACGGAACGAGTGGAAACTGTGCGGGACATGGGTTCATCGTCGCATGCGGCGGGCACCGTGGTGCGCGCGGCGTGAGGTGTGCGGTGCGCGCAAACCGGCGGCTTCAGCCGCCCGCGGCGCCGATGCTGTCCGCTGACGCTTCGCGCTCCGCCGGTCCGCGCGCCGCGGCGTCCACAAGTGACTGCCGATCCCGCCGCTGCGCACGGAACGCCGACGCCCAGCCGCATTCCACAGTCACATCGCGGCGGGCGGCCACGAGCCCGCCGGCGCCAAGCGCACCTACGCCCCCGGGTGCTCCAGCCCCAGGGCATCAACCAACGCCAGCGCCGCCTCGTGACGGTTGAACGTGATGATGTGGATGCCGGGCGCCCCGGCATCGAGCAGATCGTGCGACAACTCGGCCGCATGGCGCACGCCCGCACCCAGCGCGCACTCGTCGTCCTCGGCCGCCTCGAGCGCGGCGACAAGCTCTGCGGGCGTCGGCACCCCGGTGAGCTCTGCGGCGCGGTGGGCGCGGCGGGCCGAGACGAGAGGCATCACCTCGGGCACGATCGGCAGCCCGATGCCCTGGGCCCTCGCGTCGCGCACGAGCGCCGCGTACTGCTCCACCTCGTAGAACACCTGGGTGATAGCGAAGTCGGCGCCTTCCTCCTGCTTGGCCTTCAGTACGTCGAGGCCCTGCTGACGCCATCGCTCCATCGCGTGCTGCGCCGGGAAGGCCGTCACGCCGATGCACACGTCCACCCCGTGAGCGGCACCCACCTCGCGCAGTAGCGCCACCAGCTCCGAGGCGTACAGCAGGCCATCGGGGTGCGGGCGCCAGTCGGTCTGGCCCTTGGGCGGGTCGCCGCGCAGCGCCAGGAAGTCGCGCACACCGTCCTCGAGGTAGCCCTCGATCACCTCGATCAGCTCAGCGCGCGACTGGTCCACGCAGGTGAGGTGCGCGAGCGGCGGGATCGTGTGCGCGAGCGCGAGACTGTGCACCACTCCGCGGCTCGTGCCGCGCGTGCTGCCCGATGCGCCATACGTGATGGACATGAAGTCCGGCTGAGTGGCCGCCAACAGCTTCATGGTGTCAGCAAGCTGCTCCTGCGCTGCAGGGGTGCGCGGCGGGAACAGCTCATACGAGAGCGTGGGCCGCGAGGCGTCGAGGAGCGGGCGGATCGTCATAGCGGTGGACAGACTACGCGTGCGCGAGGGCGCGCGCCTAGCGGTGGTGACGCATGCGGCACTGCGTCGTCCACAGGCGCGGTTTTCGGCCGCCTTCCCCCGGCTCGACGCACGCCGCCGACGCGCGTCTCACCCCGCCGCCACACTGGAGCCATGATCACCGAACCGAACGACCTCATGCGCTGCTTTGGCAACGGCGACGCACTGTACGAGGAGTACCACGACACCGAGTGGGGCGTGCCGGTTCATGGCGACGCCGCGCTGTACGAGCGCATCGTGCTGGAGGGCATGCAGTCGGGGTTGTCATGGCTCACCATCCTGCGCAAGCGCGACAACTTCAGGGCGGCCTTCGACGGCTTCGACCCCGCCGCGGTGGCCCAGTACGGGGACGACGACGTGGACCGCCTGCTCGCCGACGCGGGCATCGTGCGCAATCGCCAGAAGATCGAGGCGGCCATCACCAACGCGCGGGCCATCGTGGCGCTGCAGGCCGAGGGCGGCTCGCTCGACGAGCTGTTCTGGTCCTTCGCGCCGGAGCCGCGCGAGGGTCGCGTGGAGCACTGGCAGGAGATCCCGGCCAAGACGCCGGAGTCGATAGCGCTGGCCAAGGCCCTCAAGAAGGCGGGCTTCGTGTTCGTGGGGCCCACGACGATGTACGCGGCCATGCAGGCGTGCGGCCTGGTAGACGACCATCTGGCCGGGTGCGTCTCGGTTCGCTAGGTTGAGCATCGCGGGCTTGTCCAAGCTCGCCTCAGCGGGCGAGACGGAGCGGCGATGGACCTGGGCGACCTCAGCAAGATGTTCGATAAGGCCGGCATGGACAAGGTTGGCGATGTAGTCGAGTTTGTGGTGGACCACCGCGACGAGCTCGACAAGCTCATCGCAATCGTCAAGGAGGCCCCCGCCCTGCTCGGCGCCTTCGCCGACGCGCTGGGCGACGCGGGCGACCACGCCAAGGACGCGGCGGTGTCCCTCGCAGGCAAGGCTGGCAAGGGCGGCGCGGCCGGCACGTTGGTCAACGGTGCAGGCGCGCTCGTGAAGGTGGGCGACCAGCTCGCCGAGGCAGCCGAGTTCATCGACGACGTCGCGGGATTCATGGCCACGATCGACATCCCCAACGTGGACGTGCACTACGCCAAGGTCGCGGGAGTGAACATCGTGAGCGGCGTCGACATCGGCAAGGACAAGCTGCTTGAAGACCCGTCACAGCGCCTCGCCTCGACGGCCACCACGCTCACCAAGGCAAAGGGCGACCTCGCAGGGCTCGCAGAGAACCTCGAGCAACTGGCCGCGATCCTCACGGCGGTGGGCGGGGCGATCGATAAGCTGGGCGACGGCCTCAAGACGTCCGGCACCCAGGCGTCAAAGATGTTCGCCTAGCAGTACGCCCTGCGGTGACGGGCGATCGCGTCCTCTAGCAGCGCCGCGACGATGCGCTCGTCGCCCGGTAGCCACTTCACGCCGTCCTTCCAGTTGCCTGGCTCGAGCCAGGTCAGCTTGTCGTGATCCTCGAGCGGCTGCGGCTCGGGCGCGCCGGGGGCCATCTCGCACCAGAACACGCGCATCACAAAGCGCATGGGCGAGGGCGGCATGCCCGGTGCGACCACCTCTCCCAGCGCGCGGTGTCACCTGTCTGCTCGGAGACGTCGGGCCCCAGGAGCTCGTCGCCCAGGATCACCTCGACGCCCAGCTCCTCGAGAAGCTCGCGGCGCAGGCCCTGCTCGACCGTCTCGCCGGCCTCGACCTTGCCGCCGGCAAACTCCCACATGCCCACGGCCCACTCGGGGGCGGTGCGGCGCGCGGCCAGCAACAGGCGCGGCGCGGCGAGGTTGTCAACGAGCGCACCCGCGACGATCAGCAGCTCGGGGGCTGCGTCGGGGGCGGGAGTGAACGTGGCGCGGGCGGTGGGGCCGTCAGGCGCGCCGGGGACGTGCGCGTCGGACATCAGGCGATGTGAGCCACGTAGCCCTCGGCGTCCAACAGTTCGGGAACGTCGGAGACCTCCACCTTGAAGATCCAGCCGGACTCGTAGGGCTCGTCGTTGATGGCGCTGGGTTCGGAGGACAGCGCCTCGTTCACGGCGGTCACGGTGCCAGAGACGGGCGAGTACAACTCGCTCACGGCCTTGGAGGACTCGAGCTCACCGCACACCTCGCCGGCGGTCACCTCGTCGCCCACGGAGGGCAGCTCGACGTAGACCACGTCGCCCAGCGCCACGGCAGCGTGCTCGGTGATGCCCACCGTCACCACGGAGCCGGCCTCGGCGTCGCCGGCCACCCACTCGTGCTCGGCGGAGTACAGCAGGTCAGAAGGAACGGAACTCATGGCACAACCTCTCGGATGCGATGGGGGGGTGGAATGGCCTCGCGGCGTTACGAGGCGCGCTTGTACAACGGTAGCGCGGTGACGGTCATGGTCTCGCGCCGACCGCGCACGTCGATCTCGACGGCCGTGCCGAGGGCCGACGCAACGGGGTGGACCATCGCCATCGCCACGGGCCTGCCGAGCGTGGGCGAGGGTGCCCCGGACGACACGATGCCCACCAGGCGGTCGCCCACGTAGACGTCGTAGCCGGCGCGGGCAACGCGGCCGGAAGCTCCGACGAGGCCCACCAGCACGCGCGTCTCCTCGGAGGCCGATGCCGGGTCGGCATCCGCGGCCTCGCGGGCTGCCTTCGCGGCGGCGAGCGCCTCGCGACCCACGAAGTCCCCGCGCGGCACGCGCCCCTCGGACAGCCCCACGGCGCCGTCGAGGCCGGGGCGCGTGAGCTCGCGCGCCGCGCCTGTCTGCACCACCCAGCCGAGCCCGGCGTCGTACGGCGTCGTGGCGAGCGTGAGCTCGTGGCCGTACAGCGGCATGCCCGCCTCGAGGCGCAGGGTGTCGCGCGCGGAGAGGCCGCACGGGATCAGGCCCAGCGGGCCGCCCACGGCGAGCGCGAGTCGCCAGATCTCCACCGCGTCGTCGGGCACCAGGAACAGCTCGAAGCCGTCCTCGCCCGTGTAGCCGGTGCGGGCCACCATGGCGTGCACGTCGCCCTGCAGCAGCACAGTGCACCACGTGTAGTTCTTGAGGGCGCGCACGTCGTCAGCGCCGTGGACGCACATCGCGGCGACGATCTCCTCAGAGGCGGGGCCCTGGATCGCCAGCAGCGACACGTCCTCGGAGATGTTCTTCACCGAAGCGTCGAGCCCGGCGAGACGCTCCACGAGCTCGGCCGTGACGGTCTCCACATTCGCGGCATTCGCGACGATCACAAAGTGGTCCCAGTCGCGGCGGTACACAATCAGATCGTCGATGACGCCGCCGCCCCGCGTGCACAGGTTGGTGTACTTCGCCTTGCCGATCGCGAGCCGCGCCATGCCGGAGACCACGGCGGCGTCCAGGCCGGCCGCGGCATCGGCGCCGCGCACCTCGATCTCGCCCATGTGGGAGATGTCGAACAGGCCGGCCGCCGTGCGCACAGCCGTGTGCTCGGCGACGTCCGACGCGTAGCGCACGGGCATGTCCCAGCCGGCGAACTCGACAAGGGTGGCGCCGAGCGCGACGTGCTCGTGGTGCAACGGGGAACGGGTCATGCGGCCAGCGTAGTCCGGCCTCCCCGGGACGTGCGTCAGTCCGCCAAGCCTGCGGTTGCTAGTCCTCGAAGTCCTCGATGGGAGGGCACGAGCACACGAGATGACGGTCGCCGTACGCGTTGTCGATGCGGCGCACGGGAGCGAAGTACTTGTCCCGTCGCAATGCGGGCACCGGGAAGGCGGCCTGCTCGCGCGAGTACGCGGCCGTCCACTCGTCGGCCATGAGCGACTCGGCCGTGTGCGGCGCATGACGCAGGGCGGTGTCCTCGGCGGCGATCTCGCCGCGCTCCACGGCGGCGATCTCTTCGCGAATCGCGATCATCGCGTCGATGAAGCGGTCAAGCTCCGCGAGGTCCTCGCTCTCGGTGGGCTCCACCATGAGCGTGCCCGCCACGGGCCACGACATCGTGGGCGCGTGGATGCCAAAGTCGATGAGGCGCTTGGCCACGTCCTCCGCCGTGATGCCGGTGGCCTTGGTGAGGTCGCGCAGGTCGAGGATGCACTCGTGCGCGACGAGGCCGCCCGGGCCGCGGTACAGCACCGGGAAGTGGTCATTGAGGCGAGTGGCCACGTAGTTGGCCGCCAACACGGCTGCCTGGGTGGCGTGCGTCAGTCCCTCGGGACCCAGCATCGCGATGTATGCCCACGAGATGGGCAGAATGCCCGCCGAGCCGTACGGCGCTCCGGACACGGCCGAGCCCTGCCGACGCAAGTCCTGCGGGCGCTGGATCGCCTGGCGCGTGCGCGGCAGGAACGGCACCAGGTGCTCCGCCACCGCGACGGGGCCCACGCCTGGGCCGCCTCCGCCATGCGGGATCGCAAAGGTCTTGTGAAGGTTGAGGTGCGACACGTCGCCGCCAAAGTGGCCCGGCTTGGCGAGTCCCACCAGCGCGTTGAGGTTGGCGCCGTCGATGTACACCTGGCCGCCGGCCTCGTGCACGGCCGCGCACACGTCGCCCACGTGAGGCTCGTACACGCCGTGCGTGGACGGGTACGTGATCATGATGGCCGCGACCTTGCCCTCGTGGGCAGCAATCTTTGCCTTGAGATCGTCCAGATCGATCTCGCCGTCGGCGGCCGTCTTGACCACCACGACCTTCAGGCCCGCCAGCACGGCCGACGCCGCATTCGTGCCATGCGCCGACGCGGGGATCAGGCACACGTCCCGGGCATCGTCTCCCTGGGCCAGGTGGTACTCCCGGATAGCGAGCAGGCCCGCGTACTCGCCGCGCGAGCCCGCGTTGGGCTGCACGGAGACGGCCGCGTAACCGGTGATCTCGGCGAGCCAGTCCTCGAGCTGCTCGATCATGTGGCGGTAGCCGGCCGTCTGCGAGGACGGCGCGAACGGGTGGATGTTCGCAAAGCCGGGCCACAGGATCGGCTCCAGCTCGGCCGCCGCGTTGAGCTTCATGGTGCACGAGCCCAGCGGGATCATCGTGCGGTCGAGCGCGAGGTCGCGATCCGCGAGACGGCGCATGTACCGCGTGAGCGAGGCCTCCGAGTGGTGCGTGGTGAACACCGGGTGCGTCAGGTAGTCGCTCGTGCGGCGCACGGCGCGCGGGATGGCCACTCGCGGAGCGGTGTAGACCGGGTGGCGCTTGCGAGCGATGAACGCCTCCACGATGGTGTCGAGCGTCTTGAGGTCCGTCTTCTCGTCACACGCGACTGCCACGTGGTCGTCGTCCACCTTGCGCAGGTTGATGCACTTGGCGGCGGCACGGGCCACCACTGAATCCGCGCCGCCTGGCACGTTCACAGTGATGGTGTCAAAGAACTCCTCGTGCAGCGGCTCGATGCCCATGGCCGCGAGCGCATCGGCCAGCGTCACGGCGCGCGAGTGCACCTCCATCGCGATATCGCGCAGGCCCTGGGGGCCGTGATACACCGCGTACATCGACGCGACGACCGCCAGCAGCGACTGCGCGGTGCAGATGTTGGACGTGGCCTTGTCGCGGCGAATGTGCTGCTCGCGCGTCTGCAGCGTGAGGCGGTACGCGGGCTTGCCGGCGGCGTCCATCGACACGCCCACGAGGCGGCCCGGCAGCTGACGCTCAAGTCCCTGCTTCACCGACATGAACGCGGCGTGAGGTCCGCCAAAGAACAGCGGCACGCCAAAGCGCTGCGCCGAACCCACGGCAATGTCGGCTCCCAGCTCGCCGGGAGGCGTCACGATCGTGAGGGAGAGCAGGTCGCACGCGACTGTCGCGAGCGCGCCGATCCCGTGCAGCGCATCGATCTGAGGGGCCAGGTCGCGCAGCACGCCCGACTGCCCGGGGTTCTGGAACACGGCGCCGATCACGTCGGCGGCCGGGGCCCAGCCCTCCTCGATGTTCTCCACCCGAATCTCGATGCCCACGGCAACGCACTGCGCCATGACCACCTCGAGCGTCTGCGGGAAGCACTCGGCATCAAGCACCACGGCGCCCTCGCGGCCGGCGGCGCGGGCCATCAGCAGCACGGCCTCGGCCACGGCAGTCGGCTCGTCGAGCAGCGACGCATTGGCGACGGGCAGCGCTGTGAGGTCGGAGACCATTGTCTGGAAGTTGAGCAGCGCCTCGAGGCGACCCTGCGAGATCTCGGCCTGATACGGCGTGTACGCCGAGTACCACGCGGGGTTTGTCAGGATGCCGCGGCGAATGGCGGGCGGCGTGATCGTGTCGTAGTACCCCTGGCCGATCATCTGCACTGCCTGCGCGTTCTCGCCAGCGAACTCCTCGAGCCGCGTCAGCGCCTGCGCCTCGGTGATGGCTGGCGGGAGCACCAGCACGTCGTCCTGCCGAATCGCGTCGGGAACTGCATCGTCGATGAGCGCCTCGAGCGAGGCGTAGCCCACCGTGCTCAGCATCGTCTGGAGGGCGTCGTCGTCTGGTCCTACGTGGCGGTCGGCGAAGGAGGTCACCAGGCCATTCTGGCGTACAAGGCCGCTGGGCGATAGGCGAAGCCCCGACGAGTGACCCAACCGTCATCTCCGCGACGCGCAAACGGGCGCCGACACGCGAGTGCCAGCGCCCGTCCGGTCAGTGGAGGCTAGGCCTCGTCGCGAATCTCGGCCTCTGCCGCATCCGACTTGATGCGCTCAATCGCGGTGATGGCCGAGGCCTTGGCCGAATACCCCTCGCTCGCGGCGAGGATGTTGCCGTTGGTGGCCTTGATGCGGAACCGGAACTCGCCCGCCTTGTCCTTGTAGATCTCGAAGTACACCCGAAACTCCTTTGTTTGCGTGCCTCACGCGGCCCTCCCATCGTAGGGCGATCATCTGCCAGGCAAAAGGTCACAATTCTGCGCCGTTCTGCGCCGCAGCACGCGCTCAAAAGGCGCGGCCACGTATCCTCAGTTGCGTCGAAAGGCCCCCGTGAAGCTCATCGTGCAAGTGCCCTGCCTCAACGAAGAGGCGACCCTTCCTCTCGTTCTCGAAAGCATCCCCGCTGCCATCGAGGGCATCGACGAGATCGAGATCCTCATTGTGGACGATGGCTCCACCGACGCCACGGTGGAGGTGGCGCTCGCGCACGGGGTTCACCACGTGATCTCCCACACCGACAGGATGGGCCTCGCGCGGTCATTCCGCGACGGCGTCGAGTATGCGCTGCAGCACGGGGCGGACATCGTGGTCAACACCGATGGCGACAACCAGTACCCGCAGGCGCGCATCGCCGATCTGGTGGCGCCCATCCTCGCGGGCCGCGCCGACATCGTGATCGGCGACCGTCAGACCCACACCATCGAGCACTTCTCGGCCTTCAAGAAGGTCATGCAGCGGTTTGGCTCGTGGGTGGTCAATCGCGCGGCGGGCACCGAGCTTCCCGACGCGGCGTCGGGCTTTCGCGCTTACTCGCGCTACTCGCTGTACAGGCTCAACGTGGTGACGCAGTTTAGCTACACGATGGAGACCATCATCCAGGCGGGCAACAAGCGCCTGGCCATCGCGTCGGTCGAGGTGGACACCAACCCCAAGACTCGCGAGTCGCGCCTGTTCTCCAACATGTTTGAGCACATGCTGAAGTCCGGCCAGGCGATCATGCGCTCGTACATCATGTACAAGCCATGGCCAGTCTTCGCCGCGATGACAGCCCTGTTTGGCGTGCTGGGCGCGATCCCCTTTGTGCGCTACGCCGTGCTGCTGGCCACCGGCGACCAGGGCAACCACTACCAGTCCCTCATGCTGGGCACACTGCTGCTGATCGGCTCCGGCCTGTCCCTCGCGCTCGGCGTGCTGAGCGACCTCTCGAAAACCAACAGGATCCTCGCCGAGGAGCAGCTGTACCGCGCTAAGGAGAGTCAGTACGGCCCTGCGTACCCGGCCGCCACCGGCGCACGGCAGCGCCGACGCCAAGTCCCGTAGCATCCGCAAGGGTCATGGCGAAGCGGCTGAGCAGCGCCAGGGCCAGCGCCTGAGGGGCAGATACTGCTGTGGCCAACAGGGCCACGAGCGCCGCCTCGCGCGGGCCAACGCCCGCAGGGGCGAACACCACCACAAAGCCCACGAGCCACGCCAGCGCGAAGGCGCCCATCGCGAGGCCCAGCGACGCATCGGAGCCGCCGAGGGCGCGCAGCAGGAGCCACGCGTGAGCGCCAAGCGCCACCCAGTTGACTACTGACCATGCGGCCGCGAACGCGAGTGCGCGGCCAGAAATCTCAGGCGGCTCGGCATCGCGGCGCAGCACCCTGAGCGCAATGGCCAGGAGCCGGCTCAGCACCGGCGGGGTGAGCATCACTGCCAGCGCTGCGGCGAGCACAAGCGCCCACCAATAGGCGGCAAGGGCGCCTGGCGAGAATGCGACAAGCCCCACGGCCCCCACGATGCCGGCCATCGCGACGCCCACGGCCATCGCCACGAGCGAGCCGGTCATGGCGCGGGCACGGCTCATGCCATGCGCCCTCGCGAACTCGGCCTGGGCGAGCACCGGCCAGACGGCGCCCGGCACGTACTTGCCCGCCTGCGACACCAAGAAAACTCCCGCCGCCTCCCCCCAGGGAGCCGTGAGGCCCACCGAGGCCATCACCGCGCGCCACGAGAGGGCGTTCGCCGCCAACGCGACGGCCGCGAGCGCCGTGGCACCCACCACCGGCCACGGGCCCACGGCGGCTGCGGCGTCGGCCACCGCCGACCACTGCGACGCGACGGCCCAGGCGATCAGCAGTACCGCGAGGGCGAAGACGCCCCATCGCAGCCACGGGCCAAGACGGCGTCTCACGTGGCTGTGCGCCACTTCCACTGGAGGGCAACGCCGTCGGCGAGGGACACCTGCGGCTGCCACCCGACCGCCTCTGCGGCGAGGGAGATGTCAAGGGTGGAGTGCGCGGTGTCTGTCGCGCGGGCCGGATGGCGCGCGACCCGGAGCACGTGCGGCCGCACGACAGGCTCAAGGGCCGTGAGCAGGTCATCGAGCGTGGTCGCCTGGCCGGAGCCCACGTTCAAGATAGCTGGGCAGGTGGGAGCCGCATGCGCCGCGACGGCGGCGCGGGCAATGTCGTCCACAAACACGTAGTCACGCGTCGCGTCCGGATCGCCATAGAGCTGCACCTCTTCGCCCGCGAGGATCGCCTCCATCCAGTGAGCGAGCACCCCCTGCCCGGGTGCCGGCCGCTGACCCGGGCCGTAGGCGTTCGCCACCCGCAGCGCGATCGCATCGAGGCCCGAGGCGCGCAGGTGCTCCTCCAGCATCAGCTTGGCCTCGCCATAGGCGTTGACGGGATGCGTGTCGTCTGACTCGGCAAAGGGCGGCTCGCTGGGCGGCCCGTAGACGGTGCCGCCCGACGAGAAAGTGACGATGCGCGGGGGAGTCTCCCACGAACGGAACTCGGCGATCGCCTCGTCAAGGTCCGCCACGTCGGCGGCGATCAACGCTGGCTCCTCGGCCGCCAGGCGGGGGTTGATGCGCGAGGCACACCACACCACAGTCCGCGCCCCGCGAGCGTCCGCGTCGAGCCGACCGTCAACAAAGAGTGGGCGCTCAAGCGTGTAGCCGGTAGCGTCGATGCCCGCCGCGAGGAACGCACGCATCACCGCGCTACCGAGGAAGCCGCCGGCTCCCACGACCACGGCCTCATACACTGGAACCACATTCTGTTGACTCACGGTGGATAAGCCTATGACGTCCGCGCCTCCGCGCCCTCTGCTCCTGGTCACCGCGTCGACTTTTCCTGCGGCGCCGGGTGACGGCACACCCTCCTTTGTGCGCGATCTCGCCGTGGGTGTGTCCGATGCCATGGCCACCCGCGTGGTGGTTCCAGCGGTGCCCGGTGGCGCCGCGCGCGAGACCGCCGACGGCATCGAGGTGACGCGGTATCGCTACTTTCCGCGGCGCTGGGAGGACCTGGCGTACGGCGCGATCCTCGAGAACGTGCGCTCCCGCAAGAGCAGGCTGCTGCAGGTGCCGTTCCTGTTGACCGCGCAGTATGTCGCTGTGCGCCGCGCGGTGCGTGCTGGGCGCCCCGACGTGCTCCACGCTCATTGGATCATCCCGCAGGGCGTGGTGGGCCGCCTCGCGGCTCCTCGCGTGCCGATGGTGGTGACCACGCTTGGCGGCGACCTCTACGCGCTGGGGGACCCCGTCTCGCGGCGCCTCAAGCGGTGGGTGCTGTCGCGAGCCGCGGCCGTCACAGTGATGAGCGAGGACATGCGGGCTCGCGCCATCGAGCTCGGCGCGGATCCGGCGACCACGCACGTGATGCCCATGGGCGCCGCGACGGCCGAGTTTGCCAGGGCCGCGGCGGCCCCGCGCTCCCCCAGTTCGCGGGTGGAGCTGCTCGCCGTGGGACGCCTTGTGGAGAAGAAGGGCTTTGGCCACCTGCTCGCCGCGCTCCGCGACGTCGATCCGACCGCGTGGCATCTCACGGTGGTGGGTGACGGCCCGCTGCGCGCCGAGCTCGAGGCCGCGGCTGAGGGGCTTCCAGTCACCTTCGTTGGCCAGTTGTCGCGCGAGGCTCTCGCGGCCGCCGATGCCCGGGCCGACGTGGCGGTGTTTCCGTCAGTCCGCGCGGCGTCGGGCGATCAGGACGGCCTGCCGGTCGCTCTGCTGGAGGCGATGGCGTCGGGCTGCGCCGTGGTGGTCTCGGACCTGCCCGGGCTGTCCGACGCCGTGACGGACGGAGCATCGGGCGTGATCGTGCCCCATGAAGACGTGGCGGCGCTGCGCGACTGTCTCCTGCTGCTGATCGGCAACCCCGAGGAGCGCGCACGCCTCGGCGACGGGGCTCGCACACGGGCCGCCGACTTCGATGTGGCCACCGTGGCACGGGGGTATGCCGACGTCCTGCGCCGCGCGGCCGGCGCTGGGCCATCACGCCAGTAAACGAGAATGGCCGGCGGGTCACCCCACCGGCCGTCTCGCGCCTAGCGCCTAGCGCCCCAGGCGCTGGTACTTCATCTCGGTCTCGAGCTTCTTGGCGCGCCACCACGGCTCGTTGGCGCGGTACCAGTCGATGGTCGCCGCAAGCCCGGAGGCGAAGTCCTTGTACTGCGGCTCCCAGCCCAGCTCGGTGCGCAACTTGGACGCGTCGATCGCGTAGCGCATGTCGTGACCGGGGCGGTCGTTCACGTGGTCGTACGCGTCGGCGGGCTGACCCATCTGCTCCAGGATCATCTCGATCACCGACTTGTTGTCCATCTCGCCGTCGGCGCCAATGAGGTAGGTCTCGCCCGCCTGGCCCTTCTCGATGATGGTCCACACCGCGCGGTTGTGGTCGTCCACGTGAATCCAGTCGCGCACGTTCTCGCCCTTGCCGTACAGCTTGGGACGCACGCCGTCGAGCACGTTGGTGATCTGACGCGGGATGAACTTCTCCACGTGCTGCGCGGGGCCGTAGTTGTTGGAGCAGTTGGAGATCGTGGCCTCGACCTTGAACGAGCGCACCCACGCGCGCACCAGCAGGTCGGACGACGCCTTGGACGACGAGTACGGCGACGAGGGGTTGTACGGAGTGTCGGCCGTGAACTTGGCGGGGTCGTCGAGCTCGAGGTCGCCATAGACCTCGTCGGTGGAGATGTGATGCATCTTCTTGCCGTGGCGGCGCACGGCCTCGAGCAGCTGGTACGTGCCGATGATGTTTGTCTGGATGAAGGGCCACGGGTTGTCGAGCGAGTTGTCGTTGTGGCTCTCGGCCGCAAAGTGGATCACCAGATCGTGCTGCGCCACCAGGTCGTCCACAAGCTCGGGCTCGGCGATGTCGCCCTTGACCAGCGTGACGCGGTCGTCCTCGGGCAGCGACGCCTCGTTGCCGGCGTAGGTGAGGGCGTCGAGCACCGTCATCTCCACGTCGGGACGCTCCTCGAGCGTCAGCCGCACAAAGTTCGAGCCGATAAAGCCGGCGCCGCCGGTGACAAGAGCCTTCATTTCACGCCTTCTCGTGTGGGCGCCCCGCGTACACGAGGCCGCGGACATCTTACGCGGACAGCGACGCCAGGAAGGAGTTCACTGCCTCGATCGTGGGCAGCAGGCCCTGCTCCTTCGCCTCGGCGAGCGTGGGAGCCTCCTCATCCTTGGGGCTCAGCAGCGGGGTGAGGGGCGAGCCATCGCGAGCCTGAGTGGGCCATTCGATGCCGATCGCCGGGTCCAGCGGGTGAACGCCATGCTCACCCGTGGGGTTGTAGCCGGTGGAGCACAGGTAGACCACGGTCGACTTGTCCTCCAGCGACATGAAGGCGTGTCCAAGTCCCTCGCTCAGGTAGACAGCGCGCCTGTCGACATCGTCGAGGAGCACGGAGTCCCACTGGCCAAACGTGGGCGAGCCCACGCGGATGTCCACCACCACGTCCAGCACGGCACCCGAGGGGCAGGTGACGTACTTGGCCTGACTGGGCGGCACATCGGCAAAGTGAATGCCGCGCACCACACCCGCTGCCGAGACCGAGAGATTCGCCTGCGCGAGGTGTAGCGAACGCCTCGCGGCGTCGGCAAAGGGCGCCTCCTTGAACCATTCGAGGAACAGGCCGCGGTCGTCGCCAAACTGCCGGGGGGTGATCTCCCAGGCGCCCTCAATGGACAGCTGCCTGTACTCCATGGCTCCTCCTTCGCACGGCGTCGCATTCGCGTGCCCGGATTAGCCTAACGGGGCGATTAGCCTAGGGACGTGAATCTCTCCCAGGCCCGCATCCTTGTGACCGGCGCGCGCGGCATGCTCGCCACCGACGTGATCGACGCCCTGCGCGCGGCGGGGCTTCCGCAGCCCACGCTCACCGATCGCGACGAGCTGGACATTCTTGACGCCGACGCCGTGGCCGCCCTGGTCGCCGAGCACGACCTGGTGATCAACTGCGCCGCCTACACGGCTGTGGACGCTGCCGAGGAGAACGAGGACCTCGCCCTCGCCATCAACGCGACCGGCCCCGCAAACCTCGCGGCGGCGTGCGCGGAGCACGGGGCGCGTCTGGTGCACATCTCCACCGATTACGTCTTTGCCGGCGATGCCACCGAGCCCTACGCCGAGGACGCCGAGATGGCCCCCGCGGGCGCGTACGGCCGCACCAAGGCTGCCGGCGAGCGCGCGGTGTGGGAGGCGGGTGCCGATGCTCTCATTCTGCGCACCGCGTGGCTCTACGGCCGCGGAGGCAACTGCTTCCCCAAGACCATCGCCAAGGCCGGCAAGGAACGTGGCGCCCTCACGGTGGTGAACGACCAGATCGGCCAGCCCACCTGGACCCGGGACGTCGCGGCGTTCATGCTGCGCCTGCTCGAGGCGGGCGCGCCCAAGGGCACGTATCACGCCACCTCGTCCGGCCAGTGCTCGTGGTTCGACTTCGCCACCGCCATCGTGGCGTCTGCGGGACTCGGCGACATCGTCACCCCCACCGACTCGGCGGCCTTCAAGCGCCCCGCGCCGCGACCCGCCTGGTCAGTGCTGGGCCACGCCGCCAACGAGGCGATCGGGGTCGAGGGAATCGGCCCGTGGGACGAGCGCTGGGCGCTCGCGGCCGACGAGGTGCTTGAGGGAGTCGTTGGCTAGACCCGAACGGGCCTAGCGGCCCTCGTCGAGCAACTTCAGCAGATACGCGCCGTAGCCGGACTTCACGAGCTTCTCCGCACGCTCGCGCAGGCCGTCGTCGCTGAGGAAGCCACGGCGCCACGCCACCTCCTCGGGCGAGCCGATGCTGAGGCCCTGGCGGTGCGAGACCGTCTGCACAAACTGGGACGCCTCGATGAGCGAATCGAACGTGCCGGTGTCGAGCCATGCTGTGCCGCGGGGCAGCACACCCACCTGCAGGGTGCCGCGCTCGAGGTAGACGCGGTTCACGTCGGTGATCTCGTACTCGCCGCGCGCCGAGGGCTTGAGGTCGCGCGCGATCTCGATCACGTCGTTGTCGTAGAAGTACAGGCCGGGCACCGCATAGTTCGACTTAGGCTGCGCCGGCTTCTCCTCCAGCGAGATCGCGCGGCCCTCGGAGTCGAACTCGACCACGCCGTACGCCGTCGGGTCGGCCACGCGGTAGGCGAACACGGCGGCACCGTCCACATCGCCGAACCGCTCCAACTGCGAGCCGAGGCCGGGTCCGTAGAAGATGTTGTCGCCCAGCACCAGCGCCGCCTTGTCGTTACCCACGTGATCGGCGCCAATGGTGAACGCCTGCGCGAGGCCCTTGGGCTCGGGCTGCTGCGCGTACGAGATGGAGATGCCAAACTGCGAGCCGTCGCCCAGAAGGCGCTCAAACTGCTCGGCGTCATGGGGCGTGGTGATGACGAGCACGTCCTTGATGCCCGCCAAGATCAGCGTCGACAGCGGGTAGTAAATCATCGGCTTGTCGTACACAGGGACGAGCTGCTTGCTCACTCCCATGGTGATGGGGTGTAGTCGAGTGCCGGAACCGCCGGCCAGAATGATGCCACGCATGGGCACTAGTCTGCCCGAGTCGCGAGCGCCTTGCGAGCGGCGGCCACTTCGGCCTTCTGCCTGGCAGCGAGCCCCACGCCGATGAGCGCGCGACCGGGCGCCTGCCACCAGTGCGGATACACGAGGGACAGGTACCGCGCGGCCGAGGCGTGATGCGCCGCCAGCATGGGCGACGGATCGGAGCGGTACGAGTGCCCGCCCAGGTGCGTCACCTCCGCCGTGGGGACCCACACGTTGCGGTAGCCGGCCTCACCGATGCGTCGTCCCAGGTCCACGTCCTCAAAGAACATGAAGAAGCCCTCGTCGAAGCCTCCAATGGCCTCCCATGCCTCGCGGCGGACCAGGAAGCACGATCCGGAGAGCCATCCGGCATCGACGGGCCCGCCCGTGACGTCGAGCGCTGTGCGGTACCGGCGCGAGAACGGATTGTCCCTCCACACCTTGCCCAGGAGCGCGTGCCCGGTACCCAGCCAGAAGGTGGGAAGGGGCCGTGCGGAGGGGTACACGCTACCGTCGGTCTCACGCACTACTGGTCCCACGAGGCCGATGGACGGGTCGGCGTCGCCGGCATCGGCCATCGCGGCCAGGGCGCCGTCACCGAGATCGATGTCGGCATTGGAGATCAGGATCCAGGGCGCGGTGCCCTGCTCCGCGCCCCGGTTAGCGGCGAAGCCGTATCCGGCGTTGCGACCGGTGTCCACAAAGCCCGCTTGCGCCGTCGCCGCCGCGGCCTTCGCGGCGCCGTCCGTGGAGGCGTTGTCCACCACTGTGACGGAGGCGACGTCGCTCTGGTCGGACGCGGAGGCGAGGAATGTCGCGATGGTCTCGCCGGGGTTGTAGGTGACCACCACGACGTCAATTCGGGGGCTGGAACTCATGCCCTCAAGCGTAGGCGGTGGCGAGCGTCGGGCAGCGCTCCCGGCGGGGCCGGCCGCGGCGTCGGGCACAATGGGGAGGGTCCACGGACGCCAACCAACCAAGGGAGAAGCCCGTGAACCTACCCGACGAGACGCTCGCGCTGATGCGGCTGCTCGAGGCGAAGGCCGACGCGATTGCCGTGATCCAGCAGCTGTTGCGCACCACGCTGGTGGTGCCGGTCACCCTGCCAAACGGTGAGCAGGGCGGGGCGCTGCCGCTCACGGCCGAACGTGATGGAGTCATGAGCGTCATCGCATTTGTGACTCCGGAGGACGCGGAGAAGGTCAAGGACACGACGCCGTATGCGGTGACGATGGCAGGCGCCGCTTATATCCGGCAGATCCCTGCGGGCGTGGGCCTCGTGCTGTTCTCCGGCAGCGGCAACGCCGCCTTCGAGCCGAGCCTGATCGAGGGCATCCGTGGCGACCTTGACGCTGCCGACGCGGGAGTCACCACCACGCCAGACGCCGGGGGCGTCGCCTAGTAGACGAACACCGACACCTTGTCGTGGAGCGTGGTCGAGAGCCGTGACAGCTCGTTGGCTGCCTCGCCGATCTGCTGGAGAGCGGCCGAGGACTCGGTGGCGCCCTGTGCCACCATGACGATTCCCTGCGAGATCTCGTTGGTGCTCGCCGAGGCCTCTTGCAGGCCACGGCTCATCTCGTGCGTGGTGGCGGTTTGCTCCTCCACGGCGCTGGAGATGGTCATCTGGTAGTCGTGAATCGTGTGGACCACCTCGAGAATCTCACTGATGGCGGCGGAGGCTCCCTCCGAGTCGGCCTGGATTGCGTCCACTCGCGCGGTGACCTGTTCGGTGGCACGCGCCGTCTCCTGCGCGAGCTCCTTGACCTCCTGAGCCACCACCGCGAAGCCCTTGCCAGCCTCGCCTGCCCGGGCGGCTTCGATGGTCGCGTTGAGCGCGAGCAGGTTTGTCTGCTCCGCGATGGAGCGGATCACCTTCAGCACGTCGCCGATCTCGAGGCTCACCTTCTGGGTGGTGTGCTCGGCGGCGGCAGTGGCCTGCCCAGCCACCTCTGCGGCGAGCGTCGCGTTGCGGGCAATCTCCGCGATCGCGATGGTCATCTCGTTTGCACCGGATGACACCGAACTCACCGACCGCGTCACCTCATCGGTCGAGGATGCCACCACGGCCGCCTGCACCGAGCTCTCCTCCGCGCCGGCCGCCACCTGCTGGTTTGCCGCCGATAGCTCCTCGGAGGCTGCCGCCACCGTCTGGGCCGACTGGTTGATCTCGCTCATGATGTCGCGCAGCGCAAGCTGCGCCAATCTCGTCGTTGCTGCTCACGTTTGCCTCGACCGTGAGGTCGCCCGCGGCGAGCGCCGTCATGGAGCGCTTGAGCGCGTCCGCAGACGTGGCGATTCGGCGGGCGACGAACACGCCGATCGCGCTGGCGATAGCGGTGCCCACCACAGCAAGCACGATCATCAGCACGGTGAGCTGATTGGCGCGGGCGGCGTGCTCGGTCTCGACGGCGTCGAGCGCTGCGAGCACGTCCTCCTCGAGCGCCATGAGGCTCTCGTCGAGCGTCGCCACCTGCGTCACCGCGCCCGCGTGGGCAGCGGCAAAGGCCTCGAGGTCTCCCCCCTTGGCGGCCGGGATGAGGCGCGTGTCGACGGCGACGCGGTAGGCGCGCCAGGCGGCCTCGGCATCGGCCAGGTGCGGGGAGGGCGAGTGGAAGATCTCCTCGTAGCTCGCCCCGAAAGCGGCGAGCTCCTCCTCGAACAGGGTCTGAACCTCCGCGAGCGCCGAGACGCGCTCGGTGCGCTGGGCCTCGGGATAGGACGCGACAAGGCCCACGTCGGCGCGCGCGGCGCCGAGGGCGGCCTCGAGCTCCAGCAGCGCCTCGCTCATGTGGGCCTCTTCGGCCATCATGACCGATGTGGCGCGGTTGAGGCTGGCCATCTCCCACACGGAGATCGCGCTGATGATCGCGAGCGCGATCACACCGCCGCTCACCGCGCCGAGTACCTGCACGGTGAGCGATGCGCGCGGTGTGCGCCAACTAATGCGTGCCATTCCAGACCCTCCAGGGAAACGGCCCGATGCCGATGTCTATGGGTCTCTATCGACCGCAAACGGTTCAATGCGGGCTTTTCTGCTGGGAATTTGCCCAGAGTGGGCGCGCGGTGGCACCGGTTGCGTGGCGGATTACGCGCGGCCTCGCAGCTTGTCGAGCGCGCGTCGGTCCTTCTTGGTGGGGCGGCCGGAGCCGCGATCGCGCACGCCCACGGGGGCGATGAACTCGCGGGGAGGCTTCTCGGGCGTGTGGTCCACATAGGCGGCCCTTGCCGGCTCCGCGCCCACGCGCTTGAGTAGCAGCTGCTTGACCTCCACGAGGCGGGGCCACTCGCCGCCGCGCACCTCGACGCGATCGCCCGGCCGCACCAGGGTCGCGGCCTTGGCGCGGTCACCGTTGACGCGGATGTGCCCGGCGCGCGCTGCGACGGTGGCCTGCGAGCGCGTCTTTGCCAGGCGGACGGCCCACACCCACACGTCAACACGGACGGAGTCGCTGGCCATGCCCCGAGCCTACGTGGCCGCGTACCCTTGACGGCGTGAACGTGATCCTTGAAATCGTTGGTTGGGTGGGCTCGGCCCTCATTGTCATCTCGCTCATGCAGGCGCGCGTGCTGCGCTTCAGGTGGCTCAACCTCATCGGCTCCGTGATCGCGACGGCCTACAACGCGGTGATTGGGATCTGGCCCTTCGTGGCCATGAACGCCGTGATCGCGCTCATCTCCGCGTACTGGCTGCGCCGCCTCTACCGCGAGGCTCACGACCCGTCGGTGTACCAGGTGGTGCCCGTCGCGCCCGACGACCCGTACCTGCGCCACCTGCTCGCAGTTCACTCCGCTGATGTGGCAGCTCACGCCCCGGACTTCACGCAACTTCCCGCGGCGGGCGTCACGCGTCACACGTTCCTGATTGTGCGGGGCGACGAGGCAGTGGGAGTGGTCGCGGTGGCCGAGGTGGGCGACGGCGTGGCTGACGTGGAGCTCGACTGGGTGAAGCCGCGCTTCCGGGACTTCACGCCGGGGCAGTTTGTGTACCGCGAGTCAGGCGCGCTGCCGGCCGCAGGCATCCGCCGCGTGCAGCTCATTCCTCACGAGAACACCGATCGCGAGTACCTGCTTCAAGGTGGAGCGCACTCACTGGGTGCGCGACCTCGAGCCCACCTCGGCGACCGATTGATGGGCGCCGCCTAGTGGCAGCGTGCCCGTGCGGCTCCGGCGCCGCGTTCGCGGAGTGCTGTCGGCCCTTGCTGAGAGGTGAGCGTGCCGCCGCTCGCGCTACACCGCCTACGTGCGCCGCGACCTGGCCTACCTGCTGCGCACGTGGGACGAGGCGGATCGCCCCGCCGACCTCGCCCTCGACGGCGTGACCTGGCTGGGGCTCGAGGTGCTCGCGGTGTCAGGCGGCGGCACGGACGATGCCCGCGGCACTGTCACGTTCGCGGCCCATTACGAGGACGGCTCCGGAGCTGGCACGATGCGCGAGACGAGCCGCTTCGAGCGCCGGGACGGCGCGTGGGTGTACGTCAACGGGGACGTGTCATAGGCCCGGCCCCGTCGACGTCGGCACGTCAGTAGACGAAGGTCTCGACCTTCGCCCGCAGCGTGGCGGAGAGCTCGGCGAGCTCACTCACCGACACCCCGATCTGCTGCAGCACGTGCGAGGCGTCCGCGGCGGACTGGGCCACGCTCGCAATGTTCGAGGCGATCTCGCC
>QKAX01000218.1 GCA_003246255.1 Demequina lutea
GATGGGCTCCAGCGCACCCTCCTTGCGCGGACGGCGGTGGGTCGAGCCAGCCTTGACGCCGTAGCCGACGAGCACAGCGCCTGCCGATTCCTCCTGGCCAGCGCCCGCGGGGGCGTACGCGCCTGCCGGGTTGGCGCCGGGGGCCGGCGCGGGGGCGGGGGCCCGGGTGTGGGCCTGGGCCTGAGCCGCCGATCCCTCACGCAAACCGGCGGATTCTGACGCCGCGTCCACCGTTTCCGGGGTCGTGGCACCGCCCATTCCGCCGGTTTCCGCGGCCGCGGCGGCGGCCGCGGCGGCCGGCGCGGAGGCATCGGACGCAGCAGCCGGCGCGGCACCCTCCGGGGCCTCGGGGCCGTCGGGGTCGGTGTCAAAGATGCAGATGGGCGCGTGGGTCTCCACGGTGTCGCCCTCCTTGACCAGCAGCTCCTTGACCACGCCGTCCACGGGGCACGGCAGCTCCACGAGCGACTTGGCGGTCTCGATCTCCAGCAGCGGCTGGTTGACCTCGACGCGATCGCCCACCGCCACGCGCCACGTGACGATGTCGGCCTCGGTGAGACCCTCACCCGCGTCGGGGAGGGGGTACGTCATGTACTGGGGCATCGGAACTCCTAGTGGGCCATCACGCGGTCGACCGCGTCCAGGATGCGGTCAACAGACGGGAGGTAGTCATGCTCGAACTTAGAGCCCGGGTACGGCATGTGGAAGCCTCCCACGCGCATCACGGGCGCGTGGAGGTGGAAGAACGCCTTCTCCCCGATGCGCGCGGCGAGCTCGCCGCCGGTGCCAAAGGCCACGGGGGCCTCGTGCACCACCACGGCGCGGCCGGTCTTCTTGACCGACGCCAGCACGGTCTCCATGTCGAAGGGCGAGACCGACCGCAGGTCGATGACCTCGGCGGACACGCTATCGGCCGCGGCAAGCTCGGCCGACTGCAGGCACAGGCGCACGCTGGGGCCATAGGCGAGCAGGGTCACGTCCTTGCCCTCGCGGGCGACGCGGGCACGCGACATCTCGGCGGTCGCGGCCTGGGCGCCGCCCACGGCCTCGAGCTGAGTGCCGACGCGAGCGGTGTCCACCTCGCCCTTGTCCCAGTAGCGGGCCTTGGGCTCGAGGAACAGCACGGGGTCGGGGCTCGCGATGGCCTGCTGAATCATGTCGTACGCGTCCTGCGGCGTGGCCGGGGAGACGACGCGCAGGCCGGCCGTGTGCGCAAACAGCGCCTCGATCGACTCGGAGTGGTGCTCCACGGCGCCGATGCCGCCGGCGAAGGGCACGCGGATCACCACGGGCACGCTGAGCTTGCCCTTGGTGCGGTAGTGCAGCTTGGCCAGCTGCGTGGTGATCTGGTTGAAGGCGGGGAAGATGAAGCCATCGAACTGGATCTCCACCACGGGCGTGTAGCCGCGCAGGGCCATGCCGATCGCGGTGCCCACAATGCCGGACTCGGCGAGCGGGGTGTCGATGACGCGGTGATCGCCAAAGTCCTTCCACAGGCCGTCGGTCACGCGGAACACGCCGCCCAGCTGGCCGATGTCCTCGCCCATGAGCAGCACCTTGGGGTCGCGCTCCATCGCGGCGCGCAGGCCGGCGTTGATGGCGCCACCCAGGTTCATGCTGCGCACGGCAGCGGGTGCCTCTGCGGTCACTTGGCCACCTCCTGGTCGGCGAACGATGCTTCGTAGCGGTTGAACCAGGCCTTCTCCTCCTGCACCAGGGCGTGAGGCGTGCCATACACGTGGTCAAACATCTGCTCGACCGGGCCGCGCTGCCAGCCCTTGACCGACTCGCGCGTGCGACGGGCCAGCTCCTTGCCGTCGGCCTCGACCTGGGCCTTGAAGTCCTCGGGCAGCTCGTCCGCGGAGGTGAGGAACGTCTCGAGGCGCGCGATCGGGTCGCGGTCCTTCCAGTACTGCTCGTCCGAGGTGGTGCGGTAGCGCGTCGGGTCGTCCGACGTGGTGTGTGCACCCATGCGGTACGTGAGCGCTTCGATGACCACGGGCCCTTGGCCAGAGCGTGCGTGCTCCATCGCCCACCGGGTGACCGCGTGGACCGCGACCACGTCGTTGCCGTCCACGCGAACGCCGGGGATGCCGACGCCGGAGGCTCGCTGCGCGAGCGGCACCTTTGACTGGCGCGTGGTGGGCTCGGAGATGGCGAACTGGTTGTTCTGGATGAAGAACACCACGGGCGCGTTGTTCACGGCCGCGAACACGAGCGCCTCGTTGACGTCGCCCTGGCTGGTGGCGCCGTCGCCGAAGTAGCAGACCACCGCGCCGTCCTTCTCGGGGTCACCCGAGCCGACGAGGCCGTCCCAGTCCATCGCCTGCGCATAGCCGACGGCGTGCGGGGCGTGGGCGCCGATCACGAGCGTGTAGGTGTGCACCCCGTACGCCGTGGGGTCCCACGACGAGTGCTCCATGCCGCGCCACATGCCCATGATGCTCGCGAGGTCGATGCCCTTGACGTGGAGCACTCCGTGCTCGCGGTAGCTGGGGAAGATGTGATCGGGCAGGCGGGTCGCGTGGGCGGAGCCGATCTGCGCGGCCTCCTGACCCAGCGCCGGCACCCACAGGCCCAGCTCGCCCTGGCGCTGCAGGCTGGTCGACTCGAGGTCGAAGGCGCGCGTCAGGGTCATGTCGCGCCAGAAGGCGCGCAGGTCATCCATGGTGAGGTGAGAGACGTAGGGGTCGTATGTCGCGTCCTCGACGCGACGACCCTCGTGGTCAAGAAGACGGACAAGACCCTCTTCGGACAGCGGTCCGATGCCGGCCATGCGACCCCCTTGCGGTGTCAGGGATGGGATTCGTCGGCAGCGCAGGGCGAAGCCCCGAACAAACCTACGCCAGCGTAGGCTACGGCACCGTAGGTTTGCAAGACGGGTCGCACGGGGCCCGCCTTACACCGCACCAGTCGTCGCCGACCGTCCCCGAACACCCGCCGGAGGGGTCGCCGCCTTACTTGTCGCCGGCCGTGACCGGCTGCTCGCCCGACGTCGTGGTGGGCGCGAGCGCCGGCGCGGGCGCGGGCTCGACGGCGGCGGGCGCCTCGGCCTGCTTCGCGTTGAAGCGGGCGCGCTCGGCATCGGCCTTCTCGCGCTCGGCCTGCGCCTTCTCCATGCGGCGGCGCGCCTCGTCCTCGACCGCCTTCTTGCGCTCCGCCTCCTTGATGGCGGCGCGCTCGTGGCTGGGCAGGGTCAGGCCGTTCTCGGTGAGCACGCCCAGGGCCTCGTCGCGCTCCTTGAGCGCGGGCCACTTGAGCAGCGCGAACAGCAGCAGCAGAATCACGCCGACCGGCGGGAACAGCACAGCGATGGCGCCCCACCAGCCGGAGTAGCCGGCCTTCTTGGACACCGCGATGGCCACAATGAAGGTGAGGACCGCCACCGCGACAGCGCTCCAGAACGCGACCAGACCCGCGGTCTGGAGGAAGTCGGTGAGGCTCTCACCTGCGGTCTCGGGGTCTACTCCAACGACGTCGATACTCGTGAACATGGTGGGCTCCTTTCGAGGGGAACACTCGCCCTGGTTCCTCAGACAACGCTACCCAGCGGACGTATGATTCCGCTCCCCGAACGGGCAACCCGGTCATCGCGCCCCGTTCACGGCCCGGCTACACGCGCCAGGGAAGAGCCTCCAGGGCGGCGATCACGGCGTCGTTCTCCTCGGGCGCGCCGATGCTGATGCGCACGCCCTCGCCCGCGAACGGGCGCACGAGCACCACGGGGTTCTGCGCGCCAAAGTGGGCCACGAGATCGGCGGTCTTGTTGCCCACCGCGAGCCACACGAAGTTGCCCTGCGCCTCCGGGATGGTCCAGCCCTGCTCCGCGAGCGCCGTGGCCACGCGGGCGCGCTCGGACACCGTCGCCTCGACGCGCGCCAGCAGCTCCTGCTGCGCCTGGATGGACGCGATGGCCGCGAGCTGCGCCGCGTGCGACACCGAGAA
>QKAX01000028.1 GCA_003246255.1 Demequina lutea
GCGACGCTCACGCGCCGCTGCGCCTCGTGCCCCAGCACGCCCGCCACCGTGAGCACGCCATTGCGATCGAGCCCCTCGCGCACAAACGCCGTGGGGTAGGTATCCACCGAGACCCCATGGGCCCACACGTCGGCCACGGCCTCCTCGACCTTGCTCATACCGGGCAGCGTGGGGGCCTCGAGGCCTGGCACCACGCCCGGCAGCGTGTCGGGACCCTCGAGCGCGATGAGGCCGGCGGCCCACAGCCCCTCGCGGCGCGTGATGCCAAAGCACTCCAGCGCACCGGAGGTGGCCAGCGCCTCCCACTGCGCCTGCGTGAGCGCCTTGGTGCCGATGTCGCTCAGCCCCACGTCCTCTCCCCTGGCCATCGCCTCGGCGCGGCGTAGCGCGCCCTCGAAGCCGCCGGGGCGCACACGCACGCGACGCGCCATGTCCTGCAACGAGTCGAAGCGCCGCTCGGAGCGCGCGTCCACGATCGCCTGCGCCGCGTCCGAGCCGAGCCCGCGCACCGAGGCCAGACCCATGCGCACAGCCAGCGTGCGGTCCACCTCCGTGAGCGCCATGAGATCCTCGCGCGCCTCCCCAGGCACCGCGAAGGGCTCGCGGAGGCGCTCGACGCATGCCAGCACGTCGGATCTCTCAACCGACGGCCGCAGCACCACCTGGCCGTGGCGTCGGGCATCGGCGGCGAGCGACTGCGGCGAGTAGAAGCCCATCGGCTGCGCGGCCAGCAGCCCCGCGTAGAACGCCGCGGGCTTGTGCGCCTTGAGCCACGTCGAGGCGTACACGAGGTACGCGAAGGAGAACGAGTGCGACTCGGGAAAGCCAAAATCGGCGAAGGCCTTGAGCTTGTCGAAGATCTGGTGAGCGACGTCCGCGGTCACGCCACGCTCGTTGGCACCCACCATGAACCGCGCGCGCAGCGCCTCCATCTTCTCGGGGCTGCGCTTGGAACCCATCGCGCGGCGCAGCTGGTCGGCCAGCGCGCCGTCAAAGCCCGCGCAGTCCATGGCCATCTGCATGAGCTGCTCCTGGAACAGCGGCACGCCCATGGTCTTGCCCAGCGACTTCTCCAGTAGCGGGTGCAGGTACGTCACGGGCTCGCGCCCGCGCGCGCGGTTGATGTACGGGTGCACCGAGCCGCCCTGGATGGGTCCGGGGCGAATCAGCGCCACCTCGATCACGATGTCGTAGAACCTGCGCGGCCTGAGCCGCGGCAGCGTGGCCATCTGCGCACGCGACTCCACCTGAAATACGCCCACGGTGTCGGCGGCGCACAGCACGTCGTACACGGCAGGGTCCTCTTGCGGGATGTCGTGCAGGCCAATCTCCACACCCTCGGTGTCCCACAGGTACCTGAACGCGTACTTGAGGGCCGAGAGCATGCCCAGGCCTAGCAGGTCGAACTTCACCAGCCCCGCGTCGGCGCAATCGTCCTTGTCCCACTGCAGCACCGTGCGTCCCGGCATGCGCGCCCACTCCACGGGGCACACGTCGATGACGGGGCGGTCGCACAGCACCATGCCGCCGGGGTGAATGCCCAGGTGGCGCGGCAGTCGCAGGAACCGCTCAGCGAGGTCGATCACGGGCTCGGGGATGTGATCCAGGTCGTGATCGGGGTTGGCCGGCGCGGGCTCGGGCCACATCGCGTCGCGCTGCTTGGCCGCCCACTCGGCCTGCTTCTCGGCATCCATGCGCAGCGTGGACCAGCGGTCGATGCTCTTTGACCACGCATCCTGCTGCCCGACGTCGTACCCCAGCGCCCTCGCGGCGTCGCGCACAGCGGAACGCGGCCGGTACTGGATCACGTTGGCTACCATCGCGGCATTGATGCGCCCAAAGCGGCGAAAGACGTACTGAATGACCTCCTCGCGCCTGTCCGACTCGATGTCCACGTCGATGTCGGGCGGCCCGTCACGCTCAGGAGCGAGAAAGCGCTCGAACAGCAGCCCGTGCGTCACTGCGTCCACGGCGGTCACGCCCAGCGCGAAGCACACGGCCGAGTTGGCGGCGCTGCCCCGCCCCTGGCACAGGATGTCGGAGCGGCGGCAGAACGCGACGATGTCGTGGACGATCAGAAAGTAGCCGGGAAAGTCCAGCGCCTCGATCACGGCCAGCTCGTGCTCGATCTGCGCCCATGCGCCCTTGACTCGCTCACGATCCGGCGGGCCGTATCGCTCGCGCGCTCCCCTATACGTGAGCTCGCGCAGCCACGTCGCCTCCGTGTGTCCCTCGGGCACCGGATACGGCGGCAGGTTCGGCGCCACCAGGTGGAGGTCGAACGCACACTCGGCTCCCAGCCGCGCGGCCGACGCGATGGCCCGGGGATGACGCCGATGCCGCCACAGCATGTCGCCGGGCCCGCGCAGGTGCGAGCCGGGGCTACCGGGCAGCCAGCCGTCCATGTCGTCGAGCGAGGATCGCGCGCGCACCGCCGAGAGCGCGCCCGCGAGGTCCGCATCGCGAGGCGTGGCGTAGTGCGCGTTCGTGGTGGCCACGAGCGGCAGGCCCGCGTCGAAGGCGAGATCGGCCAGCGCGGCGTTGATCTCGGAGTCATACGGCTGGCCCGTGTCGGTGATCTCCACGGCCACGCCCTCGCGCCCAAACAACAAGGCGAGGCGGTCGATCTCGCGCCGCGCCGCCGCGAAGCCCTCGCGCGTGACGCCGCGGGCGTGAGCATCGGGCCCAATGCCGGGAAGCCCCACTCCAGCCAACGCACGCCTCACGAGCCCCTTGCGGCAGCCCGTCAGCACTACAAAATGGCCGTCGCCTGCCTCGGCGAGGGACTCGAGCGAATAGTGGGCCAGCCCCTTCTCGCCCGTGGCGAGGTGCGCCATGCCGATCGCGCGCGACAGCCGCCCGTAGCCCTCGGCGCCTCGCGCAAGCACCACGAGGTGCGAGCCGCGCGGGTCGGGGCCCGACGTGGGCGCCTCGAGCACGGGAGCCCCTCCCGGCCCGTCGGGCGCGGCCATGTGCAGCTCCGCGCCGAACACCGTGGGCAGCCCCACGGCGCGCGCGGCGTTCGCAAAACGCACCACCCCGTACAGGCCGTCGTGATCCGTAAGCGCCATGGCTGATAACCCGAGCCTGCCCGCCTCAGCGGCCATCTCTTCGGGTTGACTGGCGCCATCCAGGAAGCTGAAGGCCGAGTGGGCGTGCAGCTCCGCATAGTCGACGCCATCAGTCATAGACCGCCTCCAGAATCCATCGCCCCTCGGTAAAGGCGGCCAGCACGGCCGCCGCTTGCTCCCCCTCGCCAGCCCGCAGCGCGATCTGCATGTACGCACGCCGCGACGCCTCCTCGGACCACCACCTCTCCGCCACGGGCCACGGACCCGCCCACGCGTCCACCGGCACGGGCGAGTCCCACACCGGGCCGTCGTCTCCCCCCACATGGCCAGATGACGGATGCCGATGCGCTGCCCGCGCCACCTTGTCGCGGGGGTCGGCCTGCAGCCGCACCCACGTGGGGGTGGCGCTGATCACGAGCCTGCGGTCGATCAGCACGGGACTTCCACCCGCGTCGAGCACCTGGATCTCAAGAGGCAGCGGCAGCACAGTCGCGGGGGCAGGGTCGGGGATGCGTCCCGGCCACGGGTGCGCCACCTTGCGCGGCGGAGCGCCCTCCTGACCCCACGCGAGGGCGTGCACGCGGTCCCTCGGGCTGCGCCCTCCCTGCTCGGCGACTGCCAGCACCCCCTCGGCTCCCAGCAGGCCCTGCACGCGTTCGAGCGCGCGATGAGCCCTCGCATCCGCACCCGAGGACCCTCCCCACAGGAACGACTGCTCCTGGCCCAGCGGCACCACGTCCTCCGCGGTGAGGGACAGCGAGACGAGCGGCGCGGGCTCCGGCCCCTGCGCGGTGCCGGACAGCCAGCCCTCGAGCTGCCAGCGCACGCGGTCTGCCATGTGCTTGGCGAAAGCCCCCGCGCGCACG
>QKAX01000214.1 GCA_003246255.1 Demequina lutea
CAACCTGGCGATGCTGCTGGTCTACAACGGGCTCATCAAGGACGACTTCACCAAGTCGCTCACCATGATCATGAGCGTGTTCATCTTTGCTTTCGTGGGCTTTGAACACTCGGTGGCCAACACCGTGCTGTTCACCATCGTGGGAATGCACGACGGCATCGACGTGGGGCTCGCGCTGGGAAACATCGGCATCGTGCTGCTGGGCAACTTTATGGGCGGCGGCCTGTTGATCGGCTACTACTACGCCTACGCGAACGACGATCGCAAGTACCTGCGCAAGCACGCACCCACGCCGTCCGAGTAGCCTCGCCTCCCGCGCGTCGGCCCCTGCCCCTACCGTGGTGCCATGGACGTGACGACGTGGTTGCTTGAGGCCGATCCTGCCGTGCGCTGGCAGACGATGCGCGATCTTCTCGACGCGCCAGTTGAGCAGTGGGAAGCCGAGCGTTCGCGCGTGGCCCACGAGGGCTTCGGGGCGCGCCTGCTGGCCCTGCAGGAGCCCGATGGCTCGTGGGCGGGCGGCGCGTTCTGGCCCTCCGACTTCTCGGAAGAGAAGTATCAC
This sequence comes from Demequina lutea, assembly GCA_003246255.1. GTDB lineage: Bacteria > Actinomycetota > Actinomycetes > Actinomycetales > Demequinaceae > Demequina > Demequina lutea_A. Next base: position 563 of record QKAX01000214.1, read on the forward strand.
CAAGAGGGTCAGGCGTGGACCGCGACCTTCCACTCCCTGGTGCAGCTGCGCGACTTTGGCGTGGTGGCTTCGGATCCCGTGGTGGAGGCCGCGATGGATCGCGTGGAGACGGGCCCGCTGTGGGAAGAGGGCGACCAGCACTTCTTTGATGGAGAGGTGGAGCCGTGCATCAACGGCCGCACCGTGGCCGTTGGCACGTACTTTGGGCGGGACATGACGCCCGTCGTGGAGCGCCTGCTGGGCGAGCGCCTGGGCGACGGAGGCTGGAACTGCCGCGCGCCGGAGCACTCGTCCGTGACCAGCTTTGACACCACCATCAACGTGATGGACGGCTTGGCGGAGTACCGTCGCGTGCACCCGGACCCGCGCGTGGACGAGGCGATTGACGCGGCGCTCGAATACCTGCTGGAGCGGCGCCTGTACCGCCGGCTGAGCACGGGCGAGCCCGCGGATCCCGATTACCTCAAGCTGAGCTACCCGCACCACTGGCACTACGACGTGTTGCGCGCGCTCGAGTGGATGGCTGCGAACGGCGTCGAGCCGGACGGCCGCTGCGACGAGGCGCTAGCCCACGTGCGCTCGCGGCGCACCGAAGACGGCCGCTGGCTGCTGGAACGCCTGTATCGCGGCCGCGTGCACTTCCCCGTGGACGCTGGCGTGGGCGAGCCGAGCCACTGGCTCACGCTCAAGGCGCTGCGCGTACTGCGGTGGGCCGAGGCGCACGGGCGCTGATCGCATCGCCCGCGTGCTCGGGCGACAATGGACGCATGACCTCCGCGACCCTCACCGTGCTCACGCGCGATGAATGGGAGCCGCTAGCCGCCGCGCACGAGCAGCGGGCCGACGCCGCCACGGCCGGGCATCGGTCGCGGGCAGGGCGCGGTGTCAAGCATGCGATCGAGGACTTCCTGTTCGAGTACTACTCGGTGCGCCCGTCCGTGTTGAGACGCTGGCACCCCGGCGTCGGCGTCGTTCTTGTGGATGCCGAGACGCACGCGAGCTGGAAGCACTATGCGTCGGGCGCGCACGGGGTTGGTGTGGACGCGGGTGCCTTCGGGGAGGCTCGCGGCGGCACCGTCGACTACGTGGAGGCGCTGCTGCGAGCGACGGCTTCGCGCCAGGCGTTTCGCGGTTGTTTTGGCCTCCACGAGTGGGCCATGGCGTACCGAGTGGGCGCGGATATCCGCCACCCGCTCCCGCTGCGGCTGGGCCAGGACGGCACCGACGCCGTGGTGGAGTCTCACGATCTCGCGTGCACGCACATCGACGCGTTCAGGTTCTTCACTCCCCCCGCGGCGCCGCGTAATCGGCTGCAGCTCACGCGCGCGGATCAGCCGGCACACGAGCAGCCCGGCTGCCTGCACGCGAACATGGATCTTTTTAAGTGGGCCTCGAAGCTCGCGCCGGCGGTCCCCAGCGACATCACGATGGACGCGTTCGAACTTGCGATGGAGATCCGGTACCTGGACATGCAGGCGTCGCCGTACGACGTCAGCGGATTTGGGCTTGAGGCGGTGGCCATCGAGACGCCCGAGGGCAAGCGCGAGTACGCGGCGCGCCAGACGGACTTCGCCGCGCGGGCCCGGGTGATCCGCGAGCGCCTGCTGGACGCAATCGGACGTGTGCGCGAGGCCGCGGGCGTCTGACCTCGCCGTGCGTACCCCGCACGGATAGAGTCGCCCAGAAGGGCTCGGCAGAGGGGGACGCAGTGGCTGACCAACAGGGCAAGGCACGGCTCGCCGTGCTGATCGACGCGGAGAACGCAAGCGCGGAGCACATCGGACTGTTGTTGGCTGAGGTGGCCAAGTACGGCACCGCGGGAGTGAGGCGCGCGTACGGTGACTGGACTACCCCGTCGCTCGGCTCGTGGAAGCGCGAGTTGCTTGACCACTCGGTGCAGCCGGTTCAGCAGTTCCGCTACACGACCGGCAAGAACGCCACGGATAGCGCCCTCATCATCGACGCGATGGACCTGCTACATGCGGGCAACCTCGACGGGTTCTGTCTCGTGTCGAGCGACAGCGACTTCACGCGCCTCGCGTCGCGCATTCGCGAGCAGGGGCTTCACGTGTGGGGCTTCGGTGAACGCAAGACCCCAAAGCCCTTCGTCGCTGCATGCAGCACGTTTGTGTACGTCGAGAACCTGGCTCCCGCCAAGGACGGGACGGCGGAGGCTCCTACGCCCAAGCTCGCGGCAGATGCTGAACTCACGCGACTGTTGTCAGAGGCCGTGACCGCAGCGTCGGGCGATGACGGCTGGGCTCACCTCGCCACGGTGGGACAGAACCTGTCGAGGCTCGCCACCGACTTCGACACCCGGACGTGGGGCTTTGGGAAGCTCAAGGACCTGGTCCAAGCTCACCCGTCGTTCAAGGTCACGGCTCGATCCCCCGGAACCGGCAAGCCAGACGACTGGTACGTCTCCGCAGCGTGACACGGGCGCAAAGCGGCGATCAGGGCATCGGCCGGTCGCGTGCCGCCTGACAGAATGAGGCCGATGCCTTCCACCGACGCCCCGCTCATCGCCCGCCTGCCCGCCACGCCGCAGGGCGAGTCCCCTGACCCCGACGCGCTCTACGAGGCGTTCGCGGAGTGGGCCGAGGAGGGTGGCAGGCCGCTGTACGCGCATCAGGACGAGGCGCTCATGGAGATCGTCTCCGGCAGCCACGTGATCCTCGCGACTCCCACCGGCTCCGGAAAGTCCCTGGTAGCGGCGGGTGCGCACTTCGCGGCGCTGGCCGCGCAGCGGGCGGGCAAGGGCGGCCGCACGTTCTACACGGCACCGCTCAAGGCGCTGGTGAGCGAGAAGTTCTTTGACCTGATCGCGATGTTCGGCAGCGAGAACGTGGGGCTCATGACGGGCGACTCGGCGGTCAACGCGGACGCCCCCATCATCTGCTGCACCGCGGAGATCCTGGCGAACCTGGCCCTGCGCGACGGCGCCGCGACCGACGCCACGCTGGTGGTGATGGACGAGTTCCACTTCTACTCGGACCCTCAGCGCGGCTGGGCGTGGCAAGTGCCGCTGCTGGAGCTACCCAAGGCGCAGTTTGTGCTCATGTCCGCCACGTTGGGTGACACGGACTGGCTCGTCGAAGACCTCCAAAGCCGCTCCAACCGCGCCGTCGCGCAGGTGACCACCGCCGAGCGCCCCGTGCCCCTGGACTTCGAGTACGTGCTGGATCCCCTGCCCGAGGTCGTGGAGAAGCTGGTGCAGACCGGCATGGCGCCCGTGTACATCGTGCACTTCACGCAAAAGGACGCCGTGGACCGCGCGCAGGCGCTGCTGTCCATGAACGTCGCGTCCAAGACGGAGCGCCAGGCCATTGCCGATGCCCTTGACGGCGTC
>QKAX01000116.1 GCA_003246255.1 Demequina lutea
CGCAATCCCGCTCAGCGCGAAACCTGGCCGCGCGCGCGGGGCGCTCGCGTAGAGTCATTTCATTATGAGAAGAATGCGCCTCACCTACGTGCTGATGATCGCCCTGGTGCTGCTGGTGACGTGGCTCGCCTACGCGGGCCTCACGCAGCAGCCGGTGGTCAAGATCTCCACGTCGCAGGGCTTTGCGCTGCTGCAGGATGACTCCATCCAGCAGGTGCAGATCACCGACGGCGACCAGCGCGTGGAGGTGCAGCTGGGCGACACGGTGCCCGATGTGCTAGCCGACACCGACGCCGAGGCGAATGGCCTCGTGTCGTTCTACTACGTCGCGCCGCAGGGCCCCGCCATTGCCGATGCGGTGGCCGCGTCGCAGGCGAGCGACGGCTACGACTCGGTGGTGCCGCAGACGTCGCTGTGGCAGTCGATTCTCTTTAGTTTCTTGCCGATCCTGCTGCTGGTGGGCCTGTTCTGGTTCATCATGTCGAGCATGCAGGGAGGCGGTCGCCTCATGCAGTTCAGCCGCTCGCGCGCGACCGAGGTCAAGCCGGATGCCCCCAAGGTGAAGTTCGACGACGTCGCGGGCGCCGAGGAGGCTGTCGAGGAGCTCAAGGAGATCGAGGAGTTCCTCGAGAACCCCGCCAAGTTCCAGGCTGTGGGCGCCAAGATCCCCAAGGGCGTGCTGCTGTATGGCCCGCCCGGCACCGGTAAGACCCTGCTGGCGCGCGCCGTCGCGGGCGAGGCTGGGGTGCCGTTCTTCTCCATCTCGGGTTCCGACTTTGTGGAGATGTTTGTGGGTGTGGGCGCGAGCCGCGTGCGCGACCTGTTCGAGAAGGCCAAGAAGTCCAGCCCCGCCATCATCTTTGTGGACGAGATCGACGCTGTGGGTCGCCACCGCGGCGCCGGCATGGGCGGAGGTCACGACGAGCGCGAGCAGACCCTCAACCAGATGCTGGTGGAGATGGACGGCTTTGACGCCACCACCAACGTCATCATGATCGCGGCCACCAACCGTCCCGACATCCTGGACCCCGCGCTGCTGCGCCCCGGTCGCTTCGACCGCCAGATCGGTGTGGACGCGCCGGATCTGAAGGGCCGCCAGAAGGTGCTCGAGGTGCACGCCAAGGGCAAGCCCATCGCTCCCGAGGTGGACCTCAGCGCCGTCGCCAAGCGCACCCCCGGCTTCACCGGCGCGGACCTCGCCAACGTGCTCAATGAGGCGGCGCTGCTCGCAGCCCGCCGCGACGCCACCAGCATCGGCACCGCTGAGCTTGACGAGGCGATCGACCGTGTCATCGCGGGACCGCAGAAGCGCACGCGAGTGATGAACGACCACGACAAGCGCGTCACGGCGTACCACGAGGGCGGTCACGCGCTGGTTGCGGCCGCGATGAACCACACGGACCCCGTCACCAAGGTGACGATCCTGCCCCGTGGCCGCGCGCTCGGCTACACGATGGTCATGCCCGCCGAGGACCGCTACTCGAAGACCCGCAACCAGCTGCTCGACAACCTCGCGTACGCGATGGGCGGACGTGTGGCCGAGGAGATCGTGTTTGGCGACCCGTCTACGGGCGCCAGCAACGACATCAGCCAGGCGACCGACATTGCTCGCCAGATGGTCACGGAGTACGGCATGTCCACCGAGGTGGGCTCCGTGCGCCTTGCTGGAAGCTCGGGCGAGGTGTTCATGGGCCGCGACATGGGTCATGGCCGTGACTACTCCGAGCGCGTGGCGGCCATGGTGGACTCCGAGGTGCGCCAGCTGATGGACCGCGCGATGCGCGAGGCCACCGAGGCGCTCAACACGAACCGCGCGGTGCTTGATGAGCTCGCTGAGCAGCTGTTGGAGAAGGAGACGCTGCTCGAAGCCGAGCTCGCCGCGCTGTTCTCACGCGTGCAGAAGGCCCCGGCTCGCACCAGCTGGATCAGTGGCGAGTGGGCGGCCAACAACCCCGAGCCCATTGCGCCCGCCGACTCGCCCGCCACGGCCGAGGTGGAGCCCAAGACCGAGCCTGCTGACGCGGCGGGAGAGCCGGGCGCTGACGCGGCGCCGGCCGACGCGACCCCCGCCGACGAGGCCTAGGTCATGGCCGACGGCGCGGACGCTGGCGGCCCCGCAGGCGGCGTCGACACGGCGCGCATCGAGGCGGCCGTGCGCGAGATCCTGCTCGCGGTAGGCGAGGACCCCGACCGCGACGGGCTGCTCGACACGCCCGCTCGAGTAGCGCGCGCCTACGAGGAGTTCTTCGCGGGCCTGCGGCAGAACCCCGCTGACGTGCTCGGCACCGTGTTTGAGCTGGGCCACGAAGAGATGATCCTGGTCAAGGACATCGAGCTGTATTCGATGTGCGAGCACCACCTGGTGCCGTTCCATGGCGTTGCGCACGTGGCGTACATCCCCGGCGCTGACGGTCGCATCACGGGGCTGTCAAAGATTGCCCGACTCGTGGACGTGTTCGCCAAGCGCCCCCAGGTGCAGGAGCGTCTCACCACGCAGGTGGCAGAGGCGTTGGTGGACGAGCTGGGTGCGCGCGGCGTGATCGTGGTGGTCGAGGCGGAGCACCTGTGCATGTCGATGCGCGGAGTGCGTAAGCCCGGCTCGCGCACGCTGACCAGCGCCGTGCGAGGCGTGATGCGCGACGCGGCGACGCGCGCCGAGGCCATGAGCCTCATCGTCGGGAAGTAGACGTGGCGGGCCTTCCGCGCGCAGACCGGTGCCTCGTGATGGGCGTGCTCAACGTGACGCCCGATTCATTCAGCGACGGCGGCCGGTTCCTTGACGCCGATGCCGCGATCGCCCAGGGGCTCGCGCTGGTGGCAGGCGGTGCAGACATCGTGGACGTGGGCGGCGAGTCCACGCGGCCAGGTGCGGAACCCGTCGCGCCGGCCGAGGAGGCCCGACGAGTGGTGCCGGTGGTGCGCGCGCTCGCGGCGCACGGGGTCGCGGTGAGCATCGACACGATGCATGCCGTCACAGCCCGCGCGGCGGTCGAGGCGGGCGCGGTGCTGGTGAACGACGTCTCGGGTGGCCTCGCGGATCCCGATATGGGTGCGACCGTAGCCGCGCTGGACGTGGAGTTTGTGGCCATGCACTGGCGGGCGCATTCGCCTCTCATGGATGCCCTCGACGCCTACGCGGATGTGGTGGTCGAGGTGCGTGACGAGTTGGCCGCGCGGGTCGGGGCGCTGGCGGCGGCCGGAGTGGACCCCGACCGGATCATCCTGGATCCCGGCCTTGGATTCTCCAAGGTGACGGAATCGAACTGGCCCCTGTTGGCGCGGATGGGCGAGTGGAGCGGGGGAGCCAGGGTGCTCGTCGGCGCGTCTCGCAAGCGCTTCCTGGGCGCCGCGATAGCGCGTGCGGGGCACGACGAGCCGGCGCCCGACCAGCGCGATCACGCCACCACCGCCGTCACCACGCTCGCCGCGCAGGCGGGTGCGTGGGCGGTGCGCGTGCACAATGCCACAGCCGCTCGGGACGCGATCGCCGTCGTGTCCGCTTGGCAAGCGGCCACTGAGACGGAACGATGAGCGCATGACCTGGATGTCGACCCCGTACGTGCGCGCGGGCATTGAACTGGACCGGATCGCCCTCGAGGGCATCACTGCCGTGGGCCACCACGGCGTGCTGCCAGAGGAGCGCCAGGCCGGTCAGACCTTTGTGGCCGACGTGGTGATTCACACCTCGACGCGCGCCGCCGCTGCCCACGACGACCTGGCGAAGACAGTCAACTACGCCGCGGTGGCGCAGCGCGTCGCCGACATCATCTCTGGCGAGCCGCGCGACCTCATCGAGACGGTGGCGGAGCAGATTGCGCTTGCGGTGCTCGAGATGAGCCTTGTCTCGTGCGTTGACGTTCGCCTGCACAAGCCCCAGGCCCCGATCCCGGTGCCTTTTGGCGACGTCTCCGTGACGATCCGCCGCGACATTCGCACAGGGGGCCTGTGGGCCGACAAGCGCATTGGCTCGTCCGCTGGCGCGCCTCAGGACCCGCTGCTGTACGGCGGGGAGACCACTGTGCGCGATCAGTTCGATCAGCGCCCCTTCGAGCCGGTTCCCGCGCTCTTGGCGCTGGGCGGCAACCTGGGTGACGTGGAGCTCGCCATGCGCGAGACGCTTGATGCGCTCGACAGGATTCCCGGCATTCACGTGCGTGCCACCTCGCCGCTCGTGAAGTCCGCTCCCATGGGCGGCCCGCCGCAGCCGGACTACTTGAACGCTGTGGTGCGCGTGACCACCTCGCTGACGCCGCGCGAGCTACTCGCCGCGTGCCACGGCATCGAGATTGTCCACGGCCGCGAACGCAGCGTGCAGAACGGCCCCCGGACGCTCGATATCGACATCATCGACTTCGATGGCACCGAGGGTGTCTCGGATGATCTCCAGCTTCCCCATCCCCGCGTCGCCGGACGTGGCTTTGTGCTGGTGCCGTGGACGCTCATGGAGCCTGACGCCGTGCTTCCCGGTCTTGGCTCGGTGAGGGAGGCAGCGCGGCCGCTGCAGGAGACGGTCCAGGTGGTCGTGGATCCCTGGCCTGCGACGTCATGATGGTGCCGGCCTCATGAGGCCATTGAGCTGGCGAGTCTTGCTCGCTGTGGGCGCCGCCGCGTTCGCTGTGGCCGCCTTTGTCGCGTGGAATGGCTTCCGCACGGGGGCCACCCCCGTGCGCGTGCCGCCCACCACCCTCGTGGTGGCCGTGCTGGTCTCTGCTGGCGTGCTCTACATGGGATGGACGGTGCGCCAACTCAAGAAGGGCAAGCGCAGGGATGTGTCGCCCCAGCGGGCGCTGCGCACGGTGCAGCTTGCGCAGGCGTGCGCGTATGCGGGAGCTGTGTTGGCTGGGGCCTACGGTGGCTACGTGCTGCCGCTGCTGCCCGATTGGGGGCATGAGCCCCGCCGCGATGCGGCCATCGCCGCGGGGGTGGTGGCGCTGGGCGGCCTTGTCATGACGGCTGCCGGGATCATCGCCGAGCACTGGTGCCGTGTGGATCCGATGGACGATGACCCCGACGGCCCGGGCTCGGTGGCCGGCCCGGTGGCACACTAGACGCATGACGTGGTTCAGCCCGGAAGGCGTGGTGTGGACCCCCGCCTCCCCTCGACTCATTCCCGTGCGGCTCATCACCGCCACCGCGTACTTTGTGGTGCCCGCGGCGGCCGCAGTGGTGGCGTCGCTCACGCTTCACCGCAACTTCTGGTGGGTGCTCGCCGTGGTCGTGGTGTTGGCTGCCTGGTCCGCGTGGATCACCGTGAGGGTGGTGCACGCTCATGGCTGGGCCGAGCGTGACGACGATCTGCTGGTGCGCCGCGGCCGCCTCGTGCGCCGCGTCACAGTGGTGCCGTACGGCCGCATGCAGTACGTGGAGGTGACGTCAGGCCCGGTCGAGCGGGCGTTCGGCATCTGCTCGATTCAGCTCCACACGGCCTCGCCCGGCACCGATGCCTCCCTCTCGGGTGTGCTCGCCTCGGACGCCGAGCGGCTCCGCGATCGCCTCACGGCCCGTGGAGAGGCGCAGCTGGCGGGACTATGACCGAGCAGCACGAGCGCGTGTTCTCCGCTCCGCGTGAGTGGACGCACGTCCATCCTGTGTCGCCTCTGCTGGGTGGGTGGGCAGTCTTCGCGGCCGCGATTGGCTACTGGTTCTCGCAGGGGCCTGGTGCGCCATCGTCAGAGGAGCAACTTGACCTCCACCTGACACTGGCGCGCGTGGCCCTGATCGTGGCGGCCCTGGCGGCGCTAGCGATCGGCTTTGGGTACCTGAGCTGGTCCTTCCATACGTATCGGATCACCGACGAGGCGATCGAGCAGCGCAAGGGCTTGCTGATGCGGCAACACCGCCAGGCGCGACTTGATCGCGTCCAGGCTGTGGATGTGGTCCAGCCGCTCGTCAGCCGCATCTTTGGCTTTGCCAAGCTCACAGTTGAGGTGGCCGGCGGCGAGAAGTCGGGCATCCAGCTCATGTATCTGCGCCTGGCTGATGCCGAGGCGCTGCGCAACGAGGTGCTGTTGCTCGCTGCGGGATTCCGCGCCGAGGTCGCGGCCCGCTCGTCGGGCGAGGACGCTCCGCGCGGCGAGTTCAGCCTTCGTCACGAGATGGAGGGCTTCCGGCTCGCTCCGGCCCCCGGGTCCGCCCACACTGCCGTGGCTGCCGCAGAGGAGCGCCCGCTCGTGGCGGTGCCGATCCCGCGCCTGCTGGGCTCGATCGCCCTCAGCTGGGGCACCGTCACCATGGTGATCCTCGCCGTGGTGTTTGCGGCAGGCTCGCTTGCGCTGGGCATCGCGTTGCCTGAGGTCGACCTGGTGGCGGTCTTCTTTGGCGGCGGCTTCTTTGGTGTGCTGTCAGCGCTGTTTGGCATGTTCACATACGCCATGGCATCGCTCAACCGCGGTATGAACTTCCGCCTTGGGATCTCACAGGACGGCGTGCGACTGGCGCATGGCCTCATGGAGACGCGCAGGCAGACCATCCCGCCCGGTCGCGTGCAGGCCGTCCAGTTCAAGCAGTCGCTGCTGTGGCGTGGCCGCGACTGGTGGGAGATCGTGGCGAACGTGGCCGGATACCAGGACGATCAGCAGGCCGTGTCCACTCTCATGCCGGTGGGCACGCGCGGCGAGGCGCTCACCGCGCTGTGGTCGGTGCTGCCCAACCTTGGCGACGCGGACCCGGCCGGCACGGTGTCTCGCGCGCTGTCGGGCTCGGGTGCGGAGGGCGGCTTTGTGACGGCACCGCGCGCGGCACGGTGGATTGACCCGATCCAGTGGCGCCAGCGTGGCGTGCGGGCCACCGACACCGCGCTGTTCATCCGCAGGGGTCGCCTGGTGCGCGAACTCATGGTGGTGCCGCACGAGCGCACGCAGTCGCTCGCTATCACGCAGGGCGTCCTCGAGCGCGCTCTGGGCCTCGCCACGGTGGAGGTGCACTCCACCAAGGGTGTGGTGCGTCCGGTCGCGCAGCACCTGGCCGTCGCCGACGCGATCGCGCTCGTCGAGGCCCAGGCGCAGCGGGCGCGAGAGCGGCGCAAGGTGCAGACACCGGAGCAGTGGATGGCCAAGGTGGGCCTCGCCGATGCCGATGCCGACGCCGACGCTCCGTCGTCCGCGGCGCAGTCGGAGGCTTCCCCTGCCGTGACTCAGGAGGCACCCCATGACGGCCGGTGATCGTCCCGGGCGCCTGACCGTCGGCATCGTGGGAGCCGGACGCGTGGGCGCCGTACTAGGCGCCGCGATGGCGCGCGTTGGCCATCATGTGGTGGGAGCATCGGGCGTCTCCGAGGCAAGCCAGACGCGTATCGAGGCGCTGCTGCCGGGCGTGCCTCGGCTGGAGGTCGAGGAGCTTGTCGCCGCCGCGGACTTGGTGTTTCTCACGGTCCCGGACGACGCCCTCGCCGGCCTGGCCGCGGGTCTCGCGTCAGTGGGGGCATGGCGGCAAGGTCAGATCGTGGTGCACACCTCGGGCAAGAACGGTCTCGACGCCTTGGAAGCGGCCGCGGCACAGGGCGTCATCCCCATGGCGATTCACCCGGCCATGACATTCACGGGTACGTCGCTTGACCTCGACCGCATGGTGGGCGCGACCTTCGCCGTGACCGCCCCCGGGCCGTTCTTGCCGATCGCGCAGGCGATGGTCGTGGAGATGGGGGGCGACCCCATCGTGCTCGATGACGCGTCAAGGCCGCTCTATCACGCGGCACTGGTGCACGGCGCGAACCACGTGGTCACCTTGGTGACTCAAGCATCGGCGCTGCTCGCCGCCGCCGGAATCGAGGAGCCGGGGCGGGTGTTGAGCCCTCTGGTGCATGCCTCGGTCGAGGGTGCGCTCGCGGACGCCCCCGGCGCGGTGACGACGCTCACCGGTCCCGTGGTGCGCGGAGATGCGGGTACCGTTGCTGCGCACGTCGCGGCGCTCGCGACGCGGCACGAGGCGCTCGTCGCCTACCGTGCGATGGCCAGGGCGACTGCAGACCTGGCGCTTGCGGGGGGCCGCATCGGCCCGCCCGAGTACGCGGCGGTCATCGCCGCCCTAGGAGAGGCTTGAGCCATGCGCATTGTGCACACCGCCAAGGAGTTGCGGGAGCTTGCGACGTCTGGCACGCGGGCGGTGGTGATGACCATGGGCGCGCTGCACGAGGGGCACCTCGCTCTGGTGCGCGCCGCGCGGGAGGCGGCCGACCAGGTGGTGGTGACCATCTTTGTGAACCCGCTGCAGTTCAACGACCCGGCCGACCTTGAGCGCTATCCGCGCACGCTCGACGCGGATGCCGCGCTCCTGGAGCCGCTCGGGGTTGATGTGATCTACGCGCCCGAGGTGGACGACGTCTACCCGGGTGGCAAGCCGGTCGTCACGGTCAACGCGGGCGCGATCAATGAGGTGTTCGAGGGCGCCGCGCGCCCCGGCCACTTTGACGGCGTGCTCACGGTGGTGCTCAAGCTGCTGAACCTCACGCAGCCTGACGTGGCGTTCTTTGGCCAGAAGGACGCGCAGCAGGTGATCGCCATCCGCTCCATGGTGCGCGACCTCAACGTGCGCACCACGATCTCCGTGGTGCCCACCGTGCGCGACGCGGACGGCCTCGCGCTGTCGAGCCGCAATGTGTTCCTGAGCGACCAGCAGCGGGCCGATGCGCTGGCCCTCAGTCGCTCGCTCACCGAGGCCCGGCAGGTGCTGGACGAGGGTGGGCCCATCACGCTCGCGCTCTCGGTGGCGCGCGCAGCGCTCGCCACGGTGCCGGCCGTGGACGTCGAGTATGTGGGCGCGCTCAACCCCGCGTCCGCGCAGCCAGTGCCTGACGATTACCGTGGAGAGGTGGTCGTGGCGGTGGCCGCCCGGGTGGGCGAGACTCGTCTGATCGACAACACCGCCACGTGGGTAGGGCCGCGCCCGGCCGCTGCGCCGGCGCCAGCCGCTGCCCCGGAGCCGGCCGCCAGCGCCGCCCCCGAGCCACAGCACACCATCTCGAAGGAGCCCTCCGCGTGACCACGTCCCTGCAGCGCCCGATGATGATCTCCAAGATCCACCGGGCCACCGTGACGCAGGCCGACCTGCACTACGTGGGTTCGATCACCATCGACGCCACCCTCATGGAAGCGGCCGACATCCTGCCGGGCCAGCAGGTGGACGTCGTGGACGTCACCAACGGATCGCGCCTCACCACCTACGCGATTCCGGGCGAGGCGGATTCCGGCATCATCTGCATCAATGGCGCCGCCGCGCACCTTGTCACTGCCGGCGACCTGGTGATCATCATCGGATACGGCATGCTGTCCGACGCCGAAGCCCGCACGTTCGAGCCCCACGTGGTGTTCGTTGACGGCCAGAACCGCATCATCGACCTGGGCGATGAGCCCGGCCAGGTGCCCGCCGGTTCGGGCCTCGAGCGTTCAGGTGTGGCGGTTCACGACTTCCGCGCTGCTGGCTGGGACGCCTTTCACCACGACGTCTCGGCCGATTAGCAGGCTCGGGGTGCCACGTACGCCGCTCCCGGCGCGCACGCGGTCCCTCCGCGACGGTTCTAGGCTGAACCCATGACTGGCTTCGCTCAGCGCCTCGCCGCCCCCGCACCGGGTTGGACGGTAGAGGCTGACGTCATCGTCGTCGGCTCCGGCATTGCGGGCCTTACTGCTGCCCTCGAGCTGCGGCACCGCGTGAATCGCGTGCTGCTGGTGACAAAGGGCGGGCTCAGTTCCGGCAACACGCTGTGGGCGCAGGGCGGCATCGCGGCGGCGCTTGACCCCGAGGACACGCCCGACGAGCACCTTGAGGACACCCTTGTCGCGGGGGCGGGGCTGTGCTCGCCGGAGGCCGTGCGCGCGCTGGTGACGGAGGGGCCGGAGCGGGTACGCAAGCTCGTGGACCGCGGCGCGAACTTTGACAAGCAGGCCGACGGCTCCATCACCCTCACGCGCGAGGGCGGCCACCACCGCGACCGCATCGCGCACGCGGGAGGCGACGCGACGGGTGCCGAGATCTCGCGCGCGCTGGTGGCGCGGCTCGAGGCAGTGCGCCAGGACCCGCGCGTGGAGATCATCGAGCACGCGATGGTCGTGGACCTGCTCACGGCGGCGCCCGACGCCGACGGCAACCCGGGCCCTGTGTGCGGCGTGACGCTCCACGTGATTGGTGAGGGGACGCGCGATGGCGTCGGCGCGGCGCTCGCGAAGGCCGTGGTGATGGCCACCGGCGGTATCGGCCAGGTGTACTCCTCGTCCACCAACCCGTCGTCGGCCACTGGTGACGGCGTCGCGGCCGCGCTGCGGGCCGGGGCGACCATCGCGGACATGGAGTTTGTGCAGTTCCACCCCACAGTGCTGTGGCAGGGCACCTCGGCCACGGGGCAGCTGCCGCTCATCTCGGAGGCGGTGCGCGGCGAGGGGGCGTATCTGCTGAATTCGTCCGGCGAGCGCTTCATGGTGGGCCGCCACGAGCTCGCCGAGCTGGCCCCGCGAGATGTGGTGTCGCGCAACATCGTGCGGATGATGGAGGAGGAGGGCACCGACAACGTGTTCCTCGACTGCCGTCACCTGGGCGGCACGTTCCTGCGCGAGCGCTTCCCCACGATCTGGGAGCGGCTCGAGGAACGCGGCATCGACATGGCGACGGACCTCATTCCGGTGGCGCCTGCGCAGCACTTCCACTCGGGCGGAGTGCTCACCGACCTGCACGGGCGCTCGACGCTGCGCGGTCTCTACGCGGTGGGCGAGGCGGCGTGCTCCGGCGTGCATGGCGCCAACCGGCTTGCCTCCAACTCGCTGCTGGAGGGCCTCGTCTTTGGCACGCGCGCGTGCGCCGATGCTGCCGAGATGATCGAGGCTGGCGCGCTGACGTGCGAGGACCCGGTAGACCGGCCGATGCCCGTCTCCCTGATCCCCGCCACGATGCGCGTCCGCATCCAGCAGATCGCCCACCGCGGCGCGGGCCCGTTCAGGGACGCCGCGACGCTCGCGGTGGCGCTCGAGAAGCTCGCTGGCGCGCGTGCACTGTTTCAGACCGATAGCGAGCCAGCGACGATGCCGCAGGTGGCGGAGTGGGAGACGTCAAACGTGCTGACGTGCGCCTCGCTCATTGCCGAGGCGGCGATGGTGCGCGAGGAGAGCCGTGGAGGCCATCAGCGCACCGACTTCCCCGAGACCGACGACGCGCGCTTCCAGGTGCGCCTCGCCTCGTCGCTCGACCCCGACGGCAAACTGCGGCTCGTCAAGGCGCCCATCGAACTGGGCTAGGGCCATGAGGCGGGGCCGCCAGCTCGCGCCCAGAACGACTTCGGCGGAGGCGCCTGAGCGCCCCCGCCGAAGGAGATCCCCACGATCTCCGTCGCGGCGGCGCAGGGCCGCCACGTTCTGATGCGCTAGGCCGTGGCGGCCTCGCGCGCCGCGCCGGTCTCGAGCTCGAGGCCGGGAAGCGATGTCTGCAGGGTGAGCATGCCGCCGTCAAAGTTGGCGGAATCGAATCCCTCTTGGTCCAGAATGCGGTGGGCCAGGTACGAGCGGAAGCCGGAGGCGCAGTGCACGCGCACGGGTCGGCCGTCGGCGGCCTCGCGGATGCGGTCAAGGTTGGCCCGGATCTCGTCATGCGGGATGTGCAGGGCCTCGGGCAGGTGGCCCATCGCGTACTCGCCGGCGGAGCGCACGTCCAGGATGAGCGCATTCTCGCGCGCCCACTCCACATCCTTGGCGCCCCAGGTCTTCAGGTTGCCTGCGATGTAGTTCTGCATCATGAAGCCCAGCATGTTGACGGGGTCCTTCGCGGAGCCGTACGGCGGGGCGTAGGCGAGCTCGAGCTCGGCGAGGTCGTCCGCGCCAAAGCCCGCGCGTAGCGAGGTGGCCATCACGTCGATGCGCTTGTCCACTCCCTCGCGGCCCACGCCCTGCGCGCCAAGGAGCGTGCCGTCAGGCGCGAACGTTGCCAGGAGGTGAACCTGCTGAGCGCCCGGGTAGTAGCCCGCGTGGTTGAGGTGGTGCGTGTGGTGCACCACGTAGTCAGTGCCGGCCATGTCCAGCATCCGCGGGCTCGCGCCCGTCACGGCCGCGGTGATGCCGAACACCTTGACGATCGCGGTGCCCAGCACGGGCTTGGCGGGCTTGGCCACGCCAAAGATCGACTCGGCGGCGCGGCGGCCCTGACGGTTCGCGGGGCCGGCCAGCGGCACAGGGCCCACGGCGCCAGTGATGGCGTTGGTGACGGCGATCGCGTCGCCCACGGCCCAGATGCTCGCGTCGTTGGTGCGCTGCTCGTCGTCCACGACAATCGCGCTGCGGTCGTCCACCGTGAGTCCGGCTTCGATGGCCAGCTTGGAGTTGGGCCGCACGCCCACGGACACGACAACGAGGTCAACCGTGGCCCGCGCGCCGTTGTCGAGCGACACGGTGACCTGGCCATCGGCCGCAGGCTCCACGCCCGTCGCGGCGGAGCCGGTCACCACTCCCACGCCGTTGGCTGTGAGTTCGAGTTCCACGAGGCGGGCGAGCTCGGGTGCCAGGGGCGGCAACACCTGCGGCGCCATCTCCACGAGTGCCACCTCAAGGCCGCGCTCGCGCAGGGCCTCGGCGGTCTCCAGGCCGATGAATCCGGCGCCCAGCACCACCGCGGACTTCGCGGAGCCGACGCGCTCGGCCAGCGCCGTGGCGTCGTCCACTGTGCGCAGGTGAGTGACCTGCGGGAGGTCCATTCCGGGGATCGGGGGAGTGAAGGCCGAGGCGCCGGGCGAGAGCACCAGCGCGTCGTACGACACGACCTCGGTGCCAGCGGGACCGTTGACGGTCACCGTCTTGGCGGCGCGGTCGATCGATACCACTTCGGTGCCGATGCGCACGTCCAGTCCAAGCGACGACTTGAGCGACGCGGGGGTGTGCAGCAGCAGGGAGTCGCGCGACTCAATGTCGCCACCCACGTGATACGGCAGGCCGCAATTGGCGAACGAGACGTCAGGGCCCTTTTCAAAGACGATGATCTCGGCATGCTCGTCCAGGCGGCGAGCGCGGGCAGCGGCGGACATTCCGCCGGCGACTCCGCCAACAACCACGATGCGCATACGAACTCCTTCTGGTTCCGATGGCCGGGGGAAGAATGTGGGGATGTCCCGGCGTCTGCCACGACAGTATCACATACCCCCCGGGGTATGCACGAGTCTGGTCCTCGGTAGGCTCGTACCGTGACTCGCCTCCAGCGTGCCTCCGGGCTTGTCGTCCTGCTCGTGACCTTGGTCGCGTGTAGCTTTGGCCTACCCGCTTTGTCCGCACAGGGCCCCGCTACCAGGATGCTTGCCACCGACACTGTGGTCGGCACCACCTACGGATACGTCACGCTGCCCGCCGGCTGGAACCTGGACCTGGCCGCCTCGGCGCAGTTGCAGCCCACGATCACGCAGGGCGCCGTGAGCGTCGTCGTCAGCGACGGCGTGTGGCTCGAGGGGTCCGCCTCCCTTGTGCGTCACATCGGAGACCTCGTCTACGACGGGGGCTTCACGGTTCCCGACGACGTTCCGGACGACGATGGCCTGCTCACGGGTCTGACGGACCTGAGCGCCGTTGAGGCGGACCTGGAGACGAGTCTCGCGGCGCCCGAGCGGCAAGACTTCCGCATCACCGCGGCCGCGGATGCCGCTCCCGGCGACCCGCTATGGATCGACGTGATCCGCTACGGCGAACTCATCACCGTGGTGGTGGTGCGCGGCCCGCAGCCCGAGGTCGCTCAGCGCGTGGACGCGATCCAGGCAATCGGCGACTCGCTGGTGATCGACGCGTCGGAGCTGGGGGAGGTGACCCCGTGAAGGAACTGACGAGGCGGCGCTTCGCCGTGCCGATCTTCGCCCCCGGCCGCGTCGCGTGGTGGGCGCTCGTGGCGGCGCTCCTGTGGGGCGCGGCTCAGGTGTGGGGCGGCCTCGGCATCGGCGTCATTGACTTCCCCGCGGCGGCCGTGACCGGCTTGCTGTTGGGTGCCCTGGTGTGGCTCGCATGGTGGCTACTGCTGCGCATCCCGCAGTTGTGGGGGCGAGTCGCCCGCTCTGCGTCGTGGACCGCCGCGCTGTGGGGAGCACTCGTCGCGGCCGGGGCGTACGCGCTGCCGGCCAACGGTGCGATGATCACGCTTCTCGCGCAGCACGTGAGTGTGGATCTTGCGCAGGCGTGGGGCGCCGCCATCGCCGCGCCCCTCACCGAGGAGACCGGCAAGGCGCTCGCGATCCTGGCCGTGGTGCTGGTGGCGCGCGAGCGGCTGCGCACGCCCATGGATGCCGCGCTCCTCGCCGGTTTCGCGGGCCTCGGGTTCACGGTGACCGAGGACATCCTGTACGGCTTCAACATCGCCTACCTGAGCTTTGGCGAGGACCCCGTGGCCTCGACGCTCATCGTGTTCTTCATGCGAGCAGTGCTGTTCGCATCGGTGTCCGTGGTGTTCTCGGCACTTGTGGGCGCCGGAGTGGGGTTCTGGATCACCGACCGCGGACGCCTACGCTTCCCGGTGGGGTTGGCCCTTGTGGTGGCGGGCCCGCTGCTGCACATGCTCTGGAACTCGCCGTTGCTGGTCGCGCTCCCTGCCCGACTCGCATTCCTCGTGGCAGTGCCGCTGCTCGTGTGGGCCGCCATTCGCCTGGTGCGAGGGGCCGAGCACCGCTGGTTTGAGCGCACGCTCGCTGCCCCCGGCGCGCTCGGCCGCATCCCCGTCACGTACGTTGACGCCGTCAAGCGCAGTTGGTGGAAGCGGCGCTCCTACCGCAACGACGTGGCAAGGACGTTCGGGTCGCAGGCGCTCGCCGCGCAGCGCAGACTCGAGGCCGAACTCACGGACCTGGCCGATGCCGTCGCAGCGGGGGATCAGGGCGCGGCGGCCCAGCTGAGGCAGGGGCTTGAGGCGCGGCTCGCGCCTCCCCCGCCGGGCACGCTCTAGCGAGCGTGCGCGTCGCCTAGGACAGCGACATGAACATCTTTTCGAGGCGCTCGCGGGCCTCGGTCTCGTCCTCATCGGAACGAATGCACTGCTGCAGGCCGGCCGCGATCATGGTGAAGCCTGCGCGGTCGATTGCCTTGGAGACGGCGGCCAGCTGCGTGACGACGTCGCCGCAGTCGCGGCCCTCGTCGATCATGTTGAGAATGCCAGCGAGTTGGCCCTGCGCACGGCGGAGGCGCTTGACGACGGGCTCCATGTCCTGGGCGTCCAGGTGAACGGCGGTCATGACATCTCCTTCGAGCGGCGGGACAGTGGGGCTGTCCCGATTGATCGAGGATACCCCCTCCCGTACCCGTATCGGGAGCACCTTTTGCGTTCGGCGGAACCGGGCCGTGTGGCATGAGGCGTCTCGGCCAGGGACTTGGCAGAATGGCGCCATGATGCCCGAGGACCTGCCCCAGGATCGCCCGCTCGACCCCGCGTGGCTCACGCGGGCGG